>CAJUNZ010000004.1:14116-56390 GCA_910587755.1 uncultured Acetatifactor sp. | reverse complement strand
GCTGACCTATCTGAACAATGATCTCTACTATGCCTGGCGGGACAGTAGGAAAGCATACCAGGAGGCTGTGAAGGAACTGCCTCCCGTGGCGGTGTCGGAACAGGTATGGGAGGACAATGTGTTTGTGACCCAGGAGGAATGGGACCGCATCAATGGGAAAGCCCTTATCGACACGGAGGTGGTGGACAAGGCGGCGGATGTGTTCATTGATGTGAATCTGAAGGTAAACGGTATCTCCGACGGGAAAGTAAGTTACAGCCGTGTGGTGAAGCTTCTGCTGCAGTACTATATCCCTTAAGATACCAGTTTGTAGGGATAGAGTTTGCCGTGTCCTATATTTTATGGTTGTAAATCAAAAATAATGGTATTATAATAAATTGTCGAATGTAAGTGTGTCAGAGTGTTTTGTCATTGAAAGGAGGCGATTGACATGAAAGCATATCAGAAGAATATGAGTCGTGATAAATCCGAAATATATGAGGTGATTACATATTAACGGATGGAAGCTTATGCTTCAGAAGGGACTTATGTTAAGATTAAAATATTTATATGAGAATTTCGACCTTGCAAAGTTTGCTTTGAAAAATTGGGATTATGATGCTGAGACTCTTGGGGACTGTCTGCAACATTTTCGGATTTCATCAAATGCAATCTATCCTTTCCTATGGCAGGGAAATATGCGGTATCTGCGCTTATCTCCTGTGTCGGAGAAAATGGAAAACAATCTGAGAGGTGAATTGGAATTTCTGCGTTATCTGCAAAAGAGAAGTTACCCTGCCGTAATCCCTGTTGCATCCAATTTGGGTGAACTTGTTGTCACAATTGATTCAACTTGGGGAAAATATTATGCGAGTGTTTTTAAGGGTGTTGACGGAATTTCTATTGAAGATACCGACTGTAACGACCGTATTGTGTATGCGTATGGAAAGGCTCTCGGACAGCTCCATATTTTATCCGCAGAGTATTCCCCGGAAATCAGAAAATGGACTTATTGTGATGTGCTGTTATGGATTGGGGAAACACTGGAAGAGGGCCATGCTCCCAATAAAATGCTGGTTGAGTTGGAGGAAGTCCGGCAGGAGTTGAACAAACTTTCTCAGACAGGCGATTCTTTTGGACTGGTCCATTACGATTTTGAGCCGGACAATGTATTTTGGGACGAGGATAAGCACTGCTGTACTGCTATCGACTTTGAAGATGGTATGTATCACTTCTTTCTGGTTGATTTGGAACAGGCTCTGGACGCCTTGCTGGAAAACATTTCAGAGGACAGGAAAATGATTGCAAAAACCATTTTCCTGCAGGGGTATCAAAGTGTAAAAATGTTAGAAGCGGATTATGCCGAAAAATTAAAACTGATGCGGCGATTCTGCAATTTGTATTCTTATGCAAGATTAATTCGCTGCATTGCCGAAGAACATCCTGACGAACCAGATTGGATGATTCAGCTGAGAGAGAAACTGCATAGGAAAATTGTATTTTTAGAAAACAGTGTAACGGGCTAAGCTTTCAGGATATTCTTTGCGTAGACGAAGGAGAGGGCGATATCAATCTGCCCTGACTCAGCCTTCGGTCCCCCAGGAGCGGATACGGACATATTTTTCCATCTGGCGCCTGACCTCTTCAGGCCGCTCCTGGTGGGTATTTCCCAGCAGAGTGAAGCTTCTCACCCTGCTTCCGGCAAAGGCTTCAAACCCCTCCTCAACACCAGCGGTCATTCCCACATGTTCCAGGGTACTATGGCCCTGATAAACAGAGAGATCTGTCACAGGATAGATAAATTCTTTCAGCCTTGCCAATTGATTTAGCGCTGAAAGTCCGTCCTCATTCTCAGCTCTTTCAGCCAGGTGGAATTCTGTCAGTTTCTTTAGATTTTTCAGAAAATCCAGGTTGTTCAGTCTGCTGTGGTGCAGGTCTAATTTTTTCAGATTCTTCATTTGGCCAATAAAGGCCGCGTCTCTCAGCTCCATATTCTCAATACCCAGCTCCTTTAGTCCCGTGAAAGGGGCCAGTTCCTCCACATGGATGTGGGTCAGGGCTCTCACACGGAGAGCTTTCAGAGTCTTTACGCCGGAGAGTCTGGCCAGGCCTGCGCCGCTCATGACATTCAGACTCAGTTCCTTTAGGGTTATCACAGTGAAAATGGACAGTCAAGAAAACAGAATAAAAAAATTATTTTAGGGATTGACAAAGTTTGAATGGCATGGTATTATATTAATGTTCATGAGAGAGACCTGCAGGTATCTAAAACCTGAGGGAATTGATAAATATATTATATGCGGGTGTAGTTCAATGGTAGAACACCAGCCTTCCAAGCTGGATACGTGGGTTCGATTCCCATCACCCGCTTTTTTCATGCAAAGCCGCAGAACCAAGGTTTTCCCAGGAAAATCGAGGGTTTGCGGCTTTATTTTTTGCTTTCACAAGACGGTAGAAGAAATTCACACTGGTGACACATACGGATGGTATAATATGCTTCCCAACATGGATGGCATCCAAGTCCTAAAAGAAATACGCAAAGAGATTATATTACGAAGCCGTTTTCCATGGTCTTATTGGGGAAGCGTGTCCTGGCCCTGTTGCGTCGTGGCGGGAAAATTGAGGAAAAGGATATTTGGAGATGCGGAAATATTTCTGTAGACTTTAACGGCTATTTAGCGGAAAGAAACGGTGAACCCATAGAGCTGGCTCCAAAGGAAATACAACTGTTTAAACTGTTGATTGAAAATACAGGGCGGGTCATGACACGCGAAAAACTGATCGACGGCGTTTGGGGAATAGACGCGCCGCTTTATGATCGCACGATTGACACACATATTCGGAGGATACGCCAAAAGCTGGACTTGAACTGTATCACAACGGTAAAGGGTGTAGGCTACCGTTTTGAGGTATCCCCATGAAGCGGTTAAAGCTGTTTCCTGAGACATTTTTATATGTTTTTTCGCTGATGGCAGTTGTCTTGCTCATCAGCCATGCCCTGTTCTATTTCATGATGCCCATTGTGTACACCAGCCAAAAGGAAGCCAAATTTCAAGATACACAGGATCAGCTTATCAATATCTGAGATCTCAGCCATGACAGCCCGGATGAAAGAACTTGACCCCTGGGTGGTATGCCATGTGGGAACTCAGGACGAGATAGGAATACTTTCAGAAAATGTCAATGCTCTATATCAAAGTCTGCTCACGACCATAGATAATTTGCAGGAAGAAAATGCCCGTGTCAGTGAAGCGGAGGCGGCAAAGGTGGACTTCCTGCGGGCGGCGTCCCATGAATTGAAAACGCCTGTCACAGCGTTGGGGGGTATGCTCGACAACATGATAATGGGTATTGGCAGGTATCGGGACTGGGAAACCTATCTGCCGGTGTGCCGGGATATGGTGAATAAATTTGGTGTGATGATACAGGAGATATTGGATGCCTCCAAAGCACGGATTTTCCGATGACTTTTCAGCCAGCTTTCCCGCGAACGCCATGGAAAAGGCCCTGTCAAATATTCTTTCAAACGCCGTTAAGCATACGAAGTCTCCCGGAAAAGTAAATGCCTATTTTCGTGGCAGAGCTGTTATCATTGAAAATGAATGTGAGCCTATTCAAGCAAGTGTGCTGCCGCACATTTTTGAGCCGTTCTACCGGCCCGATTTCTCCCGCAGCCGGAACCAGGGAAGTGAAAACCCGGATGGTGGAAATGGACTGGGCCTATATATCACCGCAAGAATTTTGAATACCCTCTCTTATCGGTTTTCCTTTGAGCCGTTTGTCGGCCAGGGCGGAGAAAAGCACAGTGGTATGCGTTTCACTATTTTCTTTTAGCAGTCACACAATCAGCTTCCTGCTTTTGAAGTGGGGAGCTTTTTTGTTTGAAATACTGGTGAAATATACGCTCCATATTGGTGAAACACAGAGGTGCTATTTTGATAAGCGTGATAAAACCAACAAAGGAGATGTATACACAATGCAAATATGGCAGCGGGCATACCTCTATGTCCGGCGAAAAACAAGCCAAATGAAATCCTGTCAAAAATGGGTTAAGGAGGGTGAAAGCATGCCAATTATAGAAATCGAAAATCTCAGATATGCCTATGGAAAGCATACTGTGCTGCGTGGGATCAGCGCCCAACTGGAACAAGGTAAAATGTACGCCATTTTCGGCCCCCTCCGGGTGTCCTGACGCTGACTATAACACAAAAAATCAAGGACAAAGTATGAAATAGAAGCAAAAGTATCTGCCCGGCGCCCGAATGGTCCTGCACCATCCGGGCGTTTTCTTATATATTAGATAAATATAAAATATACTTGACATATATAATATATTATGGTAAAAATAAAATAAACCAGATATAAATAAAACATTCTACAATAATGAAAGGAGCTCTGAGGGCATGAGCAAACAGTGGAATATGTCCGTACGTCCGGAGCCATTCTGGCTGCTGGAGATGATGGCATGCATGAACTATGTCTATGTGCTGGACAGTGAAGCGTGGCTGGAGAAGAACAGTGCATGGAGCAGGGGACAGAAAGAGGAATTCCTGCTCCCCTATCGAAGTTACCGTGGGGCCATGCGTGCCAGACTGAAGCCGATTCTGGAGCAGTATCCTTTGCTGGGAGGATATGTGGACGCCACCCCCAGGGAGAGGGAGAGCCTGCGAAGCTATGATCCGCCCATGATCTCCTTCCTGACCCAGATGCAGTATGTACTGGAGGGAGAGGAGAGACCGACGGAGGAGGAATTGGAGGGGCTGCTGAACCGGGCTTTTCAGCGCATGCTGGGAAGCGACCTGCAGAAGTCTCCGGACGCCCGGGAACCGGTGATCCGGGGATTGGCGGATGTGATGGAGGCCCTGGAGGGCTGGGAGGGCGCGGACGCCGATAAATTTAAACTTTTGAGACTGTACTCGGAACGGCGGGAAGTGATGGAGCAGCTCTGGAGCATTCAGGGGGCATGCGCGGAGGTGGGGCGCAGTTGTCTGGAACTGGTGCAGGAGAGGTATGACGCATGCATGGAATTTTTGAAAAAACCGGAAGAGCTGTCCTCCCTGCTCCGGGAGGTGGGACTTCAGTGCGAGGGGAATTGTATAGGGGCCATTACCCCTGGGGTAATGCGCTATGACGGGATTATGCTGCAGGCCACGGAGGATACGGAGGACACTGCGGAATCGGGGACTGTGGAGCTGAAACTTCATCTGGGGATCGAGACCTTTTATCTGTACAAATCCAGGCAGAAAGATCTGTACAATGACGACCGCCTTCTGGCCAGACTGAAGGCCCTGGGGGATCCTGTGAGACTGAAAATCATTCATCAGCTGGTGGAGCGTCCCTGCTATCTGCAGGAGATGGCCAGGGAGCTTGGGCTGACGCCGGCCACAGTGCTGCACCATCTGGGAATTTTGATGGCGGAGGAGCTGATTGAGGTACAGATGACCCAGGAGAAGAAGAAGGTCTATTACCAGGTGAGGAAACAGAGCCTGGAGGAGACAGGCAGAGGAATTGGACAGCTGTCCCTGACCCGCGTAGAACGCCAGGAGCAGCAGCGGGAACAGCAGATTCACGAAGGACAGCAGAGAAATGGAGGGTGGCAATGGAACATACAGAAGTAAAGAGGTCCTATCCCTTGGGAGCGACCCTGAAGCGGATGCTGAAAAACGCCTGGGAGATGAATCCGCGTCTGTTTGCTTTTTGCGGGATATACACTGTTGCTGCGGCGGTCTATCCTTTTCTGGCAGTTGCGCTGCCAAAGCTTATCCTGGGAGAGCTTCAAAAGGGCTATGAGGCCAGACCGGAGGCAGTGCTGTGGACGGCGGCAGGGTATTTTGTGCTGGCGGGGGCAATTGGCTTTGTGCGCACTTTCCTGAAACATATGCCCTACTCCAAAATATCTCTTCTGCGTCTGGATTACGTGAGGCTGACCAGTGTGAAATTGATGGAGATGGCCTATCCCAATACGGAGGACGCCGGGTTTTTGCAGAAATATTACAAGGCGTTTATTGCCACCCAGAGCAATGAGAACGGAGTGGAGGGAATCTATCACAAGCTCTATGAGATACCTGCAGTGTTCCTGTGCGCCGCGGCCCTGAGTGTTTTTGTGGGCCGTCTGAGCCTTTGGGTGCTTCTGGGACTTGGCCTGAACCTTGCCGCCATGGTGTGGATCAGCCGCATGAGCCACCGCTTTCGCTATGGAAAAAGGGAGGAGGAGGCCGGCTGGCTGCGGAAGATTCATTATTATAACCAGGTTTCCAGCGACTTTGCCTATGGAAAAGACATTCGCATGTACAGAATGAAGGAGAGGCTTCTGGAGAATTATTCCAGGGAAATTCAGGGGTTCAGAAACCTGAACAGACTGCTTGCCGCCAGAGAGTATTATCTTGGGCTTGCAGGTCTGGCGGTGCTGCTTTTGGGGGATATTCTGACCTATGGTACCCTGATTGTACGCACGGCGGCAGGCATGTCCGTGGCGGATTTTTCCATGTATCTCACGGCGGCTCTGACCCTCTCAGGATATCTGAAACAGGCTGCCGAGCAGCTGAGTTTTGTGCTGAATGAGGGCCAGTATGTCCATGAGATGTATTGCTTCCTGGATAAGGATATGGGAGAAAAGGGGGGCAGCCGCCAGGCCATAGAGGAGGGGACTCTGGAGATTGTCTTTGACGATGTGGGTTTTCGCTATCCCGGGGCGGAAAAGTATGTCTTCCGTCACCTGAATCTGACCATTCATAAGGGAGAACGTCTGGCTGTGGTGGGCGTCAACGGTGCGGGCAAGAGTACCCTGGTGAAGCTGATGACGGGACTGTACGATGTGACGGAAGGGGAGATCCGCATCAACGGCATTCCCATTGGGGAATTTGACAAAAAAGCTCTGTATTCCATGTTTTCCGCCGTATTCCAGGATGTGAACATTCTGGCCTTCACGCTGGAGGAAAATGTAGCCTGCCGCAGGGAGGGCATTGACCATGGACGGGTGGAACAGGCTCTGGAGCGGGCGGGTCTGGGGGAGACCGTGAAAGCCCTGCCCAAGGGTGTGGAGCAGATGATGCTGAAGGTGGTGGAGGAGGACGGGGCACTTCTCTCCGGGGGCCAGAACCAGAAACTGGCCATTGCCAGGGCCCTCTACAAGGACGCGCCCATGGTGATTATGGATGAACCCACCGCAGCCCTGGATCCTCTGGCAGAGGCGGAGATCTATGAGAATTTTGACAGTCTGGTGAAGGGGCGGACGGCGCTGTATATCTCTCACCGGCTTGCCAGTACACGTTTCTGTGATCATATTGCCATGTTCGACCATGATGGTCTGAGGGAGTACGGAACCCATGAGGAGCTGATGGCCCGCCGGGGCAGTTATTACGAAATGTTCACCGTGCAGGGAAAATATTATACCCAAGGGGCGCAGGAGGAATGAGATGAGTCAATGGAAAAAATTAAGGCTGTTCTTTCGGATATCCTGGGAGACAGTGCCTTCCTATATTGTGTTGTTGGTGGTACAGACGCTGCTCACAGGGGGCCGGGTTGTGATGAATGTGGTGCTGCCCAAATTCCTCATCGACGAGCTTACCGGCGGGTGTGAGCCTGAAAGGCTGCTTCTGTACGGAGGGCTGGTGGTGGGCTCCAACCTGTTTTTTGCCTGGCTGGATCTTGTAATGAAACGCTGCATGGAAGTGCAGAATCCCTGTGTGACCCAGAAGATGGAGCGGCTGCTGGGGGAAAAGGTCATGAGCCTGCCCTATGCCAGGCTGGAGGATCCCTATTACCTGGATCTGAAGGAGAGAGCCTCTTTTGCCTTTGAGAACCAGGAGGCCATGGGTAATATGATCACCAGTCTGGCGGGGATCCTGCAGACGGGAAGCAGCATTCTGGGCCTGGGGGCGGTGATGATGACCCTGAGTCCGGTCCTGGCGGCGGTGCTCCTGGTGTTGGTGGGCGTGATGCTGGTGATCCAGAAGCGGTTTTATGTGCACCAGAGGAAAGTAAATGAGATGACGCTTCCATTGAACCGTCGGTATGGGTACTATGTGAACCTGGCTTATGGGGATGCTCTCCAGAAGGATCTGCGCCTTTACGATATGGCCGGGATGGTGGGAGACAGGGTGGCGTGGTACAACCGGAATATGACGGACATGTTTGACAGGTTCCGCCGGAGACAGGGGAGCTATATGGGAATCTACAGCGTAATCAACGATCTGCAGGCAGCGTTTTCCTACGGTTATGTGGGAATACGGGTGGCTGCGGACTGGCTGGGGGGACGCATCGGCCTGGGCTCCTTTGTCATGTATGTGAACGCGGCGGTGCAGTTTTCTGCAAATATCACAGAACTGGGGCAGTCTGTCATCAGACTGGGGCAGCTGCTGGGGTACCTGGATCCTTTTCTGGAGTTGATGGGTCTGCCGGACGAGCAGGAAAGTCTGGAGGGAATAGCCTTCAAGGGGCCGGTGGAGAGTGTGGTTTTTGAAAATGTCAGCTTCAGCTATCCGGGCAGTGACAGGATGGTGTTGGATCAGGTGAGCTTTTCGGTGGAAAAGGGAGAAAAGATTGCCCTGGTGGGGCTTAACGGTGCGGGCAAGAGCACCCTGGTAAAGCTGCTGTGCCGTTTCTGTCGTCCTCAATCCGGCAGGATCCTGGTAAATGGACGGGATATCTATGCCTATGACCATCGTTCCTATATGGGGCAGCTGGCGGCAGTATTTCAGGACTATAAGCTTTTTGCCCACAGTATAGAGGAGAATGTGAGCTGCGGGCAGGACGGGGGAAAAGTGGAGGGGCTGCTGTCCCAGGTGGGGCTGTGGGAGAAAGTGAGCCAGCTGCCCCGGGGGATGGACACTTTTCTGGGCAGGGCCTACGACCAGGAGGGGACAGAATTGTCCGGCGGGGAACAGCAGAAGGTGGCCATTGCCAGGGCTCTCTACAAGGATGCCTCGCTGATCATTCTGGATGAGCCCACCAGTGCCCTGGATCCTCTGGCGGAGGCGGAGATCTATGAGAACTTCAATCAGCTGGCAGGGGGAAAGACGGCTCTGTATATTTCTCACCGGATGTCATCCAGTGTGTTCTGCGACAAGGTTCTGGTGATCGACGGGGGCAGAGTGGCAGATTTTGCCCCCCATGAAGTTCTGATGAAGAAAGAGGGAAGCCTGTACCAGAAGATGTTCCTGGCCCAGGCGGGCAGTTATACCTGAAAGTCGGTGCTGATTGTGGAAGATTTGGGCCAAATGAAGGGTGCATGGCAGGCTGTGCAGTCTGAATCTGGCCCAAGGGTATCATGAAATCTTTTTGGAAAATAATTCAAAAAAAATTTTTATTTAACCCTTGACAAAAAGCGGGGTATCCTTTATACTGAATATGTTTGATGCAGAGAACATACAGGCATCAAGTGTTATGCGATAGTGGCTCAGTTGGTAGAGCGCCACCTTGCCAAGGTGGAAATCGCGGGTTCGAGTCCCGTCTATCGCTCTAGATAAAAAAGTCACAAATCAAGGATTTTTTAGGAAATTCACGGGTTTGAGGCTTTTTTCTGTTATCACGTTTTATTGCTGTGTATTCTGATTAGCTGTCCCCATATATGCTTTAATATCATTAACTGCTGCGATCTGGCAGCGGAAGGTATAGCTGCTGTCCAGCGTCCTTTCTGCAGGCTGTGGCCATGCATCCCGCTCCGCAGGTGCAGTATCCGTTGACTTTGCAGGAGCCATCTTGCTGCATCGTCAGAACGCTCAGCATTCTCACCAATGTGGTAGCCATCCCGGATATATCCTTGTCTCGCAGAGTGGATTTCGTTATCGGAGTAAGTGGCCGGAGCATGGAGGATACCCGCCACTTCAGGTATACAGACAAAATGGAATTCCATGTGATTGAGCTTCCCAAGCTTCCTGTGAAGGAAAGCTACACGAAGCTGGAACTCTGGGCCAAGTTTATCAATGCGGAGGAAAAGGAGGAGTTTGATATGATCGCAGAAAAGGATCCTTATATTGACAGCGCCTACAGGCAGCTGCAGATCATCAGTCAGGACAAACAATTACGCATGGAGTATGAGGCCAGGGAAAAGGCCATGAGGGACAACTCTGTTGTGACTGTATTATTGTTCACAGTAATTGCGGCAGGTGTCATCACCGGCTGTGGAATTGGAAATGAAGGTGACGGCAGAGTTCGGGCGGCTGTGGCGGATGCCGGGAGCAGTCAGGATGGAAACGGCAGCAGTCAGGAGAGTGGCTTGCCAAAGTCCGAATCTGAGGCAAAGGTAGAGAGTCCTCAGCGGAATCTGCCCTGGAAGCGAAAGAGACGCCAAAAACCGCTGAGGCGGAATCCACAGTGTGGCCGACGAACTTTTACTCCGTGAAGGACTTCGAGTCCAGGGTGATTCCCGGACAACGGCAAAACAGAGCGGTTCTCAGGCAGCAGGTCAGACTCCCCCGGCTTTTTGACACCGGCTCAGACAGAGGGTCAGGGTCAGCCAGCCCCTGAGACACCAGCTCAGCAAGCAGCAGAGGCATGTTGTTGTAATTCCATAAAACCGTCATTTGTGCACTTTTCCACGGCTCCAGGTGGTGGCGGGCTGTGCCTTGAAAGTGGGACTTCGCAGCAGCAGCCTGGAGAGGGCTTTTCCGTTAAAGGGAAACAGGGGCCAGAAGTAGCTGAAGCCTCCGAAGGTGGGGGTGGTGGCAGCCGACAGGACCACCAGCGCCAGAGAGACCGCAAAACCTGGAAGGCCGAAAAATCCGGTGGCCACCAGCATCAGAATCCGGTACAGACGGATGGCGTCGCTGAATTCCGTGTCCGTGATGGCCAGGGAGGCCAAAAGCGTCACAGCGGCATAGAAGAGCACTTCCACCGAGGCCCAGTTCAGGCTTACGGCCACATCCCCTATGATCAGTCCCCCCACAATGGACAGGGAGCCGGAGAATCTTCCCGAGCTAAGGGAGGAGGAGTACTTGAACAGATCCAGTAAAAATTCCACCGCCAGAACATAGAAGAAGAGCCTTTGGGGCGTCATGCCGTCCTGGGACAGGAGGCCCCAGCTTTGGGCCAGGTCCGGATAGTATGCGGCGGCCAGAAGAAACAGGGGCATCAGTGCCAGGCTCACAGGGATGCATAAAAAGCGCACCAGACGGAAGTAGGTGCCTACCGGGGGGCTTTTATAGTAGTCTTCCGGGTTCTGGGTAAACTGAAAGATGGTGCAGGGCAGGATCAGCACCTGGGGGGAGTTGTCCACCAGTACCAGGATATGCCCCTCGGACAGGTAGCTGCAGGCCACGTCCGGGCGCTCGGTCATCTGTATGCTGGGCAGAGGGTTCCACCACCTTTTACGCACCAGAAGTTCCTCCAGGCTTGTGGCCCCCATGGTCAGAGCGGTGGCCTGGAGGGAGTCCAGGGCGGCGGAAAGGGTGTCCAGAAGATCCCGGTTTACGGTGCCCTCCAGGTAGGCCACAGCCACATCGGTTCTGCTCTCCGTGCCCACAGAGTGCATGGCAAAACACAGGCCGGGAGAGCGCACCCTGCGGCGGATCAGGTTGGCATTGGACAGAAGTGTCTCTACAAAACCGTCCCGGGCTCCCCTGGTGGCCCGCTCCAGATCCGGTTCCGCCACACCCCTGGAGGGGTAGGTGCGCACGTCTATGAGTATGCCCTGGGCAAAGCCGTCCACCAGCAGCACCGCAGGTCCGCTGAGCAGGCTGCGGACAATATCCTCCCAGGAGTCCGCCAGGGAGGCCTGGGCATACCCGATACGGCTGTCCATGTAGCGCACAATATCTTCCACAGGGCTGTCGGACACCAGGGGATTCTGCATTTCCGCCAGGATCTGCTGCAGAACCTCCGTTTTACAGAAACCGTTGATCCCGATAAAATAGCAGGGCGTCTCTCCCAGGAGCAGGCGCCTGGTCATAAAGTCAAAGCTTGTCCCCACAGGGAGCCTGCTTTCAATATAGCTGATATTTTCCGATAAGACCTTTGATAATGCAGTCATGCTGTCTCCACCTTTGCAAATAAAAATTATTTTGTACAGAAAACTTGATTTTATGCGGGAAGAGGAGTGATAATAGAGAAGAAGCGTATCCAGGGGGAATTTTTCAGGAACCGTCAAAAAGAGACAATTCCCTATGTACGCGAAACAGGTGCGGAACCTGTTTCACAAAAAGAAGAAAGCACTGTGCTTTCCACATAGCCTTCCGGCGGTGTTTAGAAAAAAAGCTGTACCAGGCCCAGGCCGATGAGCAGTAGACCGGAGAGCAGGTCCGTTGCCCGGCCGGCAAGCTGCAGAAGGGAGTGACCTCCCAGACGGTTGCCGGCGGCCAGGAAGAGCACCGAACAGGCCAGTGTGGAGATGGCCGCGGGAATCAGGGGCAGCCCGGCCAGACTGGCGCTGAGTCCTGCGCTTAAGTTGTTCAGGGACAGGGTCATGCTCAGGGCCAGCACTTCCGGAGGCCGCAGCCCGGCGGCAGGTTCTGGCAGGGAGGCCGTGCAGCAGTCGGCCCCAGGCTCCTTTTGGCAGTTTTTCAGGAATGTTTTCACCCATTTGGAGATATAATAAAGGCCCAGGAGAACCAGGACAAGGCTTCCGGCGCAGCTGCTGACAGAATCAGGGAGGAAAGCGGCCATCCGGTGTCCCAGGCCCACGGACAGGCAGGTTCCCAGGAGGGTCACAAGGCTGATGGCCAGGTTCTGCCAGAGCCTGATGCGGATTCCCCGGATGCCGTAGCTGACGCCTACAAGCAGGGCATCCAGGCTTGCGGATATCCCAAACAGGAGAGAGGCAGTGATCATAAGGTTTCTCCCACAATGATTGATTTCTCTTTACTATATTCCAGGGAAATTGAAGTGTGAGAGCCGGCAGAGCAGGCATGCAAAGGGAACGGCAGAACAGCGGCCGCTGGGTCGGCAGGGCAGGCATGGGAAAAAGGATTTGGAGGTCAGAATGACAGAAGAAATGAAAATGGCAGGGGAACAGGCGTACAGAGCGGCAAGAGAACTTCTTGACAAGGCACATGTGGGAAGAGGTGATATTTTTGTGGTGGGCTGTTCCACCAGCGAGGTGGCAGGAGCCGCCATAGGCACGGATTCCTGCCCGGAACTGGCACAGAGGGTGCTGGAAGGGATCCTGAAGGCGGCGGGAGAGTCCGGAGTTTATCTGGCGGCCCAGTGCTGCGAGCATCTCAACCGGGCTCTGATCCTGGAAGAAGAGGCAGCCCGGCGGTATAACTGTGAGATTGTGAATGTGGTGCCCGCCCCCAAGGCAGGGGGATCCTTTGCCACGGCGGCATACGGGGCGTTTGCTCATCCGGTGGCGGTGGAGCATGTGAGAGCCCATGTGGGGATGGATATCGGGGATACCCTTATAGGCATGCACCTGCGGGAGGTGGCGGTGCCCCTGCGGCTGCAAAGCAGTCAGATTGGGAACGCCCGGGTGGTCTGCGCCCGCACCAGGCCAAAGTTTATCGGCGGAGGAAGGGCGGCATATGACGAAGAGCTGATGTAAAAGCAGATTTCAGGCAGTTTTCTTAGAGAGTGAAAAATGGCGGAAGCCGCGGCAGTTAAGCCGCGGCTTCTTTGATCAGTCCCATAATTGTCTTGATGGAATCCATCTGCCCGCTGCCGCTCATGGCGTCCCGGAAGGTCTGCCTGGAAAAATACAGCTCGTGCACTTTGTCCACCAGCATTTCGGTAGTCAGTTCATCCTCGCTGACCACAAGGGAAAAGCCCTGGGCCTCAAAGGACCTGGCGTTGAGTAGCTGATCTCCCCGGCTGCTGGAGGCGGGAAGAGGGATCAGGATATTGGGCTTTTTCAGGGCAAGCAGTTCGCAGATGGCGTTGGCCCCTGCCCGGGAGACCACCAGATCCGCCATGGCGAAGAGATCTTTCAGCTCCGCCTTGACATATTCAAACTGCTTGTAGCCCGAGGTATTCAGAAGCAGGTTATCCACCTTGTCCTTGCCGCACAGGTGTACCACCTGAAAATCCATCAGAAGTTTGGGCAGGGCGTCCCTGATGGCTTTGTTCACGCTGGCCGCCCCCAGACTGCCTCCGATCACCATAATCACCGGCTTGTTGGCGCTGAACCCGCAGAGATTGAGCCCTGCCAGACGGCTGCCCTGGGCTAGCTCAGCCCGGATGGGGGAGCCGGTCAGCACACACTTGTCCGGGGGAAGCTGTTTCAGGGTCTCCGGAAAATTGCAGCACACCTTTCTGGCCACGGGAATGCACATCTTGTTGGCCAGGCCGGGAGTCATGTCGGACTCGTGGATAATGCAGGGAATGCCCAGGGTGGCCGCCGCCCGCACCACGGGAACCGACACAAAACCTCCCTTGGAAAAAACCACATCCGGTCTGTAGCCCCGGAGGAATTTCTTGGCTTCCACAAATCCTTTCAGCACCCGGAAGGGATCTGTAAAATTTTTCAGATCCAGGTAGCGTCGGAATTTTCCTGTGGAGATACCCACATAGGGTAGCTCAAAATCCCCTATGAGCTTTTTTTCGATGCCGTCATAGGAGCCCATATAGGTGATCTCAAAACCCGCTTCCTTCAGGGAAGGGATCAGGGCGATATTTGGGGTCACATGCCCGGCGCTGCCCCCGCCTGTGAGCACGATCTTTTTCATAACATTTCTTCCAGGGCCAGGGCAAGCTGGTCAGGGCAGGAGGTGGGCTTCATGCCGCAGCGGATGCCTTTGAGCTTGGAGATGGCCTCTTCCGGCTTCATGCCCTTCACAAGGGCGCTGACTCCCTGCAGGTTGCCGTTGCACCCGCCGGTGAATTTCACGGAGTCAATGACACCGTCTTTCAGTTCAATGTCGATCTGCTGGGAACAGGTTCCTTTTGTCTTGTATTTCAGTGTATTCATGGAAATTATCTCCTTACTTTTATGTTATGGTATATTCTATCAGATTTTGGTCCATTCTGCAATCAGATGATGGCAGGATTTTTTCCGGAATTTATTGCCCCGGCAATGGGCCGGTTGCCCTGTCTGCACAATTTCTGTTTTTTTGTCGAACAGGCAGGGAAAAATGCGATGGAAATGTCTGTCATGACAGGCATTTTTACGCTATACTGTGGTTACGGGACAAAGCTTCATACATAATGTTTTGCTGAGGAACTGTCTTAGAATGACCTGTGCAGGTTATCCGGGGATGTTTCCTTAATCGGGCGAGGAGGTGCACTATGTTTCGTGTGTTTCAGGAGGAAAGACTGATAACGGTATTGATGTTTGTCTGTCTGGGCGCCAGCATTGTCCTCAGGGTCTTTCTGGGGATGCTATACCGGAATATGATAAAGGAGGCCGACAATATGGCTTCCACGGAGAACAGGCTGCTGAAGCAGTGCAAGACAAAATTCGCCAGCTGCTACCAGATGGGGAACGGGGTTGCGAATATTCCCATCTTTGTGGACAAGTTCCTGAACAGAATGGCTCTGGGGCATCTTTCCTTTGAGACAATGTACCACCTGTCAGGGCAGCTGATGCTGCTTTCGGTGGTCTGTTCCGGCATTGGGGTCTGCAAAAGCATTGTGATGGGACGGACGGTGGGGGAGGTCCTGCCCTTTTACATTGTGAGTTTTTTCGGGCTGTACCTGTACTTCAGTGTCTCCACCGTGGTGGATGTGCGGGGGAAGAAGCGGGTTCTGAAGGTGAATCTGGTGGACTATCTGGAAAATCATCTCTCCCCCCGGATCGAAGTCACCAGACAGGATATTGAGATGCTGTACGGGGAGGTGGCTTTCGAGGAGGAGAAGGTCATAGGCCGAGTGCAGGGAGGCCGGCCGGACCGGAGCGGCCGCAGGGGAAGCAGGTCTGCAAAGCCCAGACCTAAGCGCACTGTGGAGCTGATGCCCATAGGAAACCGGCTTGCGGCAGGAGGGGAGGACATGATGGAGGCACAGCCCACGGCGCCGGAGCCCCTGCCTGCATCCCCGGATTCTTCGGAGCCTTTTTACGGCGTGCCCGCCAAATCCCAGGAGTCCGTGGACCCGGCGGACACGGCGGAGGTGACAGAGGAGGAGCTGGAGGCGCTGTTAAAAGAGTTTCTCACCACTTAAAGGTGTTTCGGCGCCGGAATTCTCCATATTTTGCTTGAATTTGCCATATAATTTTGTTACACTAGGGAAAAAGCTGCAGAAATCTGGGAAGCTTCCCCGGCGGGGACTTTCCCTGGAGCCGGGGCCTGCGCTGCCCTCGCCGGTTCCTGGTCTGTAAGTGGCTGTGCAAGGCAGCGCAGAAATGAGGAGAGATATGAGCAAACAGGTAACATTTGACTATTCCAAGGCTGGTTCCTTTATCTCCGGAGAAGAAGTCGGCTACATGAAGAAGCTGGCCCTGGATGCAAAGGAAGTGCTGGTGTCCAGAAACGGCGCGGGCAATGACTTTCTGGGGTGGGTTGATCTGCCCGTGAACTATGACAAGGAAGAGTTTGCCCGGATCAAGGCTGCGGCGGCGAAGATTCAGAAGGAGTCGGAGGTGCTGCTTGTGATCGGCATCGGCGGCTCTTATCTGGGAGCCAGGGCGGCCATTGAATTCCTGGGCCACAGCTTCTATAACATGCTTGGCAAGGACAAGAGGAAGACTCCTGAGATTTATTTCTGCGGCAATTCCATCAGCTCCACCTACCTGAAGCATCTGATTGACGTCATCGGGGACAGGGATTTCTCCGTGAATATGATCTCCAAGTCAGGTACCACCACAGAGCCTGCCATCGCTTTCCGGGTGTTCAAGGGAATCCTGGAGCAGAAGTACGGCAAGGAGGGGGCTGCGGGAAGGATCTACGCCACCACCGACAAGTCCAGGGGCAGCCTGAAACATCTGGCTGACGAGGAAGGCTATGAGACTTTCGTGGTGCCCGATGATGTGGGGGGCCGTTTTTCCGTGCTCACAGCCGTGGGCCTGCTGCCCATTGCAGTCAGCGGCGCGGACATTGACAAGCTTATGGAGGGTGCTGCCAGCGGCAGGAAGAGAGCTCTGGAGAATGATTTCGAGACCAATGACGCCCTTCAGTACGCCGCACTGCGCAATATCCTCCTCCGCAAGGGCAGGAGCGTGGAGATTCTGGCAAACTATGAGCCCGCCGTACACTATGTGTCCGAGTGGTGGAAACAGCTCTACGGCGAGAGCGAGGGCAAGGATCAGAAGGGCCTGCTGCCTGCCAGCGTGGATCTGACCACGGATCTCCACTCCATGGGACAGTTTATCCAGGACGGCGCAAGAATTATGTTTGAGACCGTGATCAATGTGGAGACTTCCAGGGAGGAGATCAAGATCGGGGAGGAACCGGTGGATCTGGACGGCCTGAACTATCTGGCGGGCAAGACGGTGGACTTTGTGAACAAGAGCGCCATGAACGGAACCATTCTGGCTCACACCGACGGTCAGGTGCCCAACTTTATGGTGAATGTGCCGGAGGTGAGTGAGTTCTGCCTGGGCGAGCTCTTTTATTTCTTTGAGTTTGCCTGCGGCGTCAGCGGCTATCTGCTTGGGGTGAATCCTTTCAATCAGCCCGGCGTGGAGAGCTATAAGAAGAATATGTTTGCACTCCTTGGAAAGCCCGGCTATGAGGCTCAGAGGGAGGAACTGCTGGCACGTCTGAAATAAGAGACTGCAGAAGAGGGGCCGGGAAGGACGCATTGTGCCCGGCCCCGGAAGGGGAGCTGCGGATGTGGACGGGGCTGCCGTGTGAGAGCAGGGCGGCCCTTTTGCTGTGTCCGGGCCCAAGGAGGATCGGATGAAAATTGTGATACTGGAGCGGGACAGCGTGGGCCGGGATGTGTCCGTGGAGTGCATGGAGGATTTCGGCCAGGTGGAGGTGTACGGGAACACGGTGGGAGCGGAGCAGGTCCGGGAGCGGGTGCGGGAGGCGGATATTGTCATTGCCAACAAATCCCCTCTTGGGAAGGAGACCCTGGAAGAGGCCCCCAAGGTAAAGCTGATCTGTGAGTTTGCCACCGGGTATGACAACTGCGACCTGGAGTACTGCGGCAAAAGGGGGATCAGGGTGGTAAATGTGAGGGACTACTGCACCGGCATGGTGGCCCAGCACACCTTTACCCTGGCACTGGCCCTGAGTCAGAAGCTGTTTTATTATGATGATTATGTGAAGTCAGGGCGCTATGCCGCCCAGGACAGATTCTCCCATTTCGACCTTCCCTTCCGGGAGCTGGAGGGAAAGACCTGGGGAATTGTGGGCATGGGGAATATCGGCAGGAGGGTGGCGGGGATTGCCTCTGCCTTTGGCTGCAGGGTGATTTTCCACTCTGTCACGGGAAGAAGTGCCTGCACCGAATATCCCAGGGTGGACAAGGACACACTGTTAAAAGAGAGCGATTTTCTCTCTCTGCACTGTCCCTTGAGCGGGCTCACCCGGAACTTTATCGACGGATCTGCCCTGAAAAAGATGAAGTCCACAGCGGTGCTCTTAAATGTGGCCCGGGGGCAGGTGGTGGACAACAATGCTCTGTATGAAGCCCTGGAGGCGGGGGAGATCGCGGCGGCGGGTCTGGATGTGCTGGAGAAGGAACCTCTGGAACCCTCCAATCCCCTGGGCAGAATCCAGGACAGCACCCGCCTGATTATCACGCCCCATCTGGCCTGGGCCAGCGTGGAGGCCCGCAGGCGCTGCGTGCAGGAGGCTTATGAGAACATTGCGGCATTTCTGCGGGGAGAAGCCAGAAATGTGGTGAATCCATAAGGAATTGTGGGAGGAAGCAAAAGATGGAAAAGATCAAAGAACTATATGTAAAATATGAAGAAATTATTGTCTATCTGATTGTCGGTGTTCTGACCACAATTGTCTCCTGGACGGCAAAGTTTGCCGCAAACGCCCTGTTTTTTGACAATACCATGTATCCAACCCCTCTGGAGAACGGGATACTGAGCACCATCAACTGGGTGGCAGGCGTCACCTTTGCCTATTTTACCAACAGGCGCTTTGTGTTTAAGAGCAAAATGCCCATGAGCAAAGAGGCCCCTAAGTTTGTGCTCTCCAGGGTCTCCACCTGGATCCTGGACGTGGTGGTGATGCAGGTGTTCACGGCGCTTAACATCAATCTGGTTGTGGGGAGCATTATATCGGCGGTCCTGGTGACTGTGGCCAACTATGTGTTCAGCAAGCTGTTCGTGTTCCGAAAAGGGGAAAAGTAAACCAACAAAAGAAATGGTTCAGGGTTACAGGCCCTGAACCATTTCTTTTACCAGTGCGGAGGAATGTTTTGCTGCCGCCGCCTCAAAAGCGGGATACTCCATCTGAGCGCTGTCGTCCGCTTTGTCGGAGATGGCCCGGATAATCACAAAGGGAATATTGTTCAGGGTAGCGCCGTGAGCGATGGCGGCTCCCTCCATCTCTGCGCAGTCCCCCTGGAAATCGCTGACCAGACGATCTTTCACCTGGCCGCTGGAGATAAACTGGTCTCCGCTGACCACCCGTCCCAATACTGCGTGTACGTCGGGATTCACTCTCTCGCAGGTCTCTTTCGCCAGAGCGGCCATTTTCTGATCCGCAGTAAATTCCCGGAAGCCCATCTGGGGCACTTCCCCCGGCAGATAGCCGAAGATGGTCACATCCATATCGTGGTAGAGGGCATCCTTTGAGATCAGGATATCCCCGATATCCAGGTCCGCGTTCAGGGAACCTGCCACCCCTGTGTTGATAATATGGGTCACGCCGAACTGGTCTGCCAGAATCTGTACACAGAGGGCGGCATTTACCTTTCCGATCCCGCAGCGCACCACCACAACGGCGGCGCTTCCAAGGGTGCCTTCATAGAAGCTCATTCCCGCTTTCTCCACCACCTGCGACACTGTCATCTCCCGTTTCAGAAGTTCCACTTCGGGTTCCATGGCTCCGATGATTCCAACTTTATTCATTTTTACACCTTTCTGTGTGCCAAGGCGCACATTGCAGTTTCAGAGTTACAAAGTTATAGAAACGTCCGCTGTCACTGGGGATAGACCAGACGGCTCTCTTCAATATGATACAGTACGTTGTCCAGATATTTTTCCGCCAGGAAATTTGCCATGGGCAGGTTGATATCCAGGTAGTTCCCGCAGTCTTTGGGGGAAGCTCCCGGAACCTGTCCCCTGTAGTCCCGGATAAACTCATACATCTGAACCAGCAGAGGAAGGATATCCCGGGAGCTGTACTCCCCTGCCAGCAGCAGGTAGAAGCCCGTGCGGCACCCCATGGGGCCGAAGTAAATGGTTTTGCTGCCGTACTCCCCATGGTTGCGCAGGAAAGTGGCTCCCAGGTGCTCAATGGCATGCATCTCCGCCGTATTCATCACAGGTTCTTCGTTGGGGCTGGTCATGCGCAGGTCAAAGGTAGTGATAACCTCCGCCCCCACGGTGTCCTTTCGGGAGACATACACTCCGGGCTGAAGCTTTATGTGGTCTATGGTAAAACTTGCAATTTTTTCCATAAGTAATTCCATCCTTTCATTCAGGGAGATTGTTTATGGTCATGTTTTATTGTAGTGAGAATAGCGGAAAATGTCAAGACCGGGAGGGGCGCAGAACCCTTATTCTGCGCCGGATGCAACCCCAGTTTTACAGTTCCTTACAGGGCCAGGCGGGCACAGAAGGGCCGATGGTCGGAGTGGGTGGTCTCCGGAATCCATGCTTTTAAGGTCCGAATGCCGTTTTTATGAAAAAGATAGTCGATTTTCTCACAGGGATGGTCCGAAGGGTAAGTGAACCCGGGTCCTTCCATCTCTTCGGCAGAGTCAGTGAAAACAGAGAAAAGGGGAGCCAGCAGGGGGCTGTCCGGTTTCTCATTTAAATCCCCCATGAAAATCAACGGGAGCTCTGTTTCCCCGGCCAGGCGCAGGGTTTCCAGTACGGCGTTTTGAATCTCTTCCTGGGAAAGGCCGTAGTGGGAGGTCAGGGTGAAGATTTCCCTGCCGCCTAAATCCAGCCGGCAGCGCAGATGGCTCCGGGACTCGAACCAGCCGTCCCGTTTTTCCTTTGGTATATCCGGGACAGGGAAAACCTGAACTTCCTGAAGGGGGAACCGGGACAGGAGGGCATTGCCATACTCACCTCCCATAAAGTCAATGAACGGCCAAAATGGAAGTAAGGATATCCCAGGGCTTCCGCCACAGCCTGGGCCTGGCATTTGCCCTCCGGACATAGTTCTGTGCAGTGCTGGACTTCGTTTAAGCTGAGGATATCCGGGTTTTCCTTCTGAATTGCGGAGATTGCGTGGGCAATGTTCCTGTCCTGGGCCAGATTCCGGCCAGACTGAATGTTATACGTCATTACGGTAAATTCCATGGTGGTGCCGCCTTTCTATAAAAATAAGAGGGCTTCAGCCCTCTGAGTATACTCAGGTTTCAGTATAACAGACATCCGGCAGAATGTCCACAGCCGGTGAGCCTTAAACAGAATGTCTTTTTAGCGGCATGAGGGTAATTTTTCTGCGCTGCTTCTGGTTTGAAGTGCCGGCATTTTTATATTGATTTCTGTCCCTGTTTCCTGTAAAGTAGAAGCTGTAAATATAAATGATATTTAAGAACTGAGTATTTTACAAGTTGCAGGAAAGGAGCATTATTATGAGAAGTATATTTTTTGAAGGTTGTGAAATGATTTACAGGAGGGGCTGCAGAAAATAAAACTACTGCTCTTCTGACACTCTGCTGTTTCTGAACTTTATTTATCTCCGCAGGCACTGAGGAAGTGTGTCAAGCCTGGCGGACATGCCTGTATAGCGGACGAACTTCGCGGGAATCAATATCCAAATTATGGATGGGCAACGGCATGATGGATAAATAAAGAGAGGGAAACGGAGGAACGCATTCCGATGAAATATGTAAATGCAGCAGAGGTATTGCCGGAGAGGTTATTGAGAGAACTTCAGGCTTATATTGACGGAGAGATGCTCTATATTCCCAAGGCTTCCTCAAAAAAGGAATGGGGAACTGTCAGCGGTTCCCGCATCTTTTACAGGGAGCGCAACAGGGAGATCCGGAGGCTGTACCAGGAAGGATATTCCATGGAAGCACTGGCAGAGCAATATGGTCTGGCGCAAAGTACCATTCGGAAAATTATATATGGATAGTCCGGGCAGGCATAGGCCTGTCCGTCTGTGTCTCAAAGGACGTCCGCCAGGAGATGGCAGGCGTCTTTTTCTATGGAAAAGGGGCAACTTTCGCTATAGTTATTTGGGTTACTTGTATATGGATTATGTTTCTTCTACAATATACTCACAAAGAGATTGACTGAGAAGAATTGGGAGGAAAAATGCAAATGGAAAGAGAAGAAGGATGTACGGGAAGCAACAGGGATCTGGCGGAGGAAATCCGGAAGAAACTGGAACAAGTGATCCGGGATAGCGGCACCACTGCGGCATGCGCGGCAGTCTGTGCGGAGGGAGAACTGCTGGCGGGGGCCTGTGCCGGAAAGAGAGGGTTTGAGGACAGTGAAGCCCAGGTGGAAGATCTGTATAACATCGGTTCTGTCTCCAAGGTTTATACCACTGTGGCTGTGATGAAACTGGTTCAGGAGGGGAAAATATCCCTGGATACCCCGGTGAGCGTGTATCTTCCGGATTGGAAACTGGGGGATGAGCGTTACCGGGAGATCACGGTGCGGATGCTTTTAAACCATTCCTCCGGGATACCCGGGACAAATCTTCACGACCATCTTGTAGCAGGAGAGGAGCGGGAACTTTTCGCAGGAAAATACCGAAATACGCCTGAGTACTGGCGAGGCGTAAAACTGCGGGCCCGGCCGGGAAGCTTTTCCTGCTACAGCAATGACGGATTTGACCTGCTGGTGGAAGTGGTGGAGGCTGTGACAGGGGAACCGTATATTCAGTGGCTGCGGGAGCAGATCGGAAAACCGGCAGGGCTTTTTTCCATTGGAGCCGGCAGAAGGCTTGCGGCAGGGCATGTAAAGGTCTCCTGCAAGGGCAGAGAGCCTGAGTATTATAACTGTTTTGGTGCAGGGGCCATTCATACCACAGTGCCGGAATGCGCGCTGTTTGGCTATCTTTTTGTGGATGCAAAGGGGATTGTGGAGCAAAGCTTTCTGGACGAAACCAGGCGGCCCCAGGGAGTCTCCTTTCTGCAGGGAGCCTATGATGCGACAAATTTCTGTCTGGGATGGGATTCTCTTTACAACAGAGACAGGATTCCTCTTGGAGAGGGCGCGGTAGTGAAGGATGGCGGTACAGAACAGTTCAGCAGTTATCTGCTGGTGAGCCCTGCCCGCAGGCTGTCCCTGGCAATTTCAGCTACGGATGACGGTGATGTCTGGTGGCTGGATGTGTTAGAAGACATTGGCAGGGAGGCTCTGAAGGCCCTGGGAGAGGGCGTAAATCAGGAGGCAGGAACAGAAGCTGTCCAGGCAGAAACGACTGCAGCCACAGAAAGCCCGGAGAGCAAAGAGAAAAGGGACCCGGCCAGCTTATACTCCGGACTGGCATACGGCAGCTGCGCTGTATACCGCTTTTCTGTCAGCGGCCATGTGCTGAATACGGAAATCTGGGAAAAGGGCGGAAACTGGAAACGCTCAGAGGAGTTAAGCGGATTTCGCTGGGATGGGAATTGCTTTGCAAAGGGAGAATATGACAAGATTTTTGCAGAGGAATACGGTGGAAATGTGTACTATATCAGATGGGGAGAGGCATTTTGCCAGAGAAACAGCGCATATCCGGTTCCCGGAAGCGTATGGCCCACTTTGGCCGGGGTCTGTTTTCAGGCAGAGGGAGAGGATAATCCTTTTGGAACAGTCTGCCTGGAAGGCATCAATGAGGAAAATGTACTGCTGTTCACCACAGAACATGAGGAATATCCGGTGGTGCCGCTGACATGTGATCCCCGGAGGGGAAATGAGACCTGCCTGATCTCAGAGACGGACAGGGAGGGAATTGTGTTTTGGTTGGAAAAGGAAGGGGAGAGAACCTGGCTCCGCACAGGGACGGACAAATTCTGTATCGGGCCCTGTGCCTGAGGGGGTCTGAAACTGTCACAAATCTGCAGGTGTCTCAATCATAATGCCCTGTTTGGGCATTTGATGGGGAACCTGCAGTTTTTCCAGTTTCCTCCGCACTTCTTCCACAATTGCAAGGATCTGCTCCACTTCTTCCACCGAGGTGATCATAGGATACATGACGGAAAGCCTGCCGAATACTGCAGCCCGCAGCAGGGCCCGCAGCTGTGTCCTGAATATCTCTGGCTGTTTCAGACAGATACGGATCCCCCGGTAGCCCATGGCCGGGTTGTGCTCCTGTCCCAGCTGAAAATACGCAGCCTGTTTGTCCGCCCCAATATCCATTGTCCGTATGATAACGTCTCTGTCCCCCATGGCCTGGAGCACCTGGCGGTATGCGGTAAACTGCTCCTCCTCTGTGGGAAAATCATTCCTTCCCAGGTATAAAAATTCACTCCGGAACAGACCGATGCCCTCCCCGTCATTTTCCAGCACCGCCCCTACATCCTCGGTGCTTCCAATGTTGGCATAAAGCCGGATTCTTTTTCCGCCGGAAGTCACGGTTTCTTTTCCCTTTAATGTCTGCAGCAGAAGGGATGTTTCTTTTTCCTCCCTCATTCGTCTGACTGCCCGGGCACAGAGTTCCTCAGAAGGTTCAAAGATCACTTCTCCCTGAAAACCGTCTACCAGCGCTCTCATTCCTGTATGGATTTCGTCCAGGTTCAAGGGCACGCCCGTCAGGGCCGGAATATTCCTTAACTTTGCCAGGATTGCCGTGTGGGAATTGACGGAGCCGTGAATGGTCACAAACCCAAGAATTTTCTCCTTATCCATGCCAATTGTCTCGCTGGGGGTCAGGTCTTCGGCTACGATAATGGACGGGGCCATGGATGCCGGATCCGTTTCTTTTTTCCCGGTTAAACTGCGCATCAGGCGGCTGGAGATATCTTTCACATCCTCAGCCCTGGCCCTCATATATTCGTCCTCCATCCTGGCAAACAGCCCGGAGAATGTATCGCCTGCTGCCCCCACGGCTTCCAGCAGCATTTGATGGCCTTCAATAATTGCTCTGCCTGCCTCCTCCGCCTCCCGGACTGCTTTTTCATACAGGCGCTGCAGCTGTAAAGCCGCCTGATCTACAGCCTTTTCAAGCCGCAGTATCTCACTCTCGGGGTCGGCGGCCTTTCTTTTCTCCAGGGTCTGTTCCCTCTTTTTTAACACAAGTACCGGTCCCAGCGCAATACCTTTCTGCACGGTCGTTCCGGATAACTTCTTCATGCTTTTCCTCCTGACTTCAGTTTAATAGTGGTATTTCCTGCGCTGGCCTGCCAGGAACAGGAGGGTGACGGCTGCGGCCATCATCTCCGCCGCGCAGATGGAAAGCCAGATGCCGTCAATTTCCCAGATAAGCGGGAAGATCAGCACCGCCGCCACCTGGAAGACCAGGGTGCGGAGGAAGGAGATCAGCGCCGACACCAGGCCATTGTTAAGGGCGGTAAAAAAGGAGGATCCGAAAATGGCAATGCCTGCAAAAAGGAAGGAGAAGGAGTAAATCATAAATCCCCGCAGCGTCAGCTCCATAAGTTTCTGGTCATATCCCACAAAAAGCGTGGCCAGGGGCTTTGCCAGTCCTTCCGCCAGAGCCAGCATGGACACAGAGAAGATACCGATAATTACAAAGCTTTTCCGCAGCATGCTTTTTAATTCCTCCTGGCCCCCTGCTCCGTAGTGGTAGCTGATGACAGGAGCGGTCCCCACAGCGTAGCCGATGAATGCCGCCAGAAAGACCAGGTTTACATACATAAGGACTCCATAGGCCGCCACTCCGTCCTCGCCGGCATATTTCATCAGCTGCATGTTGTAGAGCATTCCCACCAGGGACATGGAGATGTTGGACATAAGCTCCGAGGAGCCGTTGACGCAGGTTTTAATAAGGGCAGTTTTGTCAAAAGAGGTCTTGGTGAGCCGCAGCAGGCTTGTGTTGGGGCGGAAAAAGTAGAGCAGTGGTATGATGCCGCCCACCGCCTGGCTGCAGGCCGTGGCCGCCGCCGCTCCCACCAGTCCCCACTGGAACAGAGCCACAAACAGGGCATCCAGCACCATGTTTGCAATGCCGGCGGCCATGGTGACGGCAAGTCCCAGCTGTGGTTTCTGGGCAGTGACAAAGAAACTCTGGAACTCATACTGCAGGATAAAAGCAGGCAGGGCGGCCAGGATAATGCGGCCGTACAGGACACAGTTGTCCAGCAGTTCTCCCTCCGCCCCCATAAGGGATGCCACCGGTCTGAGGAAAAGGATGCCCAGGAGGGAGATAACCACGCTTCCCGCCGCCGATACATACACGAGCATGGAAAAGATCCGGTTTGCCTTCTCTTTGTCCCCTGTTCCCATGGTCATGGCGATAAGGGCGCTGCCTCCGGTGCCGAACATAAATCCCACCGCACCCAGGATCATTAGAAAGGGCATGATAAAGTTTACTGCGGCAAAGGGGGTTTTTCCCACAAAGTTTGACACGAAAAAGCCGTCCACCACCCCGTAGATGGATGTGAAGACCATCATAATGATAGAAGGCAGGGTAAAACGCAGCAGTTTTTTATAGGTAAAATGGTCTGACAATTGAATATTCATGATAGCCTCCTTTTTGTATATGGCAATGGTCAGGTGGACAGTTCTTTTATTTTTTCCCTGAATGCGGTCAGATATTTCTGCATGGAATCCAGGTATTGTTCTCTTTGGGCTTCCGGCCAGGAGTCCAGGATGCTGTTCTCAATCTCCATCAGGTGTGCCACGGTGCGCTGGGCCAGTTCTTTTCCCTGAGCCGTCAGGCAGGCCCTTTTCTTTCTGCCGCTCAGCGCCTCCAGATAGAGGATGCCTTCCGTCTCCAGTTTGCGCAGGGCGGAGTTGATGGTCTGTCTGCTGAGGCCGGAGAGTCTGCAGATCTCGTTCAGGGGACAGGACTCTCCCTTGTTGCATATGGCGTACAGAACCTGCATGGCGCTGTCGGACAGGCCAAGCCTCAGGGCGGCTTCGTGGTATGCGGCGTCAATTTCGCCTGCCAGGTAATTAAAACGCTTCAGTCCCGCTGTCAAATGAATTTCCATAATATATGTCTCCTATTCCAGTACCGGCACTGCGCTGCGGTGCCCTTGAGAGGCACCTGCGCTCCGAGCCTGATTATAGTATGCTATTCCGGCTGATATTTCTGTAAATGTTCCAGTGCCGGTACCTGCGCTTCAAGCTGCTGATTTAATAATGAAACAAGTATGAAATCGTACATGAAGGAGTATAGTATGAAATCGTACAAAAGTCAAGGAAAAGAATCATAAAAAACAAATAAAACATTAAGAAAGAAAAAGGATTCGGACATTGCAAAACCCAGGGCAGTTGATTTATAATAGATGTGGGCGGGAAGTATCTGGAAATGCCTGCCCTGGGTATTTGAAGCAAAAATGATGCATTTATGGGATATACTTGATCTGCAGGCGGTAAGGACTGCAGGAAAATTTTCCGCAGCTCCTGAGGAGTTTAGCCACAGAAGCCTGGACACAGGAACCAGGCTTGAAAAGGAGGCTGGCAGTGAAGAGAAGACATATTTCGTGGATGCCGTCTTTCTGGGCGGTCTGTGTGAGCGGCTTTTTTCTGTTACCGGTCCGGGCAGCAGCGCAGAGCGAGAAGATCACGCTGCTGGTTCAGAGATATGAATCTTATCAGGAGAGCCTGGAGGCCATTGAGACCGTGAAGGATATCAGCGGGAGCCGTTTTACGCTCATAGAGGAGCAGAGCTTTCCGGTGCTGCTTGAGACTTTTGGGCAGGAGGAAGTGACTTTTCTTCCGATTATGGACCAGGAGTATCACAGGCTTGCCATTCTGATAGCGGACAGTGAAGGAAACGTGCTGTACAGAACAGACCAGCTGGAGACCAACTACAAATATTCCGGACAGCTGGAACAGCCTGTCAAGGGTATTGCCGCAGTCTCCTTTCAGGATGTGGACGGGGACGGTCTGACGGACATTGTACTGATCACGGACTGTGAGAACACCCAGGGAGAATATGCGGGCAGAAGCTACAAGATCGGAGACGTGCTCTTCCAGAAAGAGGGAGAATTCTTCCGTGACTGGAGGATCTCGGACAAGATCAACCGCTTCAGCATGAACAAAAGCGTGGATTTTATCACTTCCTATGTGCGGGACGGCTCCTCCACCGAGGTGCTGTACACGGCAAAGACTCTGGAGGAGCTTGTGGAGAACGGCTTCCAGATCATCCAGGAGCAGCACTACACCCGGAAGTTTGAAAAGCAGGGAAAGCTCCAGGTGGTGCCGGGCGTTATGCGCATGGCGGAATATGATATTTTTATGATTTACCTGGTAAATGAGCAGGGCTATATTGTGTGGAGCTTTCAGCCTATGGGGGATTACGACAATCTCTATGCCCTGAAGGGAATGACATGCAAGGATCTGGACGGGGATGGCCTGAAAGACATCCTGGTACTGGCCAGATACAGCTATACAGGCCCGGATGGTAAGCTTATGGTGGACATGAAATGTTCCATATATTACCAGAGGACGGACGGTTTTTCGGAGGATCTGGAATTTAGTGAAGCCCATCAGTGCACGGAGGAGGACACGGTGGGGGCACTTGTGGATATCATCAGGGAGTACTGGGGGTGGCCGAAAGAGGAATGATCAAAATACTGATTGTGGATGATGAGAAATCCATTTGCGACCTGATCGACATGAACCTGTCGGCGGTGGGCTACCAGTGTAAATCCATACAGGACGGTCTGGAGGCCATCGACCTGATCGAGGCGGAGAACTTTGATCTGGTACTTCTGGATGTGATGCTGCCGGGGGCGGATGGGTACGATATTATGGAGTACATCAGACCTCTGAAGATCCCGGTAATTTTCATCACGGCCAGGCATGAGGTCAAGGACAGGGTCAAGGGGCTGAAGCTTGGGGCGGAGGACTACCTGGTAAAGCCTTTTGACGTGGTGGAACTGATAGCAAGGGTGGAAGTGGTGCTGCGGCGCTACAATAAGACGGAGAGCATCCTCACGGCGGGAGACGTGGTGGTGGACGTGGAAGCGCGGACGGTGACAAAGGGAGGCAGGCAGGTGGTGCTTACCAACAAAGAGTATGGTCTGCTTCTTCTGTTTATAAAGAATAAAAATATTGCCCTTTTCCGGGAGAACCTGTACGAGAAGGTCTGGGGGGATGAGTATATGGCGGACAGCCGGACTCTGGATCTGCATGTGCAGCGGCTTCGCAGGAAGATGGGCTGGGAAGAGAATCTGGTGGCGGTGTACAAGATCGGTTATCGCCTGGAGATTTGATATGAAGTTTTTAAACAAAATTCTGCTGTGGACCGTGATTATCATGGCGGTGGCCTTTGGGCTCAGCGGCTACCTTTTTGTGGACTCCGTGTTTAGGACGTCCCTGGAACGGGAGGTGGGCAAGGCCCTGGACGACAGCAGTATTCTTCAGTTTGCCTTTGAGACGGCGGCACTGAACATTCCTACCAAGTACAATGTGCTTCAGGATGCCGCGGTGGAGCAGATCGGATCCAAGCTGGAGAGCAGCGGCCAGGGTTCGGGGCGTTTCCTACGGCTGTCCAATGAAGAGAAAAAGGTGCTCTATGCCAGCGTGGGCTTTCCGGAGGACACCTCTCTTCTTCAGCAGATCCTGGAGAACACCAGAACCTGGCAGGTGATACCCCTGGGGGAACATTACTACATACACACCGGTATTATGATCAATACCCTGGATCGGAATCTGTATCTGGAGACTCTGGAGGATGTGACGGAAGTTTTTGAGGAGCGCACGCAGGGATTCGCCGTGTACAGGCGGGTGACGCTGGCCATGCTGCTGATCAGCACCGTGGTCATGTTTTTGATCTGTACCTGGCTCACCAAGCCCATCCGGCTTCTGGCTCAGGCCACCCGGAAGATGGCGGCAGGTGACTACAGTTATCGTGCAAGTCAGGTCAGCAGCGATGAGCTGGGACAGCTGACCATGGATTTTAACAGTATGGCCAATGTGCTGGAGGGAACCATCGGGGAGCTGAAGGAGGAAGTGAGAGCCCGGGAGGATTTCATTGCCGCCTTTGCCCATGAGCTGAAGACCCCCCTGACCGCGATTATCGGCTATGCGGATCTGCTGCGGTCGCGGAAACTGGATGAGGAGAAACACTTTCTCTCTTCCAACTATATTTACACAGAGGGAAAGAGGCTTGAAAATATGTCTCTGCGTCTTCTGGACATTATTGTCACCAAGCGGGAGAGAGTGGAGCTTCAGCCGGTGGAGACTAAGATATTTTCTACCTACCTGGAAGACATGTATGCTGAGCACAGGCAGCAGGAACTGCGCTTTTCTTTCCAGGAAGGGACGGTGTGGGCAGAGGTAAATCTGCTGAAATCCGTTCTCCTGAACCTGGTGGACAATGCCTGCAAGGCTTCCCGGGAGGGAGGGCTGGTGAAGGTGTCCGGCAGGAAGGCTGCGGAGGGGTACTGCTTCCAGGTGGAGGACCAGGGCGTGGGAATTCCCCAGGAGGAACTGCAGAAGGTGACGGAGGCCTTCTATATGGTGGATAAATCCCGCTCCCGCAGCAGGAACGGTGCGGGCCTGGGACTGGCGCTGTGTGCGGAGATTCTGCGTCTCCACGGAAGTGAGCTGCAGATCCGCAGTCAGGTGGGCCAGGGGACCTGCATCAGTTTTGTGGTGCCTGACAGGCAGGAGGGGAATGGAGTGAAGGAAGCATGAGAGCGAAGAAGATCAGTCTCCTGTTGATCCCTGTGGCGGTGGTGATTGTGGGTCTGGCAGTGTGGGGGCCGGAAGAACTGGCCCGGTACAGGGACGGGGGGATTATCAGCCGGATCCAGTGGGAGGAGACGGAGCTGGGAACGGAAGGATACCGCTACTCCCTGGGAAGCAACGAAAAGGTCTATATCCTCTCCAAATGCCTGAACAACCGGATCCTGCCCGAGAGCGACCTGAGCGCCGTGACCAGGACGGAGCTGGATTACCAGGATCTGACGGGCACTTATGCTTTTGTGGAGAACCGGAAAGACACATCGGGACAGGAAGTGCCGGCCCAGAGGGGCATTGATCTGTGCAATCAGGGGTTACAGGAGCTGAAGGATCTGGGAATCCTGCCGGAGGAAGTGAAGCCTCTGGAGGCGCCCTCCTACAGTGCGGAACTGTATTCCGCCATTGATGTGCCGGAGCCCAGGAACAATGTGCTGGTATGGAAGATCAGTTTAAATTCCGGCAAGCAGAATGCCCGGAAGGAAAACTGTCTTCTGGACGCCTATGTGGATGCGGATACGGGAAAGGTCTATGAATTTTATGTGCGTGTGCCGGCAATTTCCTGGGAGCAGGTGGATGTGGAGGGCATGGTTTCTGCCTGGGCGGAGTACATGGGGCTGGGAAAGCCCCAGGAGTATGAGAATACCAACCCTCTGTCGGAGAGCACTCCCTATTTCAAGAAGTTTACCTTCACAGGGATGGAGGAGGGAAGCACGGTGGTGACGGTGGGATTTTATGAGGGCATCAACGAGCTTTACCTGAAGATCTCCAGGTGAGAAGGGGCTTCCCGTCCTATGATGCAATTATGATGGAAAAATGATGAAACCCGGATACAAATAATATGTTAATTTGATGAGGCTGCCCCATATACTGGATGAAGCGGCTGTGAAGGAGCTGTGTTTTTGAAAAGTAATGCATTTGGATTCATGCAAAGGAAGAAGGAGTGCGGTATGTACGTTGGAGGCGGCAGAAGGGGATATCCCGGAGAGGTAAGGCTGGTCAGGGTGAGGCCCTGTGACAGCAGGGCCGGAAGACATATGAAGAGACGCAGGACCCGCAGAGGGTTTAAGGCAGCAGCCCTGGGTCTGGCAGCAGCATCCCTGCTGGGTGCATGCCTCTGCGGAATCTACCTGCTGGTGGATTCCCGGCCCCAGGGAGAAGTGGTGGAGCTGATGGCGGAGAAGCTGCCGGAGGAAGTGCCCGGGAGCCCTCTGGATGTGGGCAGCGTCAACATAGTGCAGGCTTTGGAGAAACCGGAGCCCGAACCCCAGCCCCAGGAACAGCCCACGCAACAGCCCACACCTGAGCCGGAGGCGGCAGGAGTGCCTGTGGTAGCCATAGTTCCCGGGTACGGCGGGGCTGTGGAGGACACTGGCAGCGGAGGTGTGACGGAGAGCCAGGTGGGCAGGGAGATTGCCGCCCGCCTGGAAGTAAAGCTCCAGGAGATGGGATTTAAGACTCTGCTTCTTGGGGGTGAGGATGTCTCGGCTGCAGCGGGGGCGGATATCTATATCGGCATCCGGCCTAACGCCTGCGCCCAGTCTGAGAGCGCCATGACCGGCATTGAAACTTTTTATCCTCAGGGATTGGAGGACGGCCGGCGCCTGGCCAGGCTGGTGCAGGGAGGCGCTGTGGATGGGACAGGGACCCGGGACAGACAGGTGCGGGAAGCCGGGGAGAGCGACAGGGCGCCGGGAGTGTCCATACCTTTCTGTCTGGTGGAGGCCGGATTTGCGGCCAATGACCAGGAGTGGGTGACGGTTATGGGGGAGGAGTATCAGGAAAATCTGGCCGCGGGCATAGCCCAGGGGGTTGACTACTATTTTAACCCCAAGACCATGTACCTGACATTTGATGATGGCCCCTCTGAAGAAAATACCACGGCGGTACTGGATATTCTGAAGGAAAAGGGCATTAAGGCCACTTTTTTCCTGGTGGGAGAAAATGTGAACAAACATCCTGAGGTGGCCCGGAGGATTGTGGAGGAGGGGCATACCATAGGAATTCACTGCAACCGTCATGTGTACGAGGACCTGTATGCCAGCGTGGACAGCTATCTGGAAGATTTTCAGAAGGCTTATGACACGGTGTATGAGGTCACGGGGGTGGAGGTGGTGCTGTTCCGTTTTCCCGGCGGCAGCATTAATTCCTATAATAAAGCCGTTTATGAGGATATTATCCAGGAGATGGAGTCCAGGGGCTTTATCTATTTTGACTGGAATGCCAGCCTGGAGGATGCGGCCAGGAACACCACGCCGGAGAAGCTGCTGCAGAATGCCAGAAACAGTGTTATGGGGCGCAAAAGGGTGGTAATGCTTGCCCACGACATTCTGTACAATACCACCCAGTGCCTGGAGGAGCTTCTGGACAGTTTTCCGGAGTACAAAATGGAACCTCTGACCCCGGAGGTGGATCCGATCCATTTTTAGGGGTGGGATTTCAAAGTTTCTGCGGGGCCGGGAAGACAGTCCCGGGATTGCTGCACAGGAGTATATGGCACAGACAGCAGGGCCAGTTCCTCCCCATGACGCCGTTTTGGTTGTCATGGGGAGGATTCGTGCTGTTAAAGACTGTATGAATTTTGGCCTGTGTGGACATTGGGGGCTGTCTTTTGAAGACGGAAAACGGGCCTGGCAGGGGCAGGAAAAATGTGAGAGAAAATAGGAGACGGCGCGGATATGGATTTTACAGGGACAGGAAAGAGACAGTGGAGGGCTTTTTGGATTGGCTTTGTGCTGCTGGCTGTGGGAGCAGCCTCCTTTTTTTACTGGGGAGGGAAGAAAGAAGTCTGGTTTTGTGACGAGATCTATACCTATGAGTCATCCAATGGCTTCGAGCAGGACTGGCCTGCGGTCTATACAGGGGAGTGGATGACAGGGGCGGATGTGGAAGCTTTTTTCGCGGCCGATTCGGAGGAGCTGAACCTGGAGAATATTATGGTGCTTCTGTATAATGACCATGTGCCCCTGTATTTCTGGCTCTTCCGCATTGTCTCTTTCTTTTTCTTTAAAGGCAGCGGGTCAATCTGGATTGGCCTCTGGATCAATCTTGTGTTTTACCTGCTGTTTCTGGGACTGGGATATGGCGTGTTCCGGCGGCTGACGGGAAGGGATTTTCTGTCGGGAAGTCTGATGTTTTTCACATGTGTTGTGAACCGTCTGATGATAGAACAGGCAACGGTTCTGAGAATGTACATGATGCTTCTTCTGGCGGAGGGTCTGCTGCTGCTCTGTGCGCTGAGGACTTTGCGGGACGCCCGGCAGGGCAGAATGTCCCCGTGGATATTTCTGGGGCTTTACGGGTCCAGTCTTGCCGGATTCCTGACCCATTATGACTATTGGATTTTTTATGCCGCCACCGCCGCCCTGTTCTGCGGCTGGCTGCTGCTGTCCGCCCTGAGACGCTGCGGCAAGAGATTCTGGAGCGCATGGGAGTTTCGCCATGTGGCGGCCTGGGTGGGGAATTTCCTGCTGTCCATCCTGACGACAATCTATGTGTTTCCCTACTGCAGGTGGAACCTGAACAAGGGAAAGGGACAGACGGCACTGAATTCTCTTTTTGATTTCTCCGCAGAAAAGTGGGAACAGATTTTATGGGGATATCAGAGGATGTCCGTCTCCCTGTTTGGGGAAAAGGTGCCCGCCGCCCTGGGGCTTTCTCTCCTCTTTGGCTGTATAGGGGGAGGAATCTTTGTGCTGTTCAGAAGGAAGGAAAACCTGCAGGCGGCAGGCCTGGCCCTGGTGGTACTGGCGGCGCAGTTCTATCAGATCATCGTCTGTTTTACCATGCCGGACGCCTGGGAGGAGCGCTATCTGTGGTGTGTGTACACCATTATAGCGCTGTGTGGGGCCTGGGGAGGCGTGCTTGTGCTGGGGGAACTTATTCCCAGGGGAAAAATCCAGGGGAGGCAGAAGCTGGCGGGATATATTGGGGCGTGCGTGCTGGGAGCGCTGGTTCTGGCGGGGGAACTTCTCGTCATTGACGGCGGAAGGGGAGTTGCCTACCTGTTCCACCCGGAAAAAGATGTGGCGCTGCTGAAGGAGCACAGCGGGATTCCCTGGGTGGTTTACGGCCCTACGGTGGGGGTCTATTCCTATTATGACTGGATTATCCCGGAACAGATCTGTTTTCTGACCCAGGAGCACACCCAGGCGGATCGGGAGGCTGCACAGAAACTGAAGGAGGGAGAGTTTGTTCTGTATCTCTATGAGGGCTATCTCTCAGAAGCGCTGGCCTTTTTCGAGAGGGAAACGGGAAGGACTCTCAGCGCCTCACATCTGACCAGGAGCACGAACCTGGATGTGTATCTGGTGGAATCCGGTCAGGAGAGTACAGAAGAATAATAGACAATAAGTAAAATATGAATAAGTAAAATATGCAAAATTCTGCTTGCATTTTTGAGCGGACTGTGCTACAATCAAGTCTTGTGAGGGCCTGATACCCTGCATGGATGGGTTCCCGAGTGGCCAAAGGGGACAGACTGTAAATCTGCTGCTTAATGCTTCGGTGGTTCGAATCCACCCCCATCCATTTATCTGTAAACGGTTCCGGATTTTGGAAGGCAAGGCCGTTCAGGAGATAACTGCCGGCGTGGCGGAATAGGCAGACGCAGTGGACTTAAAATCCACCAGAAGTAAAATTCTGTACCGGTTCAAGTCCGGTCGCCGGCATGATCAACATTGAGAGGAGGGACTCTTTCCCAGCACAAAAGCTGGAAGAGTCCCTTTTTGTCCCAAGAACGAAAATGTCGGAAGAGCAGTTCCGGAATTGAAATAAATAAAAAACAGTCCCGGAGCTGGAAGAGGAGATCAAAATGAATCCAGCAACGATTATGAAATTGATGAATGCCAAGATGCAGTTTGCGGGCAGCCACCCGAAATTTATGGCATTTCTGCAGTCTGTATTTACAAAGCTCCCGGAGGAAGGCACCATCGTAGAATTTGTGGTGACAAGGCCGGGGGAAGAGCCCGTGAAGGCCAACATTAAGTTAAAGCAGTCCGACCTGGAGCTTCTGGCGGAACTGAAGGAGTTGATGCAATGATCTATCTGTCACATTTTTCTTTTCCCCACATTGAGTGGGAGTACAGTTTTCTGATGAACATTAAAAGAAAATGCTATGATTCTTTTTACCCCTTTCAGATTCTGTCCCGGCATTCCCTGAGGATGCTGGATTTTGAACCTGTTACCGTGCTGTACGGGGGAAATGGATCCGGCAAGACCACCGCTTTGAATGTGATTGCGGAAAAGCTGGGACTTCGCAGGGATACGGCGTATAACCGCTCTAATTTTTTTGAAGATTATGTGAAGGCCTGCGAGTATGAGACCCAGTCTCAGGTGCCCAGGCACAGCTGTGTCATCACCAGTGATGATGTGTTTGATTTTATTCTGAACCTGCGGAGTCTGAACAATGGTATTGACCAGAAACGGGAGGAGTTGTTTGAGGAATATCTGGAAAATAAATATTCTCATTTCCAGATGAAATCCCTGGATGACTATGAACAGCTGAAGAAAGTGCAGCTTTCCCGGAGCAGGACCCAGTCAAAATATGTCCGGGGACAGCTGATGGACAATGTGCGGGAACACTCCAACGGGGAGAGCGCCTTTCTCTATTTTTCAGAGAAGATCCAGGAAAACGGTCTGTATCTTCTGGACGAGCCGGAGAACAGTCTCTCCTCCCTGCGTCAGCAGGAGCTGCTGAAATTTCTGGAAGACTCAGCGCGGTTTTTCGGCTGCCAGTTTATCATTGCCACCCACTCCCCCTTTCTGCTGTCCATGCAGGGGGCGAAAATCTATGACATGGATGAGGAAGTGGTGGATGTGAAGAGGTGGACGGAGCTGCCAGGCGTCAGAGTGTATTATGATTTTTTCAAGAAACATGAGAAGGAGTTTGGTACAGTTTAAAATTTCATAGAAATTTCATAGAAGCCTTATCCAAAATTTATTGACAGCCGGCAAAAAATCATTATAATTAAAACAGTAATTATTACTGATATCTAAAGGACAGGGTGGCATTTTTTTGACATAATTTCAGGAAGGAGTGCAGGATGGCTGCACGGAAATACAGCAGGCAGCGAAAGCTGATCAAGGATTTCCTCATAAGCAGGAAGGACCACCCCACAGCAGACACAGTCTACCGGAGTGTCCGGCAGGAAAATCCTAATATCAGTCTGGGCACTGTATACCGCAATCTGACCCTCCTGGCGGAGGACGGCGAGATCAGGCGTCTGGACATGGGGGACGGCGTGGATCATTTTGATGCGGATATCTCTCCCCACTATCATTTTATCTGCAGGTGCTGCGGCAGTGTGATTGACCTGGAGATGGACAATATTGAGACGATCACAGAGAGGGCAGCTGCCAATTTTGATGGGGAGATTGAGGGGTATGTGACATATTTTTATGGGATCTGTGCCCGCTGCAGGGAGAAGGAGTAAGCCTTCCCGCCAGGGAGAAAGGCTTGCGGGCAGATTGAGAATGGCTGGAAAAGGACGAAAGGCACGCCCCAGCAGGACAGGCCCCGTGTATGATGAGAGGTTGTCGATGTCGGAAGCCGGCGGAACTGCCGGAGACGGCATGATAATAAGCACAGCAGGTTTTAGCTGAAAAACGAAAAGGAGAGAGGAATTATGAAGTTTGTATGTCAAGTATGCGGTTACGTTCATGAGGGCGATGCAGCGCCTGCAGAGTGCCCTGTATGCCATGCACCCGCAGAGAAGTTCACGGTTCAGTCCGCAGACAAGACCTGGGCAGCGGAGCATGTGGTTGGCGTGGCACAGGGTGTACGTGAGGACATTATCAAAGATCTGCGCGCAAACTTTGAGGGCGAGTGCTCTGAAGTAGGCATGTACCTGGCGATGGCAAGGGTTGCTCACAGGGAGGGATATCCTGAGGTTGGCATGTACTATGAGAAAGCTGCCTACGAAGAGGCAGAACATGCAGCTAAGTTTGCGGAGCTTCTGGGAGAAGTTGTGACTGACTCCACCAAGAAGAACCTGCAGATGAGAGTGGATGCGGAGAACGGCGCTACCGCAGGCAAGGTGGATCTCGCCAAGAGAGCAAAGGAACTGGGCCTGGATGCCATCCATGACACCGTACATGAAATGGCCAGGGACGAGGCAAGGCACGGCAAGGCATTTGAAGGACTTTTGAACAGATATTTTGGCTAAAACTTATATAAATCAGAAAGGAGACTTGAAAAATGCAGAAGTATTTTTGCAACCCTTGTGGGTACACTTATGATCCTGAAAAAGGAGATCCGGAGCATGGCATCGCTCCCGGCACAGCATTTGCGGATCTTCCCGACGACTGGTGCTGCCCTCTCTGCGGCGTGAGCAAGAGCATGTTCCAGCCTTGCATTGAGAACTATAACTAATTGTACCAGCTGATTTTGGATAATTTCTAAGTCTTGAAAAGGGGATGGACATATTGGTCCGTTCCCTTTTTCGGGTGCGCTCCGGACGAAAGAAGAAAGAGGTGGCGGAAATGCGCAGCGGCAATATTGACGGCATGGGGATCCGTCTGATTAAAAAGGGAAAGAAGGGCATTGCCCACATATTGTTCAGCCGTATGGGACTGTTCCTGTTTCTGATGGTACTGCAGGCGGTGTTCCTCTGCAGTATATTTTTCTGGTTTGAGGGACTTTGGTTCCATGCGTACAGCGGCATGGTGGTTTTTTCCCTGCTTATGGTGCTGTATCTGCTGAACAGCAGGATAAATCCCACGGCCAAGATTACCTGGCTGATTATTATGATGCTTATGCCGGTGTTTGGGGCCCTGCTGTACTGGTATACCCAGAGGGATATCGGCCACAGGGCGTTGAAGGCCCGTTTTGGCCAGATTGTTGATATGACGCGGGAGGCCATCCCGCAGCCGGAAGGGCCGGCCCGGGCTCTGGCAGCGGAGGATCCCGGCGCGGCGTCTCTGGCCCACTATATCGCCAGAAGCAGCTGCCATCCGGTGTTTGACCAGACGGAGGTGACATACTTTTCTCTGGGGGAAGAGAAGTTTGAGGAGATGCTGCGTCAGCTGGAAGGGGCGGAGCATTTTATCTTCCTGGAGTATTTTATCATTAACGAAGGTCTTATGTGGGGAAAGGTGCTGGAGATTCTGGCCAGAAAAGCCAGGGAGGGCGTGGAGGTGCGGCTGCTCTATGACGGCACCTGCGAGCTGGCGCTGCTGCCTCACAACTACCCGAAACTTTTGAAGGAGCTTGGGATTCAGTGCAAAGTATTTGCACCTGTTTCCCCCTTTATCTCCACCCATTACAATTACCGGGATCACCGCAAGATTCTGGTCATTGACGGACACACGGCTTTTAACGGAGGAGTCAACCTGGCGGATGAATATATCAACCGGGTGGAGCGTTTCGGCCACTGGAAGGATACGGCGGTGATGGTCCGGGGGGAGGCGGCCAGGAGTTTTACCCTGATGTTTCTGCAGATGTGGAGCATCGACGAGAAGGAGATAGAATTTCAGCGGTTTCTTGCCCATCCCGTCCCCTGTCGGAAAGAGGCGGCAGGCTATGTGATCCCTTACGGGGACTGTCCTCTGGACGGCGAAAAGGTGGGGGAGAGGGTTTACATGGATATCCTGTACCGGGCCAGGCGCTATGTACACATTATGACCCCCTATCTGATTCTGGACGGGGAGACCGAGACCGCTCTGAAATATGCGGCGGAGCGTGGGGTGGAGGTGGCTCTGGTGCTGCCTGGCATTCCGGACAAGCGGATTCCCTATGCGCTGGCGAAAACCCACTATACTTCTCTGCTGGAGTCGGGGGTTCAGATCTATGAATATACGCCGGGATTTGTCCACGCCAAGGTTTTTGTCAGCGATGACAGAGAGGCGGTGGTGGGCACCATCAACCTGGATTACCGAAGTTTGTACCACCATTTTGAGTGTGCCACATATATGTATGGGACAGGCTGTATCCCCAGGATAGAGGAGGATTTCCAGGCCACTGTGGAAAAATGCCGCCGGATCACGTCTGAGACGGTCAAAGCGGAAAAACTGACAGTGAAGCTGACGGGAATTTTGATGAAGGTGGCCGCTCCCCTTCTGTAAGGGATAAATATTCGTTGCTGTTTTGCCCCAGGGCGTATATAATGAACAGGGAACGGGAAGATTCAAAAGAACGAATGGGGTGTAAGCATGCGTGCAGAGACAATTATATTAAATGAAGAGAGAAATGTGTCCTTGACGGTATACCTGCAGGAGGCGGGAAAATTTCGCAGCGGGGTAAAACGCCCGGCGGTTCTGGTGCTTCCGGGAGGCGGTTATCAGTACTGTTCCGAGCGGGAGGCGGACCCGGTGGCCCTGTCCTATCTGAAAGCAGGGTTTCAGGCATTTATCCTGCGGTATTCCGTGGGAGAGGACGCGGTCTGGCCCAATCCTCTGGATGACTATGAACAGGCCATGGGGCTTATCCGGGAGAGGGCGGAGGAATGGAATCTGTATCAGGATAAAATTGCGGTGGTAGGTTTTTCGGCAGGGGGACATCTGGCGGCGGCAGCGGCTGTGATGGGGGTAAATCGCCCCAATGCGGCGGTTCTGGGCTATGCGGTGACCGGAACGGATGTGCGGGCCTGCTGCAGGACTGCGCCGGATACCGTGTCCGCCGTGGACGGGAGTACCCCGCCCTGTTTTCTTTTTTCCAGCAGAACGGACAATGTGGTGCCTGTGTCCAATACCATTCGATTTATGCAGGCTCTGGCGGATCATGATGTGGCGTTTGAGAGTCATATCTATGCCTATGGGCCCCATGGGTTTTCCACCTGTGACAGTGCGGTTCAGGCTCTGGACGGGGCGGTGTGCCGCAGGATCTCCGGCTGGGTGGAGGACAGCATCGGGTGGCTGAAGGATGTGCTGGGGGATTTTGGCACCGGAGGCATGACAGAGCCTGTGTGCCGGTGGCATATGACGGATAATGGAGAGACATTTTTGTCGGTGGACTGCACTTTCGGACATTTGATGGGTGTTCCCCAGGCCAGGACGTTTCTTGGACCGATACTGGCAAAGGTGCGCCAGGAGGCCGGGGGCGTGATTGTTGCGGAGGAAGATATGGCCGCCGGCGTGCTGGATGGAATGAAGCTGCGGGATATGCTGGCCTATGCAGGGGTGCCGGAGGATTTTGTGGCAAAACTGGATGCACAGCTGTCCCGCATACCCAATGCCTGAGGTGGAGCCGTCCTGTGAAACCTTTTCTGCCAAATGACGTCTATCAGGACAGAAGGGTCCTTTGGGGACCGGAACTGTTGTAGGATGACGCGGTGTGCGGGAAAGGATGGGCTATGAAAAAGATTGTATTGACTGGATTGGCGGTGATGATTCTGGCGCTGACGGGGTGTCAGGCTCTGGGGGACAAAGCGGAAGCTGTGCCCGGCAGTGACAGTGGGGAGGTAGTGGCATCAGGTGGGAGCGGCTCCAGGGCGGAGGGAACGACAGATAGTGGCTCTGAAGCAGAGGGAACGGCAGGAGACGGCTCTGGAGGAGTGGGGAAGGGAGAGAGCATCCCTGGTTCGGAGGAAGGCACTACCGTGAAACTGCGGCTTGTGGAGGGCGGCGGATCGGAGTCCCTGCTTCTGGCCGGAAAAAACAGGGGAGAAGTGTACTCTGTTTCCCTGGGCAGCAGTGTGCCCGTGTATCTGGACGGCAGGTTGGCGGACAGTTCTGTCCTGGAGGACGGCATGATGCTGGAGGTTCTCTTTAACAGTGTGCTGGAGACCTATCCTGCGCAGCTGGGAGGACTGAGTCAGATCCAGGCCTACAGCCTGGGAACGGAGGAAAACCCCAGTGGGACATATTACGATCTATGTGGGTTGTATCTTCAGGTGCTCAATGATCTCTGGGATGTGGATTCAGGGCTGAACAAGGATATTCGCTATGTCAGTGTGGATCTGTCCCAGGCGCCGGGCGGTCTCACGGAGGCCGAGAAGGATGCCATTGCATGGAGTTTTGCCGGGCAGCACGGCGTGGAAGCGCTGACCCTGACCCAGGAGGAGCTGGCGGAGGAAGGCTACCTGACGGAAGTGGACACAGGAGCAGAATACAAGGTTTATCAGTGGGAGGAAGGGGTGTTGTTCTCCATTACTCCTGTGGAGGAAGCCCCGGATTTTAATTTGTCTCAGCTGAAGTTTGATGCAGAGAAATGGCGTGGACCTCTGGGAGCCTATTGTTTTGTTGACTGCACTGCAGTCTGGCCTGAAGGGGGCACCTGGAGCGGTTATGAGGTGGACATGGAGGCAGTCTCATAGGACAGCTTCCGGCAAGTGTATTTTCTTCACAAAATCTTAGGAAAAGGATAATAGAAAAGAAAAGTTCTCAGGCCCTTCTGTTACTATAATTAAAGGTAACAGGAGGGCTTGTGCGTATGGAAAGAGCACTTTACTTTGATACACAGGTTATAAAGCATACAGGGCGTGAAAGTCTGGGACAGCAGGGGGTGATCCGCAGAGCTTCGGCGCAGTCCCGGGGAGGTGTTCCCGGAGCGCCCAGGCAGTCCGGGCGGCCTGCTCAGGCCGTTCTGGCACAGCCCCGGGGAGGTGTTCCCGGAGCGCCCAGGCAGTCCGGGCGGCCTGCTCAGGCCGT
>CAJUNZ010000004.1:0-14016 GCA_910587755.1 uncultured Acetatifactor sp. | reverse complement strand
TCTGGCACAGCCCCGGGGAGGTGCTCCCGGAGCGCCCGGGCAGCCCGGGTTGTCTGCGCAGGCCGTTTTGGCACGGCCCCCAAGGGACAGGGCGGCGTTCGGATCAGGGGATCGGAGGAAGATATCAGAGACTCTGCAGGCGTCAGGCCCCAGGGCATTGCCAAGGCAGAATCCGCCCGGAGGAGCCCGCCGGAATCCGGGCCGTCAGACAGATGCCGGAAAGATATCCAGAGCGGAACAGCGCCGGAGCAGAAGGAGGAAACGTCTGTGTGCTTTGATGGTGGAATTGTGCCTCTGTGTGGGCATACTTGCCTGGGCAGGAAAACCTGGTTTCCTTCTGCCTGATAGGGAGGATACCCAGGAGCGACCTGGGGCAGACACAGAGGAGTGGGTGGATGCGGGGGCAGGGGGATATGTTGGTGAGGATCTGGCAGGATATCCCCAGGAACTTCAGGAGCTGTTCGCCCTCAACCAGGAGGCACAGGACTATGTGGAGGGTTATCCGGACAGGGAGTCCTGGATGGATGCGCCCATTGATCTGAGCGAGGATTTTGTCCAGGGACAGGTTCCCCTGCTGATGCAGTGGGACAGAAGATGGGGATATAATATTTATGGCGACAGCATGATAGGACTTGCAGGGTGCGGGCCTGTGTGCCTGACCATGGCTTATCTGTATCTGACAGAGGACACCAGCATGACGCCAAGGGATATGGCGGATTTCGCATATGAGAATGGGTATTATACCTCCGCCGGGACCAGCTGGAGCCTTTGGACCCAGGGGGCAGAGAAACTGGGAATTAGCGGGAAAGAGCTGTCTTTGGACGAGAGGGCCATACAGCGTGCCTTGGATGAAGGAGGAGTTGTAATTTGCAGCATGAGGCCTGGAGATTTTACCACGACAGGACATTTTATCCTGATCAGAGGGTACGATAAGGAAGGCTTTTATGTAAATGATCCCAATCGCAGAAGCAACAGCCAGAGACAGTGGGATTTTCAGACGCTTCAGTATCAGATCAAGAATCTCTGGGCGCTGGGGAAGTAGCACAACGGTTCAGACAGCATAGAAAACTGTTGCCGGAGCAGCCGTATCAGAAAGATAAAGGTCTTAATGTACATTGCATTTGCCGAATGGATATGGTATCATAAAAGAAAAATATTCATGCGGCCAATACAAGGCAGGTATGGCTGTGAGGAGGGGCAGAATGGCAAGATACATTCAGGATCTGGTTCTGAACAAACCGGATGATTTCGTGGCATTTATTATGAACGACTACCTGCAGAAAAATGGTTTTACCATGTCCGACTGGAAGGGAGAACCTGCATATCGGGCAGGGGATGCCATGATGGAGGGATTCAAGTATTTAAAATGGTCCTATGTGAATGGAGTGTTTCACCTGGAAGCCTGGCTGAAAGGGAGTTTCGGCGGCGAGTGGGGGTTGGACGGCTTTGTGGGCACCCTGCAGAAGAAACCTTATAAGAATAACTTATCACAGCTGATGACAGTATTGCAGCAGTCACTGCCGCCCCAGGAGGGGATGGGGGCCCAGGGGGGCGCGCCCCATGTGGTTCCTGTACAGACAGTGGATAATGCGAAAGAAGCCACCCAGGCGCTGATCTTTGGTATCCTGTCCCTGGTAATGTGCTGGTCTCCCATTTTCTGTATCCTTTTTGGCTGCCTGGCGTTTTCCAGGGCGAGAATGGGAGCGGGATCCAGCAAGGCGGGACAGGCGTTGGCCGGCAAAATCCTGAGTATTGTGGCTTTGGCCATAACCCTTGTGCTGTTTATCCTGAGCATTATGGGGCAGATGGCTATGCTGACCACATTGTATTAACGAGCTGTATCAGACGTTTTTGGCAGTTTAAGCGGTTATAACTAAAACACTTGGAGAAATCCAGGTGTTTTTTTGTTAAACTTTTCCACATTTATCCGGTGGTTTAGGGTTGTTAAAAGGGGCGGTTTTATGGTAAAATGATGAAATGAAGGCCATTGCTGCCGGTTTGACGGGGCAGTTTTATGGGGAGTCAGGCAGGAACGAGTGTCTGGCAATGGCAGGATATAGAAGGAGGAATGGCTATGAACCTAGTGATCACCATGAGCCGGAGGTACGGAACGGGGGCCAGCATGATAGCGGGACAGCTCTCCGAGAGGCTGAGCATTCCTGTGTATGACAGGGCCTATATTGAGCACGAGATGGAGTCCCACAGTTATGCCGATGAGGCAGAGGTTATAAGGGAGCTGGCAGCCAATTCCTGCATTATCCTGGGCCGCTGCGCATCGGAGATCCTGAAAGGCCAGGCCAATGTATTTAATATCTATATCTGTGCCGATAAGGAGGACCGGATCCACCGGATAATGATGCTGAAGTCCCTTTCCTATGAGGAGGCCAGGGACATGCTGGAGAGCAATGACCGGATGCGCTGCGATTATTACCATGAGAATACCGGTAAGGTCTGGGGGGATGTGAACAACTACCATATGATTCTGGATACTTCCCAGCTGGGAATTGAGAATTGTGCCGATATTCTTCTGCGCTATTTTGAGAGAATTGAGATTATATAGAGTTTACAGGGCTGCTGCGCCGGGGAGGAACCCGCCGCGGCAGTTTTTTTGCAGCCTGCCTGGAACAGCCATAACAGTTCCGTGTTCTGTCTGAACTGTTATGGCTGCTCCAGGCAGGGGGAAGAATGTGGCACACGACCTTGACGGGGGTAAATTCGTATTATAAAATGGATTCATGTGGGCAGGGGTCAAAAATGAAAGCTACAGGCACCTGCGGCTGATAAGAGTAGTATGCCAGAACATGCATTCTACCAAGCCATATAATCCGAAACCGGCAAATATTTTCTTTAAGAGTGGTATGATAGAGGCATGTGATAAGTATTTGTATTTGCATCTTGGTCAATGTGACCAAGATGCGGAACAGAAGTTTGAAGGAGGAGCAAGAATGGACATCAAGGAAAAAATGCACGGCGGGGAGCTGTACTGCTCCGGGGATCCGGATCTGGTAAAGGAACAGACAGGATACCTTGACCGGCTGTATGACTACAATATGACCAGACCAACGGAGGTGGAGAAGAGGGAAGTGCTGCTGAAAGAAATGTTTGCGGAGATAGGGGAGGACTGTTATATTGAACCCCCGCTGCACACCAATTTCGGAGGCCTCCATGTACACTTCGGCAGAAATGTCTATGCGAATTTTAACCTGACCCTGGTGGACGACACCCATATCTATGTGGGGGATTACACCATGTTTGGCCCCAATGTGGTGGTGGCCACGGCGGGACATCCCATCTGTCCCCAGCTGCGGGAAAAGGCCATGCAGTACAATTTTTCCGTCCATATCGGCAGAAACTGCTGGATCGGAGCGGGAGCGGTTATTGTGCCTGGCGTTACCATAGGGGACAATGTGGTGGTGGGCGCAGGCAGCGTTGTCACCAAAGATCTGCCTTCCAATGTGGTGGCTGTGGGAAACCCCTGCAGGATTCTGAGGGAGGTGGGGGAGTACGACAGAGAGTATTATTTTAAGAACAGGAAGATACCCCAGACTCTCTGGGAAGAAATGGGCTTACAGCGGGAAGGAGGATTATGAATATGAGCATCAGTGTGATGGAAGGGATGAAAAAACGCAGCTCCACAAGAGGATATACAAAGGAGCCGTTGACGGAGGCGGAACTGGACGCCATTTTGCAGGCGGGCCTGCAGGCGCCCACAGCCACCAACAGGCAGGAGATTCATTTTACGGTTCTGAAGGGGGAGGATCCGCTTCTGCAGGAGATTGAGGAGGAGAAGAACCGCCTGCGGGGCCTCTCGGGTCTGGAACACAATTTTTACTATGAGGCCCCTGTGGTGGTGATCTTAAGCGGGGAGAAAGGGTTTCGCTGGAGCACTCTGGACGGGGGAATTGCGGTGGAGAACATGGCCCTGGCGGCGGAGGCCCTGGGCCTGGGAAGTCTGATAATCGGCTGTGTCTATGACGCCCTCAGAGGGGAGAAACAGGAGTATTTTTCCACGGCGCTGAAGCTGCCCCAGGGCTATGAATATGAGATTGCCATCGCCCTGGGGCACAAGGCCGTCACCAAAGAGCCCCACACCTATGAGGCCGGGGCAAGGGTGACGTACCTGTAGAGGTATTGGCTGCCCAGGGGCATGTCCCCAGCGGGGAGAAGGTTTAGGGACAGAATTTCAGGAAAGGATTCTGGCCAGGACTGCTCCTATCCCTTTGGCCATGCACATAAAGCCCAGATCGTTGGGGTGGCAGGCGTCCACTGTGCCGCTGTCTCCGCCGAACTGGTGCAGCAGCATGGTGCCGTCCACAAAGTATATATTTTCGTCCCCTGCCTTCAGGGCGTCCAGATATGTTGACATAACCACGGCCCGGCGCAGATAGTCATCCCTGGAGGGGTTGGGCTGGGGCCTGGTGATCATAACCACCGGAAGGAGAGGATTTTCGGCCCGGATGGTACGGAACATTTTGCCATGAGTGTCTGCCAGGTATTCCGGGCTGGAGGCATTGTGGTCATAGTCATATACCAGGGCGGACATGGAAAGGCCTGCTATGTAACGGGCCATGGCGTCCTCCCCCAGGGCTCCGCCGGAAAATCCCAGATTTACGTGGTCACAGTCCAGGTCCCGGCTGATGATGTTGTCATAGCTGTTTCCAGGGCGGGAGGCGCAGCCCCCCTGGGTGATGGAGGATCCGTAGAACACCACCGGCAGCTGGGTGCGGTAGTCTCTGGCAGGCAGCAGGGAAGAGCCGTCGCAGAGGCCAATCTCCAGGGAGACGACTTCACTGTAAAGGGGAAAGTGAATGGTGTACTCCCTCATGGCACTGCCATAGACGTACTGGGTGGACTCATAGCCATCCTGGACATCATAGGGAGGGACAAAGGTGCCCCGGTAGGTGTTTCCTTCGTAAAGGTCAAAACCGGCAGTTCCCGTGATGGCAAAATGGGGCATCCTGGCCACATTTTTCATTTTTGCCCGGATGGCAATCTGGGGAGAGTCCGTCCGGAAGCGCACCCGGCCCCCTGCGGTGCTTCGGGCCAGAATGGAGACCTTCAGATTGACTTTGTCCGCGGTGTCAGAAGGCAGGCGGATGAAACCTTCCGGTGTGGACATCAGTCCATGTACCCGGAAAGGCGGCTCCAGACAGTTGAAAAAAACCAGAGAACCCTCCACAAGGGCCTTCACTTCAAAATTCTTGTCGAGTTTTTCTATGGAAGTCATATAATCCTCCTTTGGCGCTGCACAATGCAGCATGGCTGTTACTGTTTTACATATTATAACATATTTTCAGGGCTGCGGAAAAAAATCCAAAAGAAGGGAAGAGATACATGATGGTGGATGAACTATTGAGATATGCCAGGGAGACATACAAAACCCTGCCTGATTTTCCGTGGAAAGACAGGCAGGGAGGAATGGTGCTGCGGCATGGGGACAGCGGGAAATGGTATGGCCTGATTTTCACGGCCACCAGGAGGCAGCTGGGGATAGGGGAGACAGAGGAGAGGGTGGACATTCTGAATGTAAAATGCGACCCGGTTCTCTCTGCCTCCCTCCGGAGCCGTCCCGGCATTCTGCCTGCCTACCACATGAATCATGTGCAGTGGACCACTGTGCTGCTGGACGGGACCGTGCCCCGGGACATGATACTGCGTCTTCTGGATATGAGCTATTCCCTCACCGCGTCAAAGAAGGAGAAGACACGCCTGAGAAGCGGCTCAGGGCAGGATGTCGCTGAACACAATCAGCTGTGAGGCTGCCATTTCCCTCTGTGTCAGCGGCTTCAGGGTGCCGTTCTGGTAGAGGATATCCAGGAGCATAATGGCTGCAGGCCTGCCGATAATGGAGTTCTTTTCCCAGTTCATGATCAAATCCTGCATCTGGGGCGGATACTGCTTTGCCTTCATTGTGGCATTCTCCAGCGCCTTCTGGACAAGTGTGCCGCGGAGCTGCTGGCTGACAAGGGGAATCTTCTGAAAGAACTTATCCCCTTCCTCTTTCACCACAATGAGGTTTACCCGGTTATCGTCGGTGAGGTATCCCCTCTGGCGGAGTCTTTCAAACTTCTCGGCATTGGACGGATTCTGTATCAGGGTACCGTTCATAAACTCGTAAAGGTATTCATAGTCGGAAGTGTGGTTCTCCTGCCATCCTCCCTGCCTGGAACAGAATTTCGTGTCCACAGCCCAGGCGCCCACGGGATACTTGTTGGAATTACGCCACATGTCTCCGCAGGACCAGTACTGGTTCATGTCAAAGACCGGTTTGTACTCCGGGTCCGAAGGGGAGGAGCTGAGTGTGACCATGGGGATAAACTCTCCCCCGGCGGTGGTCTTCACATAGTATTTGGACAGATCTCTCTGGTCGGAGTTCTGGAAGGAGAGGCATACCCCCTGGAAAATGGCCGCTGCATCCAGAAGTTCCCTGTTGCCCCCGGGCAGGTACACATCCTTCATTTCAGCCATGGCTCTGCGCACCAGAGGGACATACTCTTTGGCCAGGATTTTTGCTGCATCCTGCTGTACCTTCATTCCGGCGTCCTGCTGTTCCCGGGAATAAGTCCGGGGTGTAAAGTCCACATAGGTGGTAAAGCGGTTCCCTGCAGCCCGGACCAGGAATCCGTTGGCTTCCAGAAATTCAACGCGGTCTTCCAGAAATACGGGGGTAACGCCCAGTTCCTCCGAGATCTCTTTCAGGCTCCGGGGTTCATGGTAGACGCTGTACACGATATTCAGATTCAACTTGTCCTGCAGATAGTATTCTGTGTCGCTCTGGTCGGGGTTGGGGATGCCGCTGTGTCCAAAGCTCAGCGCGGTGATGGGGGACATTCCCAGTGTTCCTTTTTTTCTTTCCATGGTAAAACCCTCCTTTAACTCATTTCTTGCCTTGTTCAGATGCCATTTGACAGTTCCCTCCGGCATGGCCAGCTTTTCTGAAATGCTGGAAATGGACCAGTTCTCATAGTAAAACAGATAGACAATCTCCCGGCGCGTTTTTGACAGGTAGGCAATCTCCCGCCGGAGTCTTGCGGTCTCTTCCCAGGCGTTTTCAAAAATAGAGTCATAGTTGTCGTAAAAGGGGAAATCCATACCGTCTATGGAGACGCCCAGATGCTTCTTTTTGAAGGCAACATACTTTGCGTGAACATGCACGCTGATGCGCCAGATATATCCCTCCAGGTTGTGGATCTCCCCCGCTCTCAACAGAGCAAGGTACACTTCCTGCACAATGTCTCCGCACAGGTCCTCTGCTTCGTCGTAGGAAAAGGCCTTTTTTATGGCAAATCCGTATATTTTCGGGAGATATTCGGTTATGATGCTGTCCGCTTTACTTTTATCCATAATGTTTGTCCCTCCTGTACCCGGGGTCTGTCCTCTGCAGCGGATTCAGAACCCTGGCGGCTGCACTCCTTTGCCGTGGGGCTGTATGATCATATAGTGCGGGAATGGGGGTAAAGGTTGGTCTGACTTTGCAACAGTTTAAAAGAAATTTTTTCTTTTCATTTATGATAAGGCAGCGGGGAGAGAAATGCAAGGCGGACAGGGACTATCCGGGGATCCTTTTTAGGTGACAGTTCCGCAGAAAAAAGAGTATCACCGAAGCTGAATATATGCTATAATAACAAAAAAGAAGGAAATGGAAGATCCGGTTAAACTCTGGATCTGCAGCTGGCAACAACTGTGCCCATATTTCAAAGGGAGGTACTTTGATGAACATTCAATACAATCCAACGCCCCTGGATATTTTGAAGCTTCTGGGGTGCGCAGATTCCGACGGCAGAGCGCTGCTGGAGGAATTTGAAGCGGCTCACAAGGTGAAACTGCCGCCGCTTTTGTTTGACTTTTTCAGTGCGGCATGGAATCACCCGATGTTTTCTACTGCCGATATCTGGGTAACGGATGACCATCCGGAACTCTATTTTTCTTATGAAGAGTTGGAGGAGACAATTTCTGAGTGGAAGGAGGACTGGGCGGAGAATCCGGATGAGTATGGGGACAACGTCTGCTGCCAGCTGTCCCGGCTTCCCAGAGAGCGCTGGCAGGAGCGGGTGTCCAACCATCTGGTGATCGGCAGCGACTACAGTGCGGGCGTTGTCACTTTCGGCATTCGTGTGGAGGACTTGACGCAGCCTGACCCGCCGGTCTACGTTCTTCATGAGGCGGATGCGGAAACAGACTGGAAGGTCCTGGATAACTCCCTCTCCCTTTTCCTTATGCGTATCCTTGCCGATGTGCTGTCCTGTGGCGAGTACGATATGGCGCAGGAAGTTCTGGAGGAGGAAGAAGAATGGAACTACACTGTGATCGAAGACCTGGGGGAAGCCCGGAGGCAGGCGGAGCAGCTGGGGATTGATTTATCGAAAACCGCCCGCTGCGGCTCGCTCTATGCTGCGGCAGTCACGCCCGATGTCTGCCGGTACTGCTGCATAGAGGAAAAGAAGCTCTTTTTCCTGTTAAAAGAGGATACGGGTAACGACGAGACCACCTGTGTGATCCTGTCCCACAATTGATATGGCCAGGGATGGACGCAGGGTGCAAGATAAGGAGGAAATGTTTGTGGTGAAGCAGGGTATGACCCAGGAGAATGTAAAGCCGCTTTTTGATTCGCCTTTTATCCGGGTGGCGGATCTGCAGTATGCCCCGGGGAAGCACTACTATAATGCCAGCAGGCGTAAAATTGAAGATATGGTTGCCGTAAAGTCGGAGGAAGAGTTCCGGACCATGCTGCCGGACGCCGTCAGCTGTGTGGTGGTTCTGGACATGCCGGGGGAGGAGCCTCGTCTGCTGCTGTCCTATGAATACCGTTATCCTGCAGGGCAGTTTCTGCTCAGCGTGCCTGCAGGGCTGATTGATCAGGAGGACCAGGTGGGAGACGATCCGGTGACAGCCACCGCTGTGAGGGAGATTCGGGAGGAGACAGGCCTGGAGGTTCGGGAAGGGGATTCTGTCAGGGTGGTAAATCCGCTGCTTTTCTCCACCCCCGGCATGACAGATGAGAGCAACGCCCTGGTCTGTGTGGTGCTGCACCCGGAGGATCTGTCCGGCCTCACCCAGGAGGGCGCGGTGGGGTCGGAGCAGTTTGACGGATTCTGCCTGCTGTCCAAGGAGGAGGCCCTGGAGGTTCTGGGCAGCGGACGGGACGGGAAGGGGCATTTTTATCCCCTGATTACATGGGCCGCCCTGGCGTATTTTGTCTCAGGGCAGTGGAAGAATATTAGCGCGGAGGTATGAATATGAAGGTCATATTACAGAACCTGACGATGAAATTTCCCAGCCGTGACAGGAAAAAGCACCAGGATGTGGTGGCGGTGAATGACTTTTCCTTTGAGATCCCGGACGGGAAGCTGATCGGTCTTCTGGGGCCTTCCGGGTGCGGCAAGAGCACCACTCTGAACCTGATCAGCGGTCTGCTGAAGCCCACCGGCGGCAGGATATTTTTCGGCGAGGACGATGTGACGGATCTGCCCCCGGAGCACAGGGGGATTGGGCTGGTATTCCAGAACTACGCTCTCTATCCCCATCTGACAGTGCGGCAGAATATCCTGTTTCCGCTGGAGAATCTCAAGGGGAAGGACAGGCTCACCAAGGCGCAGATGCAGGAGAAGGCGGACGCCGCCGCCCGTCTGGTGCAGATTGACGCCCTTATGGACCGCAGGCCGGGGGAACTCTCCGGCGGACAGCAGCAGCGGGTGGCCATCGCCCGGGCGCTGGTGAAAATGCCGCGGGTGCTGCTGCTGGACGAGCCCCTGTCCAACCTGGACGCCAGGCTGCGGCTGCAGACCAGGGAGGAGATACGGAGGATCCAGAGGGAGACAGGGATTACTACTATTTTCGTGACCCATGACCAGGAGGAGGCCATGAGCATTTCCGATATGATTGTGGTTATGAAAGAGGGGATTGTGCAGCAGATCGGCAGGCCCCAGGAGGTCTATGACAATCCCCGGAATCTTTTTGTGGCAAAATTTCTGGGCACGCCTCCCATTAATGTCTTTGAGGGGCAGGTCAGAGAGGGAAAGCTCTATGTGGGGCAGGAGGCCGTCCTGGATCTGGCCCTGGGAAAGGAGAACCTTCCCAAGGAGGTTTATGTGGGTGTCCGGCCGGAGGGATTTCTGATCCGGGAGGACGGGCCTTTTGGCTGTGAGCTCAGCGGCGTGGAGGTGATGGGGCGGGATATCAGTGTGGTTTCCACCCATAAGGCTTCCCTGAATCCTGCCGTCCGGGCCATTGTCAGCGCGGAGAGCGGCCCTCTGGCGGCAGGGGGACAGGTGAGGTTTTCCTTAAAGCCCGGGAAGGTGTTCCTCTTCCGGAAGGATACGGAGGAGCGGATTCTGTAGCAGGCCAAGAAATGCGCCCCAGGGCGCAGATAGGAGTAAATATGGCAAATCGAAAATCTGGCGGTCTGAAGGGATGGCTTTACCTGCTTCCCGCCATTCTTTTTCTGGGATTTTTCATGGTGTATCCTCTGATAGACGTGTTTATCTATTCTTTTGAGGAGGGGTATAATTCCGCATCCCAGACTTACTTTGGCACAGGGATGTATAACTATGAGTATGTTCTCCATGACCCGTATTTTCTGCAGGCTCTGCAGAACACTTTTCTGCTGGTCATTATCACAGTGCCTCTTTCCACAGGAATTGCGCTGCTGATCTCTGTGGGGCTGAATTCCATAAAACCTCTGCGGAAGCTCCTGCAGACCATCTATTTTCTGCCCTATGTGACCAACACCCTGGCGGTGGGCCTGGTGTTTATGATTCTGTTCAAAAAGACGGCTTACTCGGAGGGCCTGGTGAATCTGATGATAAACTGGTTCGGGGGCAGCTCTGTGGATTTTATCGACGGCCCTTACTGGGCTAAGATGTTTGTGCTGTGTTTCTATACTATCTGGGTGGTTATGCCTTTTAAAATCCTGATCCTTACCAGCGCCCTGGCCTCTGTAAACCAGGACTATTACAAGGCGGCCAGGGTGGACGGCACCTCCAGACTCCGGATATTTCTGCGCATTACCCTTCCTATGATCTCCCCCATGATTTTCTATCTGGTTATCACCGGCTTTATCGGGGCCTTCAAGGCCTACAGTGACGCGGTAGCGCTTTTCGGCACGGATCTGAACGCGGCGGGGATGAATACCATTGTGGGATATGTGTACGACATGCTGTACGGGGACAGCGGCGGCTATCCTTCCTATGCCTCTGCGGCGGCCATCCTTCTCTTCTCCATTGTGCTCACCATCACCTGCGTCAATCTTCTGGTCAGCGGGAAAAAGCTCCGCTACTGACGGCCGGATCTGTCTGGAAACATTGTGGAAATGTCTAAGTTAGGAACTGTTGAGAATAGATTCACTCTTTCATAGTTCCTTATGATAAAGGAGTGTGGCTGAACATGAAAGAATATGAGAAGATTGAAAGAGCTGCCAGAGTCCGGGGGAGGGCGGCAAAGGTTGTGACTTATGTATTTCTGGCGGTCTGGGCCGGGGTGGTGCTGTTTCCTTTTTACTGGATGGTGCTCACCTCTGTGAAGGGTTACGGCGCATACAGCTCGGAACATATCCCGAAGTTTTTCACCCTGTCCCCCACCTTTCTAAACTATGTGGATGCCTTTACCACGGTGCCCCTGGGACAGTATTTTCTGAACACGGTAGTGTTCACTCTGGGGACCACCGCCATTATGCTGGTGGTGGTGACGCTGGCGGCCTTTGCCTTTGCCAGGCTGGAATTCCGGGGAAAGAAGCTGGCGTTTGTGCTCTTTCTCTCCCTGATGATGATCCCCAATGAGCTGGTGGTGATCACCAATTTTGTGACCATCACGGATCTGGATCTGCGCAATTCCTTTCCCGGGCTTATCTTACCTTCCGTCACCTCCGTGTTCTACATCTACCTGCTGAAGGAGAACTTTGAACTGGTGCCGGACAGCCTGTATTATGCGGCCAAGGTGGACGGAACTTCGGATCTGAAATACCTGTTGAAAGTGATGGTCCCCATCTGCAGGCCCACCCTTGTGACCATCACCATCCTGAAGGTGATTGAGTGCTGGAACTCCTATGTGTGGCCCCGTCTGATCACCGACGATGAGAACTACTATCTGGTCTCCAACGGGATCCAGGAGATCCGGGAGAACGGGTTTGGCCGGGAGAATATTCCCGCCATGATGGCGGCGGTGGTGGTGATCTCCGTCCCGCTGATTGTTCTGTTCCTGGTATTCCGCAACAAGATTATGGAGGGTGTTTCGAGAGGAGGGACCAAGGGATGAAATATATCATCAAAGGGGGACAGCGGCTCCTTGTCCTGCTTCTGGGGGCGGGCTGTCTGTTTCTGCTCTGCGGCTGCCATGGAGGCGGGGATATGGGAGCTTTTGCTCCTCCTGAGGAATTTGACGATTCCAGGGAATATGAAATCACCTTCTGGGCAAAAAATGACACCAACAAAGTCCAGACCGCCGTCTATGCCCAGGCCATAGAGGAGTTTCAGGAGCTGTACCCCAATATCACGGTGAATCTGAGACTGTACACGGACTATGGAAGAATCTATAACGATGTGATTACCAACATTGCCACCAACACCACGCCCAATGTGTGCATCACCTATCCGGATCACATTGCCACCTATGTGACGGGGGTGAACCAGGTGGTGCCCCTGGAGGCGCTGTTTGAAGATGAAAAGTTCGGCCTGGGGGGAAGTGAGGTGCGGTTTGACGCCCCTTCCGCCCAGGAGATTATTCCCCAGTTTCTGGAGGAGTGTTCTTTTGGAGGACACTATTATGCAGTGCCCTACATGCGGTCCACGGAGGCCTGCTATGTGAACAGAACCTATGTGGAGGCTCTGGGGTATACGCTGCCGGAGATCCTCACCTGGGACTTTGTCTGGGAGGTGTCGGAGGCGGCAATGGCCCGGGACGGGGAGGGGAATTTTCTGGTGAACGGGCAGCAGGTTCTGATCCCTTTTATCTATAAGTCCACTGACAATATGATGATCCAGATGCTGAGGCAGCAGGGGGCGGGCTACTCTACAGAGCGGGGAGAGATTCTGCTGTTCAACGACACCACCAGAGAGTTCCTGGAGACGGTGGCGGAGCATGTGAGAACGGGCGCATTTTCCACGTTTAAAATCTCCAGCTATCCGGCCAATTTTTTCAATGCGGGCCAGTGTATTTTTGCGGTGGACTCCACGGCGGGAGCTACCTGGATGGGGTCCAATGCGCCTCTTCTGGACATCAGCCAGGAGAAGCTGGTGCAGTTTGAGACGGCTGTGAGGACGGTTCCCCAGGTTGATCCGGAGCACCCTCAGATGATATCCCAGGGGCCTTCCGTGTGCATTTTCAACAAGGAGGATCCGCAGGAGGTTCTGGCTTCCTGGCTGTTTGTCCAGTACCTTCTGACAGATGGGATTCAGACAGGTTACGCGGAGACGGAAGGGTATGTGCCCGTGACGTCCAGAGCTCAGGAGTCGGCTCAGTACCAGGATTACCTTTCCCGTATGGGGGAGGACAACCAGACATACTACGATGTGAAAATCAAGGCTTCAAAGCTGCTGCTTGAAAATGTGGATCATACTTTTGTGACGCCGGTGTTCAACGGTTCCGCCTCTCTGCGGGATGCGGCGGGGCAGCTTATTGAGAATACCGCCAAGTCCATCAGGAGATCCCAGCAGGTGGATGAGGCCTACTATGAGAATCTTTACCAGGAAGTGGCCGCCCTGTACCACTTAAAGCAGACGGAGATGGGAGAGCTTCCTCTGGCTTCAGCGCTGCTTCTATGGGGGCTGGCGGGGGCCTGGATCCTGATTATTTTGTACGTGGTTGTGCAAAGAACGGCCCAAAAGAGAAGAAATCAGGGGTAAACTATTGATTTCCTGGATATATCGTGTATAATGATGGTGTTGTCTGTTAACCCAGCAATGAAAAGAGGAGAGGAATTATGAAAAAGATCACAGCGTTACTACTGACATTTGTGCTTGTCATGGCCTGCGTGGGAGATCGGAAGAGCGTCGTGTAGGGAAAGAGTGTAGATCTCGGTGGTCG
>CAJUNZ010000003.1 GCA_910587755.1 uncultured Acetatifactor sp. | reverse complement strand
TATCCATTATACCACATTTTTAACCGAATTAAACCTTTTTATTGGTTTTTAATCCGTTTAATTGATTCCCGCGGGCAATGAGCCAAGCGGATGCGCCGGCATCCATTTGGCGAATGCCGCGAGGGTCACATACCAAAGTGCCCGCAGGACACTTTCAGCTTTGCAGCGCTGAAAGCTTGATGCCCCGTTGCTTGCAGCGGGGGTGTTGACTTATTGGATTAACATTAAATGAAGCAAGTGCATTTTATTCTTAGATTTACCCATTGTATAGCGAAGTTCGTCTATATGAAACGGAATCCGAGTGCGGCTTCCTCTCCAACAGGGAGGAGGCGGCCAGACTCTGCACACCGGAGTACCAGGAGCGGGTGGCCTGGGCCATACATATGGGGATTCTGCAGTATCTGAATGAGACAAATTGAAGGGCAGGTACAGCCGCATCCCCGGCCGTGGGATGCCACAAGGGAAAGGCCCTGGAGTGCGGGCTCCAGGGCCTGGATGGTTCTTCTAAGAGGAAGATGTTCTTGCCCATCAGTCCTTCATGGGATATAATGGAGTCCGCAGGGAGCTGCAGGTTTGAAAGGAAACTTTCAAATTACTATCAATATGCGCGTCAAGGCGCCCAGGGGAGGAACATATATGAAAATCGTGACATTTAACATTCGATGTGACTTTGGCCAGGACGGCGGCAACAATTTCTGTTTCCGCAAGCCGCTGATTCTGGAGAAACTGCGCAGAGAGGCGCCGGACATTATCTGCTTTCAGGAGGTGCTCCCCCATGTGGCGGTCTGGCTGAAGGAGGCGTTGACAGAGTATTATGTGATAGGCTGCGGCCGCAGCGAGACTCTGGAAGATGAACAGACCACCATCGCCTACCGAAAGTCCGGCATCAATCTCATGTGGATGGAGACCCACTGGCTGTCGGAGACCCCTTTTGTCCCCGCCACCCGGTATCCCGACCAGAGCATCTGTCCCAGGACATACACGGAGGCGGTATTTGAAGAGTATGCCACAAAGCGTGTCTTCCGGGTGGTGAACACTCATCTGGACCACGAAGGTCCGGAGGCCAGAAGGCGGGGGCTTCTGCAGATTATGGACAGGCTGGAGAAGGTGGAGTTTTTCCCGGGAGTGCCCGTGGTGATCACAGGGGATATGAACGCAGAGCCGGACAGCCCGGAGATGGCAGTGATGAAGGGAACCCCCTATGTCAATGTGGCGGAGGGGCTGGGAGCCACCTACCACGGCTATGGACAGGCGAATCCTCCGGTGTTTATCGACTATATTTATGTAAAGGGCTTTGTCTGTGAGAGCAGGGAAAAGTGGACGGAGGAAAAGGATGGGGTGTTCCTGTCAGACCATTATCCCGTCTGTGCCGTACTGGCATAAGGCATTCCTGTTTTCAGGATGAGATATTTGTCGAAATAACACGGAAATTGACTTTTTCAGGCATATATGCTACCCTTAGAAGCAGCGTGGGAAGTCATAGGCCTGCTGCAGGAAAGGAATGGAGATATGCCAGTTACAGAGTTTCTCAGCCGCAATGGGCGGCTTTATCCAAACGAGGTGGCTCTTGTGGAGCTGAATCCGGACGAGAAGGATACCCGGAGGACCACATGGAAGGAGTACGGCCTGATCGAGTCAAACCGATTTGAGCCCTACCGCAGGGAGATCACCTGGAGTGTATTTAACGAGAAGGCCAACCGTTTTGCCAACATGCTTCTGGGGCGGGGGATCAAAAAGGGGGACAAGGTCGCTGTTTTGATGTACAACTGCCTGGAGTGGTTGCCCATCTATTTTGGCGTACTCAAAAGCGGCGCCATCGCGGTTCCTTTTAACTTCCGCTATGACGCGGAGGAGATCCTGTACTGTGCGGAGCTGGCCCAGGCGGATGTGATGGTGTTCGGACCGGCTTTTATCGGGCGTATTGAGGCCAACGCGGAGCGCCTCTGCCAGGGGAGGCTGCTGATCTATGTGGGGGACAACTGCCCCAGCTTTGCGGAGAGCTACCACGAGCTGGTGGCGGACTGCTCCAGCCAGGAGCCGGGGGTGGAGATTTCGGAGGAGGACTTTGGGGCGATCTACTTCTCCTCGGGCACCACAGGATTTCCCAAGGCCATTCTTCATAAGCACCAAAGCCTCACCCAGGCGGCCGAGATGGAGCAGAAGCACCACGGCACAGGCCGGGAGGATACTTTCCTGTGCATTCCTCCCCTCTACCACACCGGGGCAAAGTTCCACTGGATGGGAAGCCTGGTGGCGGGCTCCAGGGCGGTGCTTTTAAAGGGCACCAGGCCGGAGACCATTCTCTCCACCGTCTCCAGGGAGCACTGTACCATTGTGTGGCTTCTGGTGCCCTGGGCCCAGGACATTCTGGACGCCCTGGACCGGGGGGAGTTGCGCCTTGGGGACTATGAGCTGGCCCAGTGGCGGCTGATGCACATTGGCGCCCAGCCTGTGCCGCCTTCCCTGATCAGAAGATGGAAAGAATATTTTCCGGACCACGCCTATGACACCAATTACGGTCTGTCCGAGTCCACAGGCCCTGGCTGCGTGCATCTGGGCATGGAGAACATACATAAGGTGGGCGCCATCGGAGTGCCCGGCTGGCGCTGGGAGTGCCGGATTGTGGACGAGCAGGGGAAGGAAGTGCCCCAGGGAGAAGTGGGGGAGCTGTGCGTCAGGGGCCCTGGCGTCATGACCTGCTATTACCGCAACCAGGAGGCCACGGAGGAGACCTTAAAAGAAGGGTGGCTCTTTACAGGGGACATGGCCCGGCAGGATCAGGACGGGTTCTACTTCCTGGTGGACCGGAAGAAGGACGTGATTGTCAGCGGAGGGGAAAATATCTACCCTGTGCAGATTGAAGATTTTCTCCGCCGTTTTCACAAGGTCAAGGATGCCGCCGTCATCGGTCTGCCGGACAGAAGACTGGGGGAGAAGACAGCTGCCATAATTGAGATCAAGGAGGGGATGGCGTGTACCAGGGAGGAGATTGAGGCCTTCTGCATGGAGCTTCCCAGGTACAAGCGTCCCAGGGAGATCATTTTCAATGAGATACCCAGGAATGCCACAGGCAAGATAGAGAAGCCCAGGCTGCGCAGGATGTACGGTGCGGATCAGCTGGTGGAAAAGGAGAACATGTCATAAAAAATACTTCATGGCTGCCCTGAAAGACGGCTGGGCGGAAAGGAGCATGGATGAGAGAATTGATGCTGGGCAACAAGGCGGTGGCCCGGGGCCTGTATGAGGGGGGCTGCCGGGTGATCTCCAGCTATCCGGGCACGCCGAGCACGGAGATCACGGAGGAGGCCGCCCTTTATGAGGATATCTACTGTGAGTGGGCTCCCAACGAGAAGGTGGCCCTGGAGGCGGCTCACGGTGCAAGTCTGGGAGGGGCCAGAAGCGCCTGCGCCATGAAACATGTGGGGCTGAATGTGGCGGCGGATCCCCTGTTTACCATCTCCTACCAGGGAGTGAACGCAGGGCTTGTGATCTGTGTGGCCGACGATCCGGGGATGCACTCCTCTCAGAACGAGCAGGATTCCCGCCACTACGCCCAGGCGGCAAAGGTACCCATGCTGGAGCCTGCCGACTCCGGGGAGGCGCTGCTTTTTGCCAGACGGGCCTTTGAGCTGTCGGAGGAGTACAATACCCCCGTGCTTCTGAAACTCTGTACCCGGGTGTCCCATTCCCAGTCTGTGGTGGAGACCGGAGAGCGGGTGAACCCTCCGGAGCGTCCTTACAAAAAGGACCCTTCCCGGGTGATGATGACGGTGAATTCCAGGAACGCCCATGTGCGGGTGGAACAGCGCACCAGGGATCTGAGGGAATATGCGGAGAACTGCGATCTGAACCGGGTGGAGATGGGGGATACCGCCCTGGGAATTATCACCTCCTCCGTCTCCTATCAGTATGCCAGGGAAGTCTTCGGCCAGGAGGCCAGCGTGCTGAAACTGGGCATGGTCCACCCTTTGCCGGAGAAGCTGATCCGGGATTTTGCTGCAAAGTGTCAGCGGGTGGTGGTGCTGGAGGAGCTGGATCCCATCATTGAGAATCACTGCAGGCAGCTGGGCATAGAAGTTTCCGGCAAGGATATCTTCCCCATATGCGGAGAATTTTCCCAGAACCTGGTCAGATCCTCCATGGGCCTGCCTGTGCCGGAGACCATGAAAATAGAGGATGAGATCCCCGGCAGGCCCCCTGTCATGTGCGCTGGATGTCCCCACAGAGGTGTCTTCTATGTGCTGCACAAGAAAAACTGCATGGTGTACGGGGACATTGGCTGCTACACCCTGGGGGCGCTGGCGCCTCTTCACGCCATGGATCTGAATGTGTGCATGGGGGCCTCCTGTTCCGGTCTTCACGGCTTTAACATAGCCCAGGGAGTTCAGGGGGAGGAGAGAAGTGTCGGCGTCATCGGCGACTCCACCTTTATCCACTCAGGCATCACGGGCATCACGGACATAGCGTACAATGGGACAAACTCCACGGTGATCATTCTGGACAACTCCATCACCGGCATGACGGGGCACCAGCAGAACCCCACAACGGGCCGGAACCTGCGGGGGGAGCCTGCGGGAAAGGTGGATCTGGAAGCTCTCTGCCGGGCTCTGGGCTATGAGCGGGTGAGGGTTGTGGATCCCTATGATCTGGCGGAGGTGGAGCGGATCCTGGAGGAGGAACTTGCCGCCCGGGCCCCTTCCATTATCATCAGCCGCAGGCCCTGCGTCATGCTGAAAGGAACGGTACACGGAGCGCCTTTGGAGGTGAACCGGGACAAATGTGCAGGCTGCGGGGCCTGTATGAAAATCGGCTGTCCCGCCATCTCCCTCAGGGACGGGAAGGCGAAGATCGATCCCACGCTGTGCATTGGCTGCAAGGTATGTACGCAGATGTGCAGGCTGGGGGCGCTGGCGGAGCAGGGTGTCTCCTGAGTAACGGATGCCATGGAGGGATAGGTGCAAGAGAATGACGAAGAATATCATGATCGTAGGAGTGGGCGGGCAGGGAACCCTGCTGGCCAGTAAGCTGCTTGGACATGTGCTGCTGAAGCAGGGGTATGACGTGAAAGTCTCCGAAGTGCACGGCATGAGCCAGCGGGGCGGCAGCGTGGTGACTTATGTGCGTTACGGGGAGAAGGTTTTCTCCCCTGTGATAGACCGGGGGGAGGCGGACATTATTGTCTCCTTTGAGAAACTGGAGGCGGCCCGGTGGCTGGAGTATCTGAAGCCCCAGGGCCTGATTATCGCCAACACCCAGGAAGTGGAACCCATGCCGGTGGTCACGGGAGCCGCCGTGTACCCGGGGGAGCTTCTGGAGAAAATGCAGAAGGCAGGAGCCCGGGTGGACGGGGGAGATTTTCTGGCGGCGGCCCGGGAGGCCGGTTCCGAGAAGGCGGTGAACATCGCCCTGATGGGACGGCTGTCGGGGTATTTTCCGGAGATCACCCGGGAAGACTGGCGGGAGGCCGTGGCTGAGGTGGTGCCTGCCAGGTTCCGGGAGCTGAATCTGAGGGCTTTTGAACTGGGGCGCTCAATCAATCTGACAGAAAAATAGAACCGGGGTTATACCAGGTTACAGCTGCAGCAGCCGGGCGGCGTTGCCTCCCAGGACGGCGGCCAGCTCCTCCGGTGAGAGCCCGGTTTCTTCCAGGCAGCGGATCATTTCTGCCTGGCCGATCCAGGGGCTGTCCGTGCCGAAGAGAATGCGGTCCGGGCCATGGCGTTTTACAATCCGAAGGAATTGTTCCACAGGAAGGGGCGGATACTCTCCGGGCATCTTTCCGGCTCCCGGAGCCGGGCGCAGGGGCATGAGGGAGAAGGCGGTGTCCAGCCACAGATCCCTTCCTGCCAGGAACGCTTCCACCTGGTCCCAGCAGCCCCAGCCTCCCATGTGGGCAAGAATGAATTTGGGCGGACGCAGGGTGTCCAGGACGGGCAGAACATGCCGGGGGCAGGCCTGGTCCATGCCGGGATGGCTGATATCCCATCCCCCGTGGACTAACACCGCCAGATCATTTTCGCAGGCGCAGGAGATAATCCGCATATACCGGATGTCATCCAGGGAGGTTTTTTGGAAGACCGGGTGGAGCTTGATGCCCTTGACACCGTTTCCCGCCAGGTGCCGCAGAATCTGCGGATAGTCCTCATTGTCCGGGTGGATGCCCCCAAAGGAGATCAGGCCGGTTTCCCCGGAGTGTTCATTGATCTCCAGGACGGTTCTGTTGATGTGGGCCTGCTGGAAAGGGTTTGTCACCACGGGCAGCAGTACAGAGCAGTCGATGCCGGCCTCCCGCATGGAGTTCACAAGATCTCTTTTGGTACCGTCCAGGTAAGGGGAGGCCCCGGCACTGCGGGCCAGGGTTTTCACCGCATGCCCTGCCAGGGAGTCCGGAAAAATGTGTGTGTGAAAATCTATGATCATAAGCCCCTCCTGTCTGTTTGGTCTGGGACGGTTTCTGGTTTTTTGCCGGCATTTGCCGGGCCGTCCGCTTTATGTATGATGATACCACGGATCAGGAGAAAATAAAATCCCCATCTGCCGTTCTGCCCCGGAGGCGCGGCTTTTCGGAAAAAGCTGTTTTAAGGGGGGATGAAAAGGGGGAAAAAGGGAGATAATGTCAGCAGGCGTGTGCCCCGCTGACCTGCAGGGAGGAGCCGTATGGAGGAGGAAAAGCTGATTGAGGAAATCTTAAAGCATCTGGACCAGGAGACCCGTATGGGCGTGGTGCGCATGAGTGTGGAGATGAAGGAAAAGGACACCCCCCGGCGGAGAGGTATCCCACAAATGCTGCAATATGTACGGCCGTCCTGCCAACGAGACGGTGGGGCTGCTGGACTGCTATACGGACAGGAACGCAGGCAGGCCGGACAATGAAAAATAGGATCGGGTTCTGGCAGGAGGAGATTGGCCTGCAGGAAGAGGCTTTAGAGATGAGAACAGAGATCGTCCGGGTGGGGCAGGGCCGGGAGGCCTTCACCCCCCAGGAGGAAGAGGCGCTGCTGAGGGCAGGCAATATCATAAAACAGGGGGGCCTGGTGGCCTTTCCCACCGAGACCGTGTACGGACTGGGCGGGGATGCGATGAACCCGGAGTCCGCCAGAAAAATCTATGCGGCCAAGGGCAGGCCTTCGGACAATCCTCTGATTGTCCATATCTGCAGATGGGCGGACATTGGCCTTGTGGCGGAAAGGGTGCCGGAGGCGGCCAGGCGGCTTGGGGAGGCCTTCTGGCCGGGGCCCCTTACCATGATCCTTCCCAAGGCGGCCCGGGTGCCCAAAGAGACCACGGGGGGCCTGGACACGGTGGCGGTGCGTCTGCCCTCCCACCCGGCAGCCAGAAGACTCATTGCGCTGGGGGGAGGCTTCATTGCCGCTCCCAGTGCCAATGTATCCGGACGGCCCAGTCCTACCAGCGCGGCCCATGTGGAGGCGGATCTGCAGGGGCGCATAGAGATGATTGTGGACGGGGGGCCGGTGGGGATCGGCCTGGAGTCCACCATTCTGGATCTGACGGTGGAGCCGCCTCAGATTCTGCGTCCCGGCTATGTGACGGAGGGGATGCTTCAACGGGTGCTGGGGAGTGTGGAGGCCGGGAGACCGGGAACGGAGGCACAGGGGGCTCCCCGGGCTCCCGGCATGAAGTACCGGCACTATGCCCCCGCCGGGGAGCTTCTGGTGGTGGAAGGGCCTCCCCGGGAGGTGGTGGCCTATATCAACCGTCGGACAGCCCTGGACAGGGAGGCGGGAGAAAAAACCGGTGTCATGGGAACGCAGGAACTACTTGAACAATACCGTGCAGATGTGGTAAAATGTGTGGGAAGACATGGGGATGAAGACGGAATCGCGAGAAGGCTCTTCTCCGTGCTGCGGGAATTTGACAGTGAAGAAGTGACAAAGATCTACTCGGAGAGCTTTCCGGCCCAGGGGCTGGGCCAGGCCATTATGAACCGGCTGCTGAAGGCGGCGGGACACAGGGTGGTAAAGCTTTAAGAACGATACAGGAGGGTAACGAATTGTGATTGCGATAGGAAGCGACCATGGGGGTTACGGACTCAAGCAGAGGATCATCAAGTATCTGGAGGAGAGAGAGATTCCATACGAGGACATGGGCTGTCACAGTCCGGAGAGCTGTGACTATCCCAAACATGGGCAGGCGGTGGCCCGGGCGGTGGCCCAGGGAAGGTGCCGCCGGGGTATTGTCATCTGTACCACAGGAGTGGGAATGAGCATCTGCGCCAACCGGGTTCCCGGCATCCGCTGTGCTCTGTGCACGGACACCCTGTCCGCCAGGTTGACCAGGCTTCACAATGATGCCAACATGCTTGCCCTGGGGGCGGGCATCCTGGGAGAAAATCTGGCCCTGGACATTGTAGATACCTTTTTGAACACGGAATTTTCCGGGGAGGAAAGGCATATCAGGAGGATCGGCCTGATTGATAAACCATGAAAAGCGAAAAAGCGCAAGATACCACAGGGAGGAAATGACATGGCGAATGTTATCATCATGGATCACCCGCTGATCCAGCATAAAATCGGTCTTATCCGCAGGAAAGAGACCGGCACCAAAGACTTCAGACAGACCATCAGTGAGATAGCAACGCTGATCTGCTATGAGGCCACAAGGGATCTGAAATTGGGGGATGTGGAGATAGAGACACCCATCTGCCGGGCCGTGGCAAAGGAACTGAAGGGCAAGAAGATGGCCATTGTGCCCATACTGCGGGCAGGCCTGGGGATGGTGGACGGGATGCTGAGTCTGATCCCGGCGGCAAAAGTGGGGCATATCGGCCTCTACAGGGATCCGGACACGTTAAAGCCCGTGGAATACTACTGCAAGCTGCCTGCGGACTGCGCCGAGAGGGAGGTTTTCGTGGTGGATCCCATGCTGGCAACGGGCGGCTCCTCCGTGGCGGCCATCCGGATGCTGAAGGAGAAGGGCTGCAGGAATATCCATTTTATGTGCATTATCGCGGCGCCGGAGGGAGTGGCGGCCATGCGGGAGGCGCACCCGGACGTGGATCTCTACGTGGGCGCCCTGGACGAAAGACTCAATGAACACGGCTACATTGTCCCCGGTCTGGGGGACGCGGGAGACCGTATTTTCGGGACGAAATAATATGGGCGGAAAGAGACAGGACTATATCAGCTGGGACGAGTATTTTATGGGGGTGGCATATCTGTCAGGCATGCGCTCCAAGGATCCCAGCACGCAGGTGGGAGCCTGCATTGTGAGTCAGGACAACAAGATTCTCTCCATGGGCTACAACGGTTTCCCCTCCGGGTGCTCCGACGAGGAGTTTCCCTGGGAGAGGGAGGCCGCCGGGGAGGGGGATCAAGACACAAAATACCCCTATGTCACCCACGGGGAGCTGAATGCCATCCTGAACTATCGGGGCGGTTCCCTGGAGGGGACTAAGCTGTATGTATCCCTTTTTCCCTGCTGTGAATGCGCAAAGGCCATTATCCAGGCAGGGATCCGGACAGTGGTCTATGACAGCGACAAGTACCTGGGCACCCCTTCCAATAAGGCGTCCAAGAGAATGTTTGACGCGGCGGGGGTGGCATATGTGCCCTACTCCAGGACGGGCAGGCAGATACATATCAAAGTGTGACATTTTTTCGCTCCGTATTCCGGAGGGAAGCGCGGGGCGTTGGAGGGTGCTGTGAAAATATGGAATAAAGCGGCAGCGGTTGTCTTATGCATCGTGCTGATCGCGGGAATCCTGGGCTTTGAGCCTGCGCCCATGGTGGTGTCGGCTACCAGTTCTACCAAAGACAAGATTGATAAGACCGAGCAGGAAAAGCAGGATCTGGAAGACGAGCTGGATAAGACCCAGGATAATCTGGGCAATCTGGAGGGTAAGCGGGACAGCCTGAAGAAGGAGCTGAACTACTTAAATGACCAGTTGTCACAGGTGGTGGAGAACCTGGAACAGCTGGAGGAACAGATCCGCCAGAAGGAGCAGGAGATTGTGGACACCCAGGCGGCGCTGGAAGAGGCCAGGGAGACGGAAAAGTGGCAGTATGCCAATATGGTGGCCATTGTCCGGTGTATGTACGAACGCCAGGAGGACAGCTATCTGACGGCACTTTTTACTGCCAGGAGCCTGTCGGATCTGCTCAACACTGCGGACTATATCGAGCGGGTGATGGACTATGACCAGAAGATGATGGAGCAGTACAAGGAGAACCGTATTCTGATTGAGGCGGAGGAGGTCAGGCTTCAGGCGGAGATGACCGAGCTGGAATCCCTGAAACTCCAGGCAGAGGAGGAGAAGAAAAAGGTGTCGGGGCTCATCAGCCAGACTTCCAGCTCCATCACGAAGTATGCGGACCAGATTTCCGACGAGGAGAGAAGGGCTCTGGAGTATGAGGCCGAAATCAAGAAAAAGGAGGAGGATCTGGAGTACCTGAAGAAGAAGCTGGCGGAGGAGATCGCTCTGTCCCAGGCGGCGGCCAACGCTTCCTGGCGGGATATCTCCGAGGTGACTTTTGCGGAAAATGACAGGTACCTTCTGGCCAATCTGATCTACTGCGAAGCTGGCGGGGAGCCCTACGCCGGACAGGTGGCGGTGGGAAGTGTGGTCATCAACCGGGTTCTGAGCTCCAAGTTTCCGGATACCGTGGCGGGGGTCATCTACCAGAACAGACAGTTCTCCCCTGTGGCCAGCGGCCGTCTGGCCCTTGCACTGGGGGAAAACAGGGCCACGGAAAAATGCTACAAGGCGGCGGATGAGGCCATGTCCGGTGTGACCAATGTAGGGAACTGCGTGTTCTTCCGCACTCCCATTGAAGGGCTTACGGGGATAAGTATCGGTGGACATATTTTCTATTGAGAAACTGGGGAACTGTTCCCAGGGTCAGAGTCCCAGTTTTTCCAGAGGGGCCTGCAGCCGGTCAAATTTTTCCCGGTATACCAGGCCCAGCAGGTGGTGGAGGCTGTTCAGGCAGCGGGTGGTCTGCTCCTTTGTGATCAGGCCCCTCTCCACGGCTTCTGCCAGTTCGTCCAGGTCCAGCACTTTCGCGCTCCCGTCCGGGTGGACCACCACGTCCGCCAGCAGGTCCGTGTAGGTGAGAACGCCTTCCTGGTCGCAGCTGTAATCCACAATGTCACAGTACCAGTGCAGCAGGGTATTGTCGCTGCGGTACAGTTTGCTGACTTTGATGCCCTCTTTTAGAAAGAAGCAGGAACAGCCGTGGGAAAAGCTGGCCTTGGGATGGAGGGTGTTCCATGTGGTGATAAGAGTTTCTTCATCCTGCGCAATAATGATGTCGTCTTTTAGGAGGATGCATTCTTCGGGGATAATTCTTCTGCGGTAAATCTTCTCAATTTTCATAAAATAATTCTCCTGATTATAAGTTCCGTCCCTGCGCTGCGCCGCCCCCTGGAGGGGAAAAATTTCATCTGCCAGGGACGTGCAGCTGAAATTTTCCCGGGGCGTCTTCGCTGGGGGACTGAAAATAAGTTCCGTCCCTGCGCTGGGGGACTGATAATGGGTTCCGGAATGCGTATAAAGATAATATATCCGGCGGGGGTATAAGTCAAGTCTTTCCTGGTCCTGCCGGGGAGAGTAATTTTTGCGGTGAAATATCAAAGAATAGCCTAGACATTTTTGGGAAAAAGAGTATAATTAGGCCTGAAGGGTAGAAGTGGGCTCTTTTTCAGCGGCCTGTGGGAGGGGTTATGAAGCGCAGCAGAGACGATAACCGGATTGTTTTCCAGTCCTTTGCCATGGTTCTGCAGTTTGGACTGAACATGATTGTGCCCATAGGTATGATGACGGCCCTGGGAATCTGGCTTGACGGAAAGCTGGGTACCTCCGTTCTCACCATTGTCCTGTTCATGGCGGGCGCTGCCGCTGGGGCGCAGAACATTTACCGCATGGCCAGGGGAATGTGCGGCGGGGAAGAAGAGGACATGGAGCAGGATATTTCCGATGAAAATAGTGGAGAACTTGAAAAAGATGAATAGGACGCTTCTGGAGATGCAAGTGGGCATGGTCTTTTTCGGACTTGTCTGCCAGACGGCAGGAGCGTTTTTTGTACGGGATCAGTCGGTGTTTGCCCTGAGCCTCTGGTTTGGGATTGCCTTTGCCTTTGCAGGCAGCATCCACATGAGCCGGACGCTGGACAGGGCACTTTTAAGTGGGGGGAATGCCCAGGGAATTGTCACCCGGGGATATCTCTTCCGATATTTTCTGTTTGCGGCGGTGCTGGTTGTGGCGGCTCTGGCGCCGGCCCTGGATCCTCTGGTGATGTTTTTGGGCTATATGAGTTTGAAAGTAACGGCTTATCTTCAGCCGCTTACTCATAAATTATGTAACAGGCTGTTTCATGAGACGGATCCGGTGCCGGAGCCCCTTGTGGAGGAGCCCCCTTCGCGGGATGAGGGTGAGCCTGAGTGAGGCTTTCCGGGAATGCGGTATTACGGGGCCGCAGGCGCTGCCTTATGCCGGGAAAAGGCGGCTGTGAAAATGCACAGTCGTCCGAATAAAAAAGAAAATGAAAAAGAGGAGGTGAGAGTATGGGACATGGAATCTTGTTGTCCGGCGAATCCGGGGTTGACTTTACGATACATGGGGTATTCCAATATTCCTTCTTTGGGCACCCGGTGTGGATCACCACATCACATGTGTGCATCCTGATTGTGATGCTGCTCCTGGTGGCCTTTGCCATCGCGGCAAACCGCTGTATGGCCAAAGGCTCGGAAGTTCCTGGTGGCTTTCAGAACGTAGTGGAAATGATCGTGGATATGCTGGACAACATGGTAGGCGGTTCAATGGGGCAGGCTGCTCCGAGGTACTACAACTACATTGGAACCATCTTTGTGTTTATTCTGGTGAGCAATATATCAGGACTGCTGGGCCTTAGGCCCCCCACTGCGGATTACGGCGTCACGCTGCCGCTGGCGGTTCTGACATTTTCGCTGATCCACTACAACAAGTGGAAGTACCAGAAGCCGATGACGATCTGGACGGATCTCTGTTCGCCCCTGCCGCCCTGGCTGCCGATCTGGCTGCCCATCAATGTGATCAGCGCCATAGCGGTGCCGATCTCCCTGTCATTGCGTCTGTTTGCCAACGTGTTGTCAGGTACAGCCATGATGGCACTGCTGTATGGGCTTCTGGGATGGTTTGCCACTGCCTGGCCCGCGGCGCTGCATGTGTATTTTGATCTGTTCTCCGGAGCGATCCAGACATATGTCTTCTGCATGCTGACCATGACATACATTTCAAATGAGATTGGCGATGGAACGCGGCGCTGAAGCAGCTGTGGAGTAGAATTTATTTCATCAGTTTAAATTTTTTAGGAGGAAAAAAATTATGGATTTCAATGAAAACTTTATCTTAGGATGTTCCGCAATCGGTGCAGGTCTGGCGGTTATCGCCGGTATTGGACCTGGTGTCGGCCAGGGTATCGCCGCAGGACACGCGGCGGCGGCAGTGGGACGCAACCCCGGCGCACAGCCCAAAGTTATGCAGACCATGCTTCTTGGCCAGGCTGTGGCAGAGACCACGGGTCTGTACGGCCTTCTGGTGGCGATTCTGTTGATGTTCGTGAAACCCCTTCTGCCTTAAGGATGAATGCGGCAAATGCAGGTTGCATTTTTTAACGGGAGGCAGAAAGGAGGCATAGAATGGTACTTTTAACAGGGGGCGAGTCCATGTCAAGGCTGTTTGACCTGGACTGGCAGCTGCTTGCTGATTCCTGTCTGATGATCATTGCCATCTTTGTCCTGTTCCTTATCCTGAGCTATTTCCTGTTCAATCCGGCCAGGAAGATGCTGAACAGCCGTAGGGAGAAAATCCAGAACGAGCTGCAGACGGCAAAGGAGGCCATGGAGAACGCTCAGAACTTAAAAAAGGAATATGAGGCAAAACTGAAGGATGTGGATAAGGAAGCAGAGGGCATCTTGAGCGAGGCCCGCAGGAAGGCTCTGGGCAGTGAGAACCAGATCGTCGCCCAGGCAAAGGAGGAGGCCGCACGCATCCTGGAGCGTGCCAGGGTGGAGGCCCAGCTGGAGAAGCAGAAGCTCTCCGACGACGTGAAGAAAGAGATTATCTCCGTCGCATCCATCATGGCCGGCAAGGTCGTGTCCGCATCCATGGATACCGTCGTCCAGAACCAGCTGATCGATGAGACCATAAAGGAGATGGGTGATAAGACATGGCTAAATTAGTATCCAAGACATACGGAGAAGCCCTGTATGAGACGGCCATGGAAGCAGGTGAGAACAGGGCGGTGGAACTTATGGAGGAGATCCGCTGTGTGAACGAGATACTGGAGGGGAATCCTCAGTTTGACGAGATGATGAAACATCCCGGGATTGCCAAACAGGAGAAGCTGCAGGTGGTGGACACGGTCTTCCGGGGCAGGGTCAGTGATGAGCTCACGGGCCTGCTGGAGGTGGTGGTGTCCAAAGAGCGCTATGGGGACCTGCCCGCAGTCTTTGACTACTTCATCCACAGGGTGAAGGAACAGCTTAAGATCGGAACGGCCTATGTGACCACGGCCGTGGAGCTCTCCCAGGGACAGAAAAAATCCCTGGAGGCAAAACTGCTCCAGACCGCCGGGTACAGGGAGATGGAGGTCTGCTACAGTGTGGACACGGCCCTTATCGGCGGGATGGTCATCCGGATCAATGACAGAGTGGTGGACAGCAGTATCCGCACGAAAATAAATGCATTGACGAAACAATTATTACAAATCCAGCTGGGATGACCTGCTGGAAGAAAGGTGCGACAGATCCATGAATTTGAGACCAGAAGAAATAAGTTCAGTTATCAAGGATCAGATCAAGCGCTATGCGTCCACTCTGGATGTGTCCGATGTGGGTACTGTCATTCAGGTGGCGGACGGCATTGCACGTGTCCACGGTCTGGAAAACGCCATGCAGGGCGAGCTGCTGGAATTTCCGGGCGAAGTGTACGGCATGGTGCTGAATCTGGAAGAAGATAACGTGGGTGTGGTTTTGCTGGGCAGCGCCAGGAACATCAATGAAGGCGACACGGTGAAGACCACCGGGCGCGTGGTGGAAGTCCCCGTGGGCGACGCCATGCTGGGACGTGTGGTAAACGCCCTGGGACAGCCGATTGACGGCAAGGGGCCTGTACAGACATCCAAGTACCGCAAAATAGAGCGTGTGGCCAGCGGCGTTATCACCAGGCAGAGTGTGGATACCCCTCTTCAGACAGGAATCAAGGCTATTGACGCCATGATCCCCATTGGAAGAGGCCAGAGAGAGCTGATCATCGGGGACCGTCAGACAGGAAAGACGGCCATCGCTCTGGATACGATTATCAACCAGAAGGGCCAGAACGTAAAATGTATCTATGTGGCCATCGGTCAGAAGGCATCCACCATTGCGAACATAGTTAAGACACTGGAGGAGTACGGTGCATTGGCCTATACCACGGTGGTGGTATCTACGGCCAGCGACCTGGCGCCTCTGCAGTATATTGCTCCTTATGCAGGCTGTGCCATCGGTGAGGAGTGGATGGAGAACGGTGAGGACGTGCTGGTTATCTACGACGATTTGAGTAAGCACGCTACGGCATACCGTACACTCTCTCTGCTGCTTCGTCGTCCCCCTGGCCGTGAGGCATATCCCGGCGACGTCTTTTACCTGCACTCCAGACTGTTGGAGCGTGCCGCCAGGATGAACCCGGAGTACGGCGGAGGCTCCCTGACAGCCCTTCCTATCATTGAGACCCAGGCAGGAGACGTGTCGGCTTATATTCCCACCAACGTCATTTCCATCACCGACGGACAGATTTACCTGGAGACGGAGATGTTCAACTCAGGATTCCGCCCCGCCATCAACGCGGGACTTTCCGTGTCCAGAGTGGGAGGCGCAGCTCAGATCAAGGCCATGAAGAAGATTGCGGCGCCTATCAGAACGGAGCTGGCACAGTACAGAGAGCTGGCAAGTTTTGCCCAGTTCGGTTCCGAGCTTGACAATGACACCAAGGAGAAGCTGGCTCAGGGCGAGCGCATCAAGGAAGTGCTCAAGCAGCCTCAGTACAGCCCCATGCCGGTGCAGTATCAGGTCATCATTATCTATGCCGTGACCCGCAAGTACCTGCTGGATGTGCCCACGGAGAAGATTACCCGGTTCGAGAAGGAGTTTTTTGAATTCCTGGACACCAAGTATCCTGAGGTGCCCGGCAATATCGCCTCGGAGAAAGTGATCTCCGATGAGACCGAGGGTGTGCTGAAAAAGGCCATAGAGGAATTTAAGAAGCAGTTTGAATAGAAAGAGGACAGATTATGGCATCAATGCGTGATATAAAGCGCCGCAAGAGCAGTATCCAGGGGACTCAGCAGATCACGAAGGCCATGAAGCTGGTGTCCACTGTGAAGCTGCAGCGTGCCAGGGCAAGCGCGGAACGCTCCAAAGATTATTTCACAAGCATGTACCAGACCGTGAACAGTATTCTGGAGCGGGTGGGACATGTGGAGCACAGGTATCTGGCCAGTGGCAGTTCCCCGAAGAAAGCCGTGGTGGTGATCACTTCCAACAGAGGTCTGGCAGGGGGGTACAATTCCAATGTTACCAGGCTTGTGACCAGACATCCGGAGTGGAAGAAAGAGGATCTGGAGCTCTACTGTCTTGGCAACAAGGGCCGGGAGACTTTTGCGCGCCAGGGCTACCAGGTGAAGGAGTGCGACAGCGACATCGTGGAGAGCCCTGTGTACGCAGATGCGGCGGCCCTGTCCGCCCGGCTGCTGTCCTCATTTGCGGCCGGCGAGGTGGGGGAGATCTACCTGGCATATACAGGATTTAAGAATACAGTGAGCCATATTCCCACCCTGCTGAGGCTTCTGCCGGTGGGAGTTTCCCAGGAAGAGTCTCAGCAGGAGAACCAGGCCCAGGAGTCCGGTGCAGTGATGAACTTTGAGCCGGAGGACACAGAGGCGCTGGATATGCTCATACCCAAATACATCACAAGCCTCATCTACGGCGCCCTGAGGGAATCCGTGGCAAGTGAGAACGGCGCCCGCATGCAGGCCATGGACAATGCCACCAGCAATGCGGAGGAGATCATCAGCGACCTGACCTTAAAGTACAACAGAGCCCGCCAGGGTTCCATTACGCAGGAGCTGACGGAGATTATAGCCGGTGCGGAGGCGCTGGGGTGAGGAAATGTCATTCCTAAATGTGTTATAAAGGAAAGAGAGGTAGAAATGGAAGGAGAAAACAGAGGCAAAGTTACCCAGGTCATCGGGGCGGTGCTTGACATCCGCTTCGATGAGGGTAAACTGCCTGAGATCAACGAAGCGATTCTCATTCCTACCAGAGACGGCGGCGAGCTCACCGTGGAAGTCTCCCAGCACCTGGGAGACGACACGGTCAGGTGTATCGCCATGGGAAGCACCGACGGCCTGGTGAGAGGAATGGACGCGGTCGCTACGGGGGCACCCATTTCCGTTCCGGTAGGGGAGAAGACCCTGGGGCGGATTTTCAATGTCCTGGGCCAGCCCATAGATAATAAACCGGCGCCCCAGGGAGTGTCCTATGAACCCATTCACAGGCCCGCGCCGAAATTTGAGGAACAGGCCACGGAGAAAGAGCTTCTGGAGACGGGCATCAAGGTGGTGGATCTGCTGTGCCCTTACCAGAAGGGCGGAAAGATCGGGCTTTTCGGCGGCGCCGGCGTGGGCAAGACCGTCCTGATTCAGGAGCTGATCCGCAACATTGCCACGGAGCACAGCGGCTATTCCGTGTTCACAGGCGTTGGAGAGCGCACCCGTGAGGGAAATGACCTTTACCATGAGATGACGGAGTCTGGGGTTATCGACAAGACCACCATGGTCTTCGGTCAGATGAACGAGCCCCCCGGAGCCAGAATGCGTGTGGGTCTTACGGGCCTGACCATGGCAGAGTATTTCCGTGACAAGGGCGGCAAGGACGTGCTGCTGTTCATCGACAATATCTTCCGCTTTACCCAGGCAGGCAGCGAGGTGTCCGCACTGTTGGGGCGCATGCCTTCTGCGGTGGGATATCAGCCCACGCTGCAGACGGAGATGGGCGCTCTTCAGGAGAGGATCACTTCCACCAAGAACGGTTCCATCACCTCCGTGCAGGCAGTGTATGTGCCGGCGGACGACTATACCGACCCGGCTCCTGCCACTACTTTCGCCCATCTGGACGCCACTACGGCGCTGTCCCGTTCCATTGTGGAGCTGGGCATCTATCCGGCGGTTGATCCTCTGGAGTCCACCTCCCGTATCCTGGATCCCAGGATTGTGGGCGAGGAGCACTACCAGACAGCCCGGGGCGTGCAGGAGATTCTGCAGAGGTACAAGGAGCTCCAGGATATCATTGCCATCCTGGGTATGGATGAGCTTTCGGAGGAGGATAAACTGGTGGTGTCCCGTGCCCGTAAGGTGCAGAGATTCCTGTCACAGCCTTTCTTCGTGGCGGGACAGTTCACCGGCCTGGAGGGCAAGTATGTGCCCATCAACGAGACCATCCGCGGCTTCAGGGAGATTCTGGAAGGCAAGCATGACGACGTTCCGGAGAGCTATTTCCTGAATGCCGGCAGCATCGACGATGTCCTGGCGAAGCTGTAAGGGGGTGCGTTTATGGCAGATAAAAATGCTTTTTTTCTGCGCATCGTCACTCCTGACAGGGTTTTCTACGAGAATCAGGTGGATATGGTGGAGTTTAACACCACAGAGGGGGAGATCGGCATTCTGCCGGGACATATCCCCATGACGGTGATCGTAAAGCCCGGTGTGCTGAATATCACAGAGCGGGAGTCGGAGAAGAAAGCCGCTCTGCATGCGGGGTTTGCGGAGATCCTGCCCGAGGGCGTGACCATTCTGGCCGAGATTATTGAGTGGCCGGAGGAGGTTGACGCGGATCGTGCCAGGTCCGCCAGGGAGCGCGCCGAGAAACGGCTTCAGGGCAAGGCGCCTAACACGGATATTGCCAAGGCCGAGACCGCCCTGCTGAGGGCGCTGGCGCGGATCCAGGTGCTGAAATAAATGAATAAGGAATGTCCAGGGCGGTAACAAATGGATGAAAGCATGCATATGCTGTTAAAAAAACCAGAGGGATGCATATGGAATTTCATTCTAAGCTGTTACGGCCGCTGCAGGAAGACAAGGCAAGGGGCTGGAATGGGCCCCTTCCTTTTTATATGACCTATCCGGATCTGTGCACGCCGCAAAGGGAGGCTGCGCTGCTGCAGGATCTGGAGTATCTGCAGCAGACCTATCCCTGTGAAGTGAAGCGCTGCCAGAAGAGGATAGCGGAGATTTTGGACAAAACGGACTATGAGGGCAGCATGATCTATGACGAGTATCCTGACAGATGCAGTCTGCAGGCCCTGGCCGGTTCCATCCGGAAAGTGCTGGAAAATGAGGAAGAGGAGCCGCCGGCGGAGAGCATGATCCAGGTGCTGCTGTGCAATGAAGTGTATAAACGCCGCCACGGCGGCCGCAGAGGGAAATATATTTTTTGAGAAATGATGGATGAACTGAGAGAATTTTTCCTGCAGGTACTGAATGAGGATCTGATACAGATAACCCTCAGCGGCACCCGGGACAGGAAGCGGGCAGAGAAGGTGAAAGTCCGCCCGGTGCTGCTTAAGGGAACCTTGAGTTTCCAGGAGACTCTTTACCGGGAGACCAAAGTGTACCATGTTAACTATGAAAAAGAGGAAGCGGTGGAAAAGCTTCTGGAATATATAAAGACGCTGTTCCGGCAGGCCCAGGTGGCTGCGCTGGGGGAGGAGGCCACGGTTCTGGTGAGCAAAAAGGGAGCTGTGAGCCTGAAACGGCGTCGCAAAGAGGTTCAGCAGGAGACAGGGGAGAGGGATCTGGCCCATAACCGGGCCAGGCGCTACATTCTGCCGGAGGGAGAGCCGGTGGATTTCCTGGTGGGCCTGGGGGTTCAGACTCCCCAGGGACAGGTGGTCAGGTCTAAATATGACAAGTTCCGCCAGATCAACCGCTATCTTGAGTTTATAGAGGATATACTGGATAAGCTTCCTTCAGGCCGCCAGGTCCGCATTATTGATTTTGGCTGTGGGAAGTCTTATTTGACGTTTGCCATGTACTACTATCTGCACCAGGTACAGCGCAGAGACATCCGGGTCACGGGCCTGGATCTGAAAGCGGATGTGATCGCCCGCTGCAGCGCTCTGGCGGCGGAGCTGGGATATGAGGGGCTGGACTTTCAGGTGGGGGACATTGGCAGCTGGCAGGAGGAAGGCGGGGTGGACATGGTGGTGTCCCTCCACGCCTGCGACAGGGCCACGGACTATGCCCTGGAGAAAGCGGTGAAGTGGGGGGCCGCCGTGGTGATGGCGGTGCCCTGCTGTCAGCATGAACTCAACGGCCAGATCCACTGTGACACCCTGCAGCCCCTGCTGAAATACGGGCTGCTGAAGGAGCGCATGGCGGCTCTGGTGACGGATGCCCTGCGGGCGGAGATGCTGGAGCAGAGGGGCTATGACACCCAGATCGTGGAGTTTATTGACATGGAGCACACCCCCAAGAACCTTATGATTCGGGCGGTAAAATCCTCCCGCATGCGCCCTGGGACCTCCGGTGCAGGCCTTGACCGGATGGCGGAATTTCTGCATGTGAATCCTGCTTTGAAGGAGCTTCTATGATTAAAACTGTGGTCAAGTCTATTGTGTTTGTCACCGTGTTTCTGGTGTCCCTGGTGGTGGTGAGCAAGATGATGAACAAGGGGCATGACAACCTGACCATGGAGATGGCCCCCGCCACCCTGCCCATGGTGGTTATGGACATGGAGGGCATGGAGTACAATCAGCTTCATGGATACAGCCAGGGCATGGACCCTGCCTTTCAGAGAGACACGGTGACAGTGCTGGGGGAGAGCCGCAACACGGGCTTTGCGGTGGACACCTACGGGGCAGAGGTGGCCGGCATATCCATTGAGGTCAGAAGCGCAGACGGCAGAAGGCTTATTGAGAACACCCCCGTCACAGACTACACTCTGGACGGGGACAGAATCAGAGGGGAACTGTCCCTGAAGGATCTGATTGAGAAGGATACGGAGTATTCCCTCACCATCCTGCTGCAGCTGGCAGAAGGCAGGGAGATTGCCTATTATACCAGGGTGGTGTGGAGTGACCAGCTCTACGGGGGAGAAAAACTGAACTACTGCCTGGACTTTCATGAGAAGCTCTATGACAAAGAGGCGGCCCAGGAGCTGACCATGTATCTGGAGACCAACTCCCGTCTGGAGGACAACAGTTCCTTTCACAAGGTGAATATCCACAGCAGCTTTCAGCAGATCACCTGGGGGGATCTGAATGTGACCCAGGAGGGGGCAGTCTCCATACAGCTGAAGGAGATTGCCTCCCAGACGGCTTCGGTGCTGCTGGACTATATGGTATCCACACTGGATGAAGGGGGAAAGGCTTACTACAAAGTGCGGGAATACTTCCGCATACGCTACACTACAGACAGGACATACCTGTTGGACTATGAGCGCACCATGACCCAGATTCCGGACCAGGAGAGAATGTGCGCCAATGACAAGATCCTCCTTGGCATCACAGGGATGGACGTGCCTATGATGGAGAGCAAGGACGGCAACTGCATTGTATTCCAGGAGGCCGGGCAGCTCTTCAGCTATAATGTGACCACCAATGAGCTGACGGTGCTCTTCCGGTTTTATGACAGGGAGAACGCGGATCCCAGAACCATGTATGACAGCCATGACATTAGGATACTGGATGTGGACGAGGGCGGCAGTGTGTGGTTTGCCGTGTATGGCTATATGAACAGAGGAAGGCACGAGGGGGAGGTGGGAGTTCAGCTCTACACTTACAACAGCGAATACAATACCACGGAGGAACTTCTGTATATTCCCTATGACAGGTCCTATTCGGTGCTGGCGGCGGAGATGGAGGAACTTCTGTATCTGAACCGGGACCAGAGGCTCTACCTTACCCTGAACAGCGCCCTGTACAGGATCGACCTGGCAGAGCGGACCTACACCTGCCTTCTGGAGGTGGACCAGGACGGAGGACTGCTGGTGTCGGGGAACCGCAGGATCGCAGTATGGCCCCAGGGGGAGGACATCTATAACAGCGAGGCCGTGCATATCAGGAATATGAGCACGGATACCCTTAAGATTATCTCCGCCGGCCCCGGTGAGGTGGTGCGGCCTCTGGGATTTATGGAGGAGGATATTATATACGGGGTGGCCTATGCCCAGGATGTGGCGGAGGACGGCAGCGGGGGCATATTCTATCCCATGTACAAGGTGTGCATCTGTACTTCTTCCGGAAAGCTTTTAAAAGAATACAGCCAGGAAGGGGTCTATGTGACGGACTGCATTGTATCGGAGAACCAGATCACCCTGGAACGGGTACGGCGGCTGGAGTCCGGGGCCTACCGGGAGCTGGAGCCTGACCAGATTATGAACAACACAGAGGCGGAGTCGGGAAAGAACGTCATAGCCGCCGTGGACATTGAAAGGTACAAGCGCTATGTGCAGATCCAGGTGAGAAAGGAGATTGACAGTAAGTCGCTGAAGGTGCTGACTCCTAAAGAGGTGGTCTATGAGGGTGGCAGGCAGATTCTGCTGCCGGAGGGGAAGACCGGGCGGTATTATGTGTATGGTCCCAATGGGATTGACGGAATCTTTATCTCCCCTGCCCGGGCGGTGAATCTGGCCTACTCTGTGTCGGGAGTGGTGGTGGATGAGAAGGGTGTGCCTGTGTGGCTGAAGGGAAACCGGGTTCACCAGAAACAGATCGGCACCATCAAGGAGGCTTCGGCCACCGGGGAGCGAAGCGCCCTGGCCGTGTGCCTGGACACCATGCTGGCCTATGAGGGCATCAGCAGGAACACCCAGAACTTCCTGGACCGGGGAGAGAAGGCCTGCCGGATTCTGGAGGACAACCTGGAGGAGGCGGAGGTGCTGGATCTCACAGGGTGCAGCCTGGACGCGGTGCTGTACTATGTGAACCGGGATATTCCTGTGCTGGCTCTGATGGAGGATGGCTCCGCCGTGCTGATTGTGGGTTTCAATGACCTGAATACGGTGATCCTGAATCCTCTCACGGGAACCATTCGCCGGATGGGCATGAACGATTCCAGAGATTGGTTTGAGGAAAACGGGAATCAGTTTATCACTTATGTGAGATATGTAAGATAACACTGCATCTGGACGAACGGGGGGAACTGTGGTAAAATATGTCAGATGATGTTCAGAAATGTAGGTAAGGAACTGTAGTTCTTCTGAGAGTTCCTGGTAAATCGGAGGTATAAGGATGAAGTTGGAAAAATTTTCCATTGCTGCGGGCATTGTGCTGATTTTGCTGTTGGCTGTTTTGATTGTATGGCAGGCAGATATTGTCGGGGTTTCAAAGGGAGGGCTTGAAAAGGACGCCAGAAAAAGGCAGAATATTGAGAATGGGTGGGAGGTTGCCCAGGCTGTAAACGAAGATATCTGTGCCATGCTTTTCTATGACACGGACAAAGCGGACTGTACTTATTCCATCTATCTCACCAGAGAGGGCATGTCTTACGGATATTTCTTTGGACAGGGCGGCAGCGACGCCTATATGACCGAAGGGGTGAAAGGGGTCATTTTTGAGAATAAGGGCATTGCCCTTCTGTCCATGAACCATGACAGGGTGAGCAGGATCGAAGCAGGAAACAGTGAGATCCCGGTGGATCCGGAAAAACCTTTTGTCGTGGTACTCCCCATTGACTGCGGTGAAATCACCATCTATGACGCACAGGAAAATATTGTCACGCTGTACGATTCTTATACTGGAATCTGATAAATGTGCCCCAACTTTTTGCCCTTAAGGCGAAAGGATGGGGCACATTGTGCGTGAGGGGCATAAAAAGAGAGGGGCAGCTGTATTACAGCTCGCCCCTCCTGTATCTTCCCACCACATTCTGGATTCTCTCGTTGGGATTCAGCAGGTCGCTGATGGAGGAATCGTGGTTTAAGGTGTCAATGATGTAGGCCACATATTTGCTCATGTCACAGTTGATATACCATTCCCGTTTCAGAAGCTCCGGTGTCTGGTAGATCAGGTTGGTGGTGAGAACCTTGTCTATGAGTCCCTTCTGGTAGGCCTTGTCAAACTTGTCCAGCCCGGCGGTGAAGAGACCGAAGGTGGCAAAGACAAATATCTTGGCGGCCTTGCGCTCCTTTAAGGCGGCGGCCACTTCCAGAACGCTCTCACCGGAGGAGATCATGTCGTCAATAATGATCATGTCCTTGCCCTCCACGCTGGTTCCCAGAAATTCATGTGCCACAATGGGGTTGCGCCCGTTTACAATCCTGGTATAGTCGCGCCTCTTATAGAACATACCCATGTCCAGACCCAGCACATTGGCGATGTAGATGGCCCGGCTCATGCCGCCCTCGTCGGGACTGATGACCATCATATGGTCTGAATCCAGCTTCAGCTTCTTGTCATTCCTCAGAAGGCCCTTGATAAACTGGTAGGCCGGCTGTACGGTCTCGAAACCATGGAGGGGAATGGCGTTCTGGACCCGGGGGTCATGGGCGTCAAAAGTGATAATGTTGTCCACACCCATCTGCACCAGTTCCTGCAGTGCCAGGGCGCAGTCCAGGGACTCCCTAGAGGTACGTTTGTGCTGGCGGCTCTCATAGAGGAAAGGCATAATCACCGTGATGCGGCGGGCCTTGCCTCCCACAGCGGCGATAAGGCGCTTTAAATCCTGGTAATGGTCGTCAGGTGACATATGGTTTTCGCTTCCGCACAGGGAGTAGGTCATGGAGTAATTGCACACATCCACCAGCAGGTACAGATCCGTGCCCCGCACTGACTCCAGGATCATTCCCTTGGCTTCCCCGGAACCAAACCGGGGAACTTTTGTCTTGAGCAGGTAGGAATCCCTCTGGTAGCCGGAAAAGGCCAGGGAGTCCTTGTGCTCGCTCTCCCTCTCCGCTCTCCATTTTACAAGGTACTGGTCAATCTTTTCTGCAAAGGGCCGGAAGCCTTCCAGCGCGATCATTCCCAGTGAACCCACAGGAATGGTTTCCAAGTTCCGTTTTTCTTCGCGGTTGCCCATACGAATGTCCTCCTAATTTGTGTTCCCGGCGCCTTTCTTCCGGAGAGCTGCCCCGGATCTCCCAAATGGGCCAGGGGCACAGGAACGGTTTCGTCATCAGAGGGGTCTGCCCTCTGTCCTACGGTTGCCAGTATTAAGCGGTAGAAGATGTATTGGCCAGGCGCTTTTTCAGGATGCGGATGTCCGGGCCTGTGAGCCTGCACAGGGTGAAGCCGCTTGTCACCCGGGAAAAAATTCTGTCGGAGTATCGATCCCGAAGCTCTTCCAGGTTGATGTTGGTGGAGATCAGTGTGGATTTCCTGCCCAGATGCCTCTGGCAGAGACAGGAAAACAGCTGTGAGGTCACAAAACTGTTGGTGACTTCCGTGCCCAGGTCGTCGATGATCAGCAGGTCACAGCCGTGAAGATCTTCGTACAGGTCCTGCAGCGTCCCCTTTGACTTGGGATCAAAAGAGTGCCGGGCCAGTGTCTCAAAAAGGCCCGAGGCGCTGAAGTACAGCACGGAACAGCCCTTTCGGAGCAGCTCGTCCGCAATACAGCCTGACAAAAAACTTTTCCCCGTCCCTACTGTACCATAAAAAAAGAGATTTTGGTAGACTTCTCCACTGTTTTCTACAAATTTTTGACAGATTCTCACGGCGGCTTCAAAGCGCCGCAAATCCTCCCCCTGGTAGTAACCATAGGAGAGGGTGGAGAAGTTTTCCCTGGACACCATTTCCTGGATGTGGGACTGGGCGTAGAGAAGAGAGATCTCCTGCTGCCGGAAACAACGGCATTTTTCTCTCAGGCCCTTTTCCGTCAGCACATATCCCGTGTCCTGGCACTGGGCACAGCGGTAGACAGGGTCCAGATAGTCCGGAGGAAATCCGTGTTCCGCCAGAAGCCGCCGCTGGCTGGCGGAGATCTCCTTAAGCCGCCGGTGCAGTCTGGGAAGAGCCTCCTGGTCCCCGTCCAGAAGCTGCCTGGCACTTGCCACCGACAGGGAGCTGACAGAGTCGGACAGCTCCCGAAAACCCGGGATGGTGTCACAGACCTGCTTCCGCCGGGCTTCCGACAGGTCCCTTGCGGCGTCTCTTTGGCGCTCATATTTTTTTATGATGGATTCGTACTGGGGGTTGCTCAGTGCCACAATGTTCTCCTTGCCTTCCCTGTTTCTCAGTTGCTGATGAGTTCCTGCTCCAGGAGTGCGAAGTCATACTGGTTCTGGGTAAACTGATTGAACCGGTTTGCGCCCTGCTTTGCCTGGGGCTGGCCTGAGGTGCCCTTCTTTTTCTGCTGATGCATCTGGTCAGCTTTTGCAATGTCCGATTTGTGGTGAACATTCTGGCGTTTCCAGCTGCTCAGAATGCCATCCGCATACTCGAAACGGTGCTTGTCCGTGGCCAGAACCGTGCGCTCGCAGGCCTCGATGATAATGTCCGTGGTGAAGGCATAGTCCTTTGTCCAGCGGAGGATGTATTCCATCTCCCGGGTGGTGGGGGAGCTGCTCTTGCCCAGGCCGTTCATAATGGTGTACACATTCCTGTCATAGCGGGAGGCATGTTTCTGAGCGTCCCCCGGGGAGGTGATGCCTTCCTGCGCCCAGTTCAGGGCAACTTTTTCTATGTATTTGAAATCCTTCTTTCCCCTGTCCACACAGTACTGAATCAGATAGTCTATCAGGTCGTCGGAGAAGTGAAGCACGTCCGTAAAATAGAGGATGGCTTTCATCTCGGAGGCGGTAAGGGGCTTTCCGATGTAGGATTCTGCGATAAAGAGAAGCTGGGCGGTATCCTGACGGTTCTTGAACGCCTGCAGCTGGTCCGCCGAGTAGGTGGGCTTTTCATAGCAGGAGGCCTCCGGCAGAACCTGGGAAGCTGCCTTGCCGGTGCGGGATTCTTTCTCTTCTGTCTGGAAATGGGTCTGCGCAGTGTCCTCGGACTGGTCCCCGGACACAGAACAGCTCTGGCTCAGAGGCTGCCCCGTTCCCGTCATGCGGGTCCAGGGGCCCTGCACCTGGTTCTGGGCCGGCCTGCTGTCACAGGACTCTTCCCGGCGGGAAGCCTGCCCCGGATCATGGACGTGGATTCCCGACAGGTTCCGGCTGCTGTCGTAGTCAAGCTCCAGGATCCCGCGCTTTTCCCAGTACTGGAGAGCCCGCAGAACGTCCTTCTCAGTGTGGTTGAACCTGTCCGCAATGTCGGAGACGCTGGTGCCCTGCCGGGCATGCATCATCCGCAGCAGATAAAGATAGATCTTCAGCTGCGCGTCATTGGCGTCCTTCATATATTCATCAATAAAAAGATTGGATACCACGGTGGAACCTGCGTGGCGGTCCGTATAAACTGTCAACCCCGACATTGGCTGCACTCTCCTTCCAGACTTGGTACACAGAGTATATCATAAGGGATTTGAAAAGGAAATAGTGAAATTTCCCGAAAAAATCAAGGCTTTTGTCGGAGGACAGAAAAAGGCAGAAAATGTGGAAAATGTGGATAAGTGGATAAAAATGTGAAAATGTTGGAAATCTGCCCTGGCGGAGGCGAAAATTATCCACCGCCGGAGCAGAGATACCCACAGGCGGGAGGGGAGGATATCCACCCTTCTGACTGTGGATAATGTGGATAACTACGTTCCAAGCAGATTTTCCCCGATTTTATGCACGTCCCCTGCCCCCATAGTTATCAACATGTCACCCTTTATGCAGTTTTTCAGCAGAAAGTTTTCCACCTCATCAAAAGTGGAAAAATAAAAGCACTCCTGGCCCAGAGCGCGGATCTCCTGCTGCAGATCCCGGGAGCTGATGCCCAGGGTGTCCGTCTCTCTGGCGGGAAAGATCTCGGTCAGCACCACTTTGTCCGCCAGGGACAGGGCCTGGGCGAACTCTTTCATAAAAGTTTTGGTGCGGGAGTAGGTGTGGGGCTGGAAGACACACCAGAGGGTGCTGTGGGGAATATTGGCTGCGGAGCTCAGGGTGGCTCTGATCTCCGTGGGGTGATGGGCGTAGTCGTCGATGACAGTGACCCCGCCCACGTCTCCCTTGTGCTCAAAGCGCCGGTCCGTTCCCCGGAAGCCATAAAGCGCATCCCGGATGACGTCAGTGTCTATGGACAGCAGGTCCGCCAGGGCAGCCGCGGCCAGGGCATTGTACAGATTGTGTTCTCCGGGCACCTGCAGGGTGAACTGCCCCAGGGACCGTCCTTTCCCCTGAAGGCTGAAACAGGCGCACCCATCCTGGTTGTAGGTGGTCTGAAGGGGATGGTAGTCGCAGGCGGGACTGCCGCCGAAAGTGATTACGGAGCATTCCAGCCCCTGGGTGATTTCCTCCAGATGAGGAATCTCCCCGTTGATAATCAGACAGCCGTCGGCAGGCAGCAGCTGTGCATAGCGGCGGAAGGAATGGCGTATGTCGTCAAGGTCTTTAAAGAAGTCCAGGTGGTCCTCATCAATGTTCAGGATCACGCCGATTCTGGGGGAGAAGCTTAAGAAGCTGTTGGTGTACTCGCAGGCTTCCGTGACAAAGTACTCCCTGCCTCCGATGCGCATATTGCCCCCGATGCTGCGGAGAATCCCCCCCACGGAAAGAGTGGGGTCAGTGTCCGCCATCAGCAGGATCTCGCTTACCATGGAAGTGGTGGTGGTCTTGCCGTGGGTGCCGCTGATGCCTATGGGGATACGGTAGTTTTTCATGATCTGCCCCATAAGCTCCCCTCTGGTGAGACGGGGGATGTTCCGCTCCTGGACGGCGATGTACTCAGGGTTGTCGGGATGGATGGCGCCGGTAAAGACTGCACAGTCAACATCCTGTGGAATGTTCTGAGCCCGCTGTCCGATGTGGACGGTGATGCCCTTTGACTCCAGCACATCTGTCAGGTGGCTCTTAGTCCGGTCGGAACCCTGAACCCGGAATCCGGCGTCCGCCAGCAGCTCCGCCAGGCAGCACATGCTGATGCCCCCGATGCCTACAAAATACAGGGAACAGGGGTGGGAAAAATCAAGTTTATACATGGGATGCACTTCCTTTTCTATAAATTTTTGTTACTATATATTATAAGCAGTATTCTCTGAAAAAACAATTGAAAAATCGCAGAAGGGAATATGGATTAAAAAATGTCTAAAATGTAGGAGGCGAATGGGAAAAACTGGAAGAAAAATTGGCACTAATGGACAAACGTCTTCTAAGGCCGGTAGAAAAATATGTTGGATTTTCATAGAAAATGGTGGAAGGGATAAGTTTTTTGAGCAGATAATATTCCATTTTGCAAAAACGTATGCTATAATGCTTTTAAAGCCAGTACTGGACTGCAGGGGGGTGCGGAGATGATTAAAAAAGAAATGATTGCCATGCTTCTGGCAGGGGGGCAGGGCAGCCGGTTGGGAGTGCTCACGTCCAAGATGGCGAAGCCGGCGGTATCCTTTGGAGGGAAATATCGCATTATTGATTTTCCCCTCTCCAACTGCATCAATTCGGGCGTGGACACGGTGGGGGTGCTGACCCAGTACCAGCCTCTCCGGCTGAACACCCATATCGGCATCGGGATCCCCTGGGATCTGGATCGGAATATCGGAGGTGTGACGGTGCTGCCGCCCTATGAGAAGCTTTCCAACAGTGAGTGGTACACAGGTACGGCCAACGCCATCTACCAGAATCTGGAATATATGGAGAGTTTCCACCCGGACTATGTGCTGATCCTCTCAGGGGATCACATCTATAAGATGGACTATGAGATCATGTTGGATTTTCACAAGTCCTGCGGGGGAGAAGTCACCATCGCGGTGATGCCGGTGCCTCTGGAGGAGGCCGGCAGATTCGGCATTATGATAGCTGACGAGAACAGGAAGATCACAGAGTTTGAGGAAAAGCCCAAACATCCCAGGAGCAATCTGGCCAGTATGGGAATCTACATTTTCAACTGGGAGACTTTGAAGAAGGCTCTGATGTCCATGGCCAGCCAGCCGGCGCTGGATTTCGGCAAGCATGTGATCCCGTACTGCCACAGGAAAGGGGCTTCCCTCTACGCCTATGAGTTCTCGGGCTACTGGAAGGATGTGGGAACCCTGCACTCCTACTGGGAGGCCAACATGGAGCTCATCGACATTGTGCCGGAGTTTAACCTGTACGAGGAGTTCTGGAAGATCTACACCAAGAGTGAGATACAGCCGCCACAGTATTTTTCGGGGGACAGTGTGGTGGAGCGCAGCATCATAGGGGAGGGCACAGAAGTATACGGGCAGGTATACAATTCTGTCATAGGCTGTGGTGTCGTTATCGGAAAAAATGCTGTGGTCAGGGATTCCATTGTAATGAACCACACTTGTGTAGGAGAAAACTGTGAGCTGTACAAAGCCATTGTGGCGGAGGATGTGGAGATCGGCCCGGGCACACGTCTGGGGATAGGGGAAGAGGCGGAGAACGACACAGCCCCCCATATCTACAACCATGGCATTGTCACAGTGGGGGAGAGGAGCGTCATACCCGCCGGGATCACAGTGGGCAAGAACTCGGTTATCTTCGGTCCCACCACCCAGGAGGACTATCCGAACTCCTGTCTGGCAGGGGGCGGTACATTGATTAAGGTAGGTGAACAGCAGTGAGGGCAATCGGAATCATTTTAGCGGGGGGCAACAACCGCAGGATGCGGGAACTGTCCCGAAACAGGGCCATCTGTGCCATGCCCATTGCGGGAAGCTACCGGAGCATAGACTTTACCCTGAGCAATATGGCGAATTCCCATATTCAGAAGGTGGCGGTGTTCACCCAGTACAATGCCAGGAGCCTGAACGAGCACCTGAGTTCTTCCAAATGGTGGGATTTCGGCCGCAAGCAGGGAGGGCTTTTCGTGTTCACTCCCGTGGTGACGGCGGATAACAGCAGCTGGTACAGGGGCACGGCGGATGCCATTTACCAGAATCTTTCCTTCCTGAAGAGCAGTCACGAGCCCTATGTGGTGATTGCCTCCGGGGACTGTGTGTACAAGATGGATTTCAACAAAATGCTGGAATACCATATTGGTAAAAAAGCGGATATCACGGTGGTGTGCCGGGACATGGGCCCCCAGGGCAGTGTGGAACGGTTCGGCACCGTCCGCATGAACGAGGAGTGCCGTATTGAGGAGTTCGAGGAGAAGCCTCTGATGGCCAAATCCCGGGTGATCTCCTGCGGCATATACATTCTCCGCAGGCGGCAGCTCATAGAGATGATCGAGAGGTGCCAGGAGGAGGACAGATATGATTTTGTGAGGGATGTGCTGATCCGCTACAAAGATCTGAAGCGGATGTACGGCTATAAGATAAAAGATTACTGGAGGAACATTGCCTCCGTAGAGGACTACTATGGAACCAATATGGATTTCCTGAAACCTGAGGTGAGGGATTATTTTTTTAAGCAGTATCCGGATATTTATTCAAAAGTTGACGACCTTGCACCTGCAAAGTACAATGTGGGTACCAGTGTGAAGAACAGCCTGCTTTCCAGCGGCTGTATCGTAAATGGAGTGGTGGAGAACTCCGTGGTCTTCAAGAAGAGCTATATCGGAAACAACTGTGTTATCAGGAATTCCATTATATTGAATGATGTCTATATCGGCGATAACACATACATAGAAAACTGCATCGTAGAAAGCCGCGGCACCATTCGTGCAAATTCCCGCTTCACAGGGGAAAATGGGGATATCCGCATTGTGGTAGAACGCAATGAGAGATATACAATGTAGCGTGTGGGAATATTGTCTTGTCTCATGTCCTGCCCGTCTTGGCCGGCAGGATGAGGTACTTGTACAATCGTTTCTATGGAGCGGACGCTCGACATAATGGCATGGCTGACTCAACTATACCGTCCGCATAATGGTTTTTATTAAAGGAGGGTAACAGATGAAGGTTACAGATGTTCGAGTACGTAAAATTGCAAGGGAAGGCAAGATGAGGGCGATTGTGTCTATTACCTTGGACGATGAGTTTGTGATTCATGACATCAAGGTGATCGAGGGGGACAAGGGATTGTTTATTGCAATGCCCAGCAAGAAGGCGGCAGACGGGGAGTACAGGGACATTGCGCATCCGATTAATTCCTACACAAGGGAGGTTGTCCAGAAGATTATTCTGGAGAGCTATGAGAAGGCTCTGCTGGAGCCGGATGTGGAATAGAGCCAGTAACAGGACAGCGAAATGCCATGGCGGTCGGAGCCATGGCATTTTTTAAATCCTCTCCGGTCTTTACTTTTCCGGGCATTTTTATTATAATAACACCACAATCAGGGGGATGAATCATGTATATTATAGTAGGACTTGGAAATCCTGGAAAGGAATATGCCGGGACCAGGCACAATGTGGGATTTGACGTCATTGACATTCTGGCGGCCCAGGAGAATATCTCCGTTCTGGAGAAAAAGCACAGGGCCGTCATAGGGAAGGGGACTGTGGAGGGGCGGAAATGTGTCCTGGCCAGGCCTCAGACTTTTATGAACCTCAGCGGGGAGAGTGTCAGGGCGCTGGCGGAATATTATAAGGTGGACCAGACCACGGAGCTGATTGTGATCTCCGATGACATCAGTCTGGATGTGGGGCAGATGCGGATCCGCAAAAAGGGCAGCGCGGGAGGGCATAATGGCCTGAAAAACATCATTGCCAATCTGGGCCACGACAGCTTTATCCGGGTAAAGATCGGCGTGGGGGAGAAGCCCAGAGGGTGGGATCTGGTGGACCATGTGCTGGGGCGTTTTTCTGCCCAGGACAGGAAGGCGGTGGATGAGACTGAGGCCCGGGCGGCGGATGCCATCCGCGCAATCCTTGCCCAGGGGCCGGATGCCGCCATGAATCAATATAACAGCGTAAAAAAAGCTCAGGACGAGGGAGGCGGGGTACGGAAGGGCGTTTCCGCGCCGGAAATATAGGAGGCAGACAATGCAGGCATTACTGGCACCGCTCCGGGAACTGGCGGAATATGGCAGCATCAAGGAGCTGCTGAGGAAGGGCATACGAACTGCCGGCGGACAGCCGGGGGTGGGGGGAACGCTTTCCGACGGGGCCTCATACGTGGTATCCCTGACCGGGTGTGTGGACTCTCAGAAGCTGCATATGATCTATGGGCTCAGCGAGGGGGTCCGCACCAAAGTCATCGTCACCTACAGCGATCTGAAGGCCAGGGAGATCTATGAGGAGTACAAGTTCTATGATAGGAATGTCATGCTCTTTCCTGCCAAGGATCTGATCTTCTTCCAGGCGGATATCCACGGCAACCAGCTGGTCAGGGAGAGGGTGAAGGTGCTGCGGAGGCTGATGGAGAGAAAGCCCGTCACGGTGGTGACTACCTATGCGGCTCTGATGACGCCCCTGGCCATGTGGGACAGGGAGAAAGACATCCTGGATCTGGGCCTGGGGAGCCTGGTGCAGGAGAAGGCGTTTGCCCGCCGCCTGGTGGACATGGGATATGAGAAGGTGCCCCAGGTGGAAAGTCCCGGGCAGTTTTCTGTCCGGGGCGGCATTGTGGACGTTTTTGACCTCACGGAGGAGAATCCTTACCGCGTGGAGCTGTGGGGGGAAGAAGTGGAGTCCATCCGCAGCTTTGATGTGCTCAGCCAGCGATCCATAGAAAAACTGGAGAGCATCTGCGTGTTTCCGGCCACGGAATTTGTGCTGGAGGAAGGGCGCATACGGGCGGGGCTGGAGAAGCTGCAGGAGGAGGCGGCCAGGCAGCAGAAGATTTTCAGAGACTCTTTCCGGACAGAGGAGGCAGGCCGGATTGCCGCTCAGATCCGGGAGCTGAAGGAGGCGCTTCTGGAGTTTCGCACCAAGGTGAATCTGGAGGGATATATCCGCTATTTTTATGAGGATACGGTGACGCTGCCGGAGCTTTTCCTGCGGGCGGGAGGGAATCTGAAGCCCTTGTTTTTTGTGGAGGAGCCTGCCAGGGTCCGGGAGCAGGCCCAGGCGGTGGAGCTGGAATTTTCCGAGAGCATGAAGCAGCGGGCGGAGAAGGGGTATATCCTGCCGGGCCAGATGAACCTGCTCTACAGCGGGGAGCAGGTGGCGGCCAGGCTCCAGCGCAGCTGTGTGGTGACAATAGCCACCATGGAGTCCAAGGGGTATTTTAAGGCGGATCTTAAGGCGGATATCTCGGCCAGGAATGTGGCCTCCTACAACAACAGCTTTGAGGCCCTTTTGAAGGATCTGAAGATGTACCGGAAGAACGGCTGCCGGGTGCTGCTTCTGTCAGGTTCCCGCACCAGGGCCAGGCGTCTGGCGGAGGATCTGCGGGATCAGGAGCTGTCGGCGGTGTACACCGAGGATCCTATGCGGGAGGTACAGCCCGGGGAAGTGGTAACTTATTACGGGCATGTGGATAAGGGATTTGAGTATCCGCTGTTAAAGTTTGTGGTGCTGTCGGAGACGGATATCTTCGGCGGGGAAAAGAAAAAGAGAAAGGCGAAGAAACTCTACCAGGGGCAGAAGATCAAGGATTTCAACGAGCTGAAGGTGGGGGATTATGTGGTGCATGAGAGCCACGGCCTGGGCATCTACCGGGGGATTGAGAAGGTGGAGATGGAGGGCGTGGTCAAGGACTATATCAAGATAGAGTACCGGGATGGGGGCAATCTCTATGTGCTTGCCACCGGTCTTGATGTGATCCAGAAATATGCCTCCGCAGAGGCCAAGAGGCCCAAGCTCAACAAACTGGGCACCAAGGAGTGGGAGCGCACCAAGACCAAAGTGCGCAGCGCCGTCAACGAGGTGGCCCAGGATCTGGTGGAGCTGTACGCGGTGCGTCAGAAGAGCCAGGGCTACCAGTTTGAGAAGGACACCGTGTGGCAGCGGGAGTTTGAGGAGATGTTTCCCTTTGAGGAGACGGAGGATCAGCTGGCGGCCATTTCAGACACCAAGGCGGATATGGAGAGCGGGAAAATTATGGACCGGCTGATCTGCGGGGATGTGGGATACGGCAAGACGGAGATTGCCATTCGGGCGGCGTTCAAGGCGGTGCAGGAGGGCAAGCAGGTAGTCTATCTGGTGCCCACAACCATCCTGGCCCAGCAGCACTATGCCAATTTTCTCCAGCGCATGAAGGACTATCCTATCCGGGTGGATCTGATGAGCCGCTTCCGCAGTGGGGGAGAGATCCGCAAGACCGTGGAGGATCTGCGAAAGGGCCTTGTGGACATCCTCATCGGCACCCACCGGGTGCTGTCCAAGGATGTGGTGTTCAAGGATCTGGGCCTTCTGGTCATAGACGAGGAGCAGCGGTTCGGGGTGGCTCACAAGGAGAAGATCAAGAAGCTGAAGGAGAATGTGGACGTGCTGACCCTGACGGCCACGCCCATCCCCCGGACCCTGCACATGAGCCTGATCGGTATACGGGATATGAGCGTTCTGGAGGAGCCTCCCGGGGACAGGCAGCCCATCCAGACCTTTGTCTGCGAGTACAACGAGGAGATGGTGCGGGAGGCCATCTGCCGGGAGCTGGCCCGTCAGGGCCAGGTGTACTATGTGTACAACCGGGTGAGCAGTATTGCCGATGTGACCGCCCAGATTGCGGCCCTGGTGCCGGAGGCTCAGGTGGCCTACGCCCATGGGCAGATGAAGGAGGATGAGCTGGAGGCGATCATGCTGGACTTTATCAATGGGGAGCTGGATGTGCTTGTATCCACCACCATCATTGAGACAGGGCTGGACATCTCCAATGTGAACACCATGATTATCCACGACTCCGACAACCTGGGGCTGTCCCAGCTCTATCAGCTCCGGGGGCGGGTGGGGCGCTCCAACCGCAGCGCCTATGCCTTCCTTATGTATAAGAGGGATAAGATGCTCAAGGAGGTGGCGGAAAAACGTCTGGCTGCCATTCGGGAATTCACGGATCTGGGCAGCGGTTTTAAGATTGCCATGCGGGATCTGGAGATCCGGGGGGCGGGCAATCTTCTGGGCGTGCGGCAGCACGGGCACATGGAGGCCGTGGGCTATGACCTGTACTGCAAGATGCTCAACGAGGCGGTGCGGACCCTGAAAGGAGGCGGGCCTGCGGAGGATTTTGCCACCCTCATCGACCTGGATGTGGACGCTTTTATCCCTCCTTCCTACATTGTGAATGAGGTTCAGAAGCTGGATATCTACAAGCGTATTGCGGGCATTGAAAACCAGAAAGAGCGGGATGACATGAAGGATGAGCTTCTGGACCGCTTCGGAGAGATCCCCAAGTCCGTGGACAATCTGCTGCGGATTGCTCTGATCCGGGTGGCGGCCCACGGGCTGGGGATGACGGAGGTAAAGGGCAAGAACGGCAGGATCACTTTTACCTTTCGGCCGGATGCCGGGGTGGATCCGGAGAAGATCCCGGGGCTGTTGAAAAAGCATGGAAAAGATCTTGCCTTTACCGCTTACGGCGCGCCGTTCTTTACCTATAAATATAAGAAAACAGAGCTGGTGGAGACGGACGCCCTGCTGCTCCTGGGCAGGACGGAAGAGCTTTTAGCGGAGATGAAGGTTTTGATACCTGTGGAAGGGAAGGAAGTCTGATATCCGGAGAAGATGGGCAGACGGAGGCAGGTCTGCCGCTCCAGTGTGGTCTTTAAGGGAGTTTTATTATCCTTATAATGTGTTAAATTTTTTCTCAGAAACAGCTGCAGGCTGAATTTGAGAGAGGAGGAAGCATATGAAAGGGTATAACACTTCGGAGGGCTATATGGGATGGGTGAATGGATTGTATATGCTGTTTTCCTGTGAAGCGGATTATAGAGAATATATGGAAGAGGGATGATATTTCGCATGGGTAAATACTTGAATGTGGGAAATGCCGGCTTTGCATCCATCAGAAAAAGTAATTATGTGGACAAGACGGGAATGATCTCCTTTGTCAATGGCACTCTGGGAACTTCCGACAAACTGACTTGTGTCAGCAGGCCGCGCCGGTTTGGAAAGTCATTTGCGGCGAAAATGCTGTGCGCCTATTATGACAGAAGCTGCTGTTCGCGGGAGCTGTTTGAGGGGATGAAGATTTCTGCAGACAAATCTTTTGATGAATATCTGAATCAATATGATGTAATCTATTTAGATATTACAGAGTTTACTTCGGATGCGTTCATCAAAGGTGAGATACCCAATATTGTTATCAACCTGGAGGCCAGAGTCATTGAGGAACTGAGCGCTGCTTACCCGAATGTGGAGAGGGAGGCTGATCTGCCCAATATGCTTTATGGTATAGCAGAGGCCACAGGACACAAATTTATCTTTATTATTGATGAATGGGATGCGTTGTTTCGTGAAGACAAGAGAGACAGCATGCTGCAGGAATCCTATATCCAGCTTTTACGAGGATTGTTTAAAAACAGTGGAAAGACGGATAAGATGATAGAGGCGGCGTATATGACGGGAATTCTGCCCATCAAGAAATACGGTACCCATTCTGCCATGACAGATTTTCGGGAATATACTATGACGCAGCCGGAACCATTGGAAGAGTTTGTGGGTTTTACACAGCAGGAGGTGCAGGAGCTGTGCACGGGCTCGAGGATTGCTTTCGATGAGATCCGCAAATGGTATGATGGGTATAGGATGGGGGATGGCGTGCATATCTACAGCCCCAAGTCAGTGATGGAGGCCATACAGCGAAAACGGATTGGCAGTTACTGGACTCAGTCGGAGACCACGATCCAGTGCAGGGACGATGTTCTCACACTGTTAGTCCATCTGGGTTATCTGGCCTATGATATTGACAGCAGATCTGTTTATATTCCCAATGAGGAGGTGCGCGAAGAATTTGTCCGCGCGGTGTCTGCAGGAAAACATACAGAGGTGGCAAGACTTATTCAAAACAAAAGCAAAGAACACACCTGCAAAATAGAAGAGCACAGGAAAAAATCATAATGACACTCTTGATGCTGCGATGCCTGTAATTTAGGGCGTTGCAGCATTTTTCAGTAACAGTTCAGCGCCCTGTTTTCACGGTATATTTTCCGGCGGTGTGCCCAAAAGGCTTTACATTGAGGAAAATTGTGCTAAAATAATACACGGATATCTGGAAAGCCGGTGGGGAAATGGAAAACATCGGCAGGGAGGTGCGCTGTGTTCTTGATATATTTTCTGCTGTGGATTATCTTCAATGGAAGGGTAACTCTGGAGATCTGTGTTTTTGGAGCAGTCATTGCAGGTGCGCTGCTGGCTTTTTCCTGTAAGTTTGTGGATTACAGCCTTGCCAAAGAGGTAAGAATCTATAAGAATATTTTTCTGCTGCTGAAATATTGTCGTCTGCTGGTGGTGGAGATTGTCAGGGCCAATGTGAACGCGATCCACCTGATTCTGACCCAGAAGGAGGAGATAGAGCCCGCGCTGGTTCACTTCCACACGGATCTGCGGACCCGGGCGGGAAAGGCAATGCTGGCAAACGCCATCACGCTGACGCCGGGAACCATCACGGTTACGCTGGAAGGTTCTGAGTACACGGTCCACTGCCTGGATGAGTCCATGGCAGAGGGGATCAGGAACAGCAAATTTGTGGAGTACATTCACAGATTTGAGGAGAATGCCTGATTGGTTTTCCGGTGGCGCTTGTCTAACCGGAGAGGAGGAAGGATGGGAAGGGGAATTGAGGGCCTGGATAGGGCCTACAGCATTTTTTTTACAGGGGCCCTCATTGTGCTGGCTCTGCTGGTGGTTCTGTGTCTGGTGCGCGCCATCATCGGCCCAAGGGTTGCGGACAGGATCGTTTCGGTGAATATGACGGGCACCATGGTCATTGTGATGATTGCCATCCTGGCGCTGATGCTGGAGGAGGGGTATCTGGCGGACATCTGTCTGATCTATGCGATGATCAGTTTTCTGGCGGTCATTGTCCTGGTGAAGGTGTATATGGGAGTGTATCTGGAGGGAAAACAGGAAAAAGACAGGGAGAACGGCCGTAGAGCAGCACAGGAGAGCCGGGAAAAGGAGGAGTCGTCGTGAGTGTACTGGAATGGGTGCGCTTTCTGGTGGGTGGCGGACTGCTTTTGTGCGGTCTGGGCACCTTTATCATTGAAATTATTGGGGTATTCCGGTTCCGATATGTGCTGAACCGGATGCATGCGGCGGCAATCGGCGATACCTTGGGCATCGGCTTTGCGCTGCTGGGGCTGATTGTGATAAGCGGCCTGAATTTTACTTCCCTGAAACTGTTCCTTGTGATTGTGTTTCTCTGGTTTTCCTCACCGGTGTCATCCCACCTGATTGCCAGGCTGGAGGTGAGCACCAATGAGAAGAGCGGGAGACATTACAGGACGAAGGAACTGGATGAACAGACGCAGAACTATAAATAAGGAGGAAGCCGTGACCGTATTCACTTGTATTCTGCTGGGATTTCTGGTGGTCTGCGCCATTGCGGCCAGCCTGTCCAGGAAGCTGTTGAACACCGTACTGATTTTCATGTCCTACAGCCTGATTATGTCCATTATCTGGGTGCTGCTGGAATCTCCGGATCTGGCTGTCACTGAGGCCGCGGTGGGAGCAGGGGTCACTACGGTATTGTTTTTTGTGACATTAAAGAAGATTAATGCCATTATGAAGAAGGAAAGTCTGGAGGAGACGGATGAGCAGGAAGGTGCCTGAGGAGGAGTATCAAAAAACTGTTTCCTGCAGACTGAAGCGTTGGCTGGAGGGGGCGGAGGATCCTTTTGCAGAGGGAATGGAGATGGGCAGGCAGGAGCCTGTCACGGAAAGTCCGGAGGCAAAGGAGCGCAGGGAAGAGGATGAAAAACAGCTGAGACAGCGGGTCTACGACTTGGAGAACAATGTAGAAATCCGAATTTTCCGCAGATTTTACCGGGTGTTCAGCGTAGGCTTCTGTATTTTTTTAGTGGTTATGCTTTTGGCAGCAGTGTCTGATCTCCCTGTATTTGGACACCCGGAGAATCCGGTGAACAATCAGGTGGCAGAGCGCTATATTGAGAACGGCTTACAGGAGACAGGGGCGGTGAATATTGTCACAGGCATGATTTTGGACTATCGTGCCTTTGACACTCTGGGGGAGTCCCATGTTCTGTTTGCTGCCGCCTGCACGGTGCTGATTCTGCTGCGGACGGACAAAAAGAAAGAGCAGGCGGAGGATGAGGACAATGACAGACGCTATGAGCCCAAGAACGATGTGATCCTGCAGACTGTGGCAAGAGTGCTGGTGCCGCCCATTTTTATCTTTGGCATCTACATTATCCTGGCGGGACATCTGGGGCCGGGAGGCGGCTTTTCCGGCGGGGCGGTCATCGGCGCAGGGCTGATTCTGTACCTGAATGCCTTCGGCTTTGCCAGAACGGAAAAATTCTTCACGGCCAAGACTTTCCGCAGGGTGAGCTTCTGTGCCCTGGCCTGCTACAGCCTGGCCAAGAGCTATTCCTTTTACACAGGCGCAAACCACATTGAGAGCATTGTGCCCCTGGGAACCCCCGGGGCCATTCTCAGCAGCGGCCTGATCCTGCTGTTGAACATCTGCGTGGGCGTGGTGGTGGCAGGCACCATGTACACCTTTTACGCCATGTTCCGAAAAGGAAATTATTAAGTGAATACAAGAAGGCGCACGAGAGCAGCATTCATGAGAATTATTTGCGAATGAATGCTGTCTCTCAGCAGAGTGCGCCGAATGTATTCATTCTTTAGAGCCGTCGCGCAGCGACTATAAAATAGTGAATACAAGAAGGCGCACGAGAGCAGCATTCATGAGAATTACTTGCGAATGAATGCTGTCTCTCAGCAAAGTGCGCCGAATGTATTCATTCTTTAGAGCCGTCGCGCAGCGACTACAATTAAGGAGATTTATGCGGATACAATATTTGTTAGAGAATTATGAGGAGGCCGTCGCCATGATCCTGTTTGGCATTGGGTTCTCCAATCTGCTCCTGCAGCGGAATCTGATCAAGAAGATCATTGGGCTGAATATCATGGACACGGCCGTGTATCTCTTTCTTGCCCTGAAGGGCTATATTTCAGGCAGGAAGGCGCCGGTGGTGGAGGAAGGCATTCAGAGTGTGGAGGCCTATATCAACCCCATCCCCAGCGGCCTGGTGCTGACAGGGATTGTGGTTTCCGTGTCGGTGACGGCGCTGATGTTGTCCCTGACCATATGCCTGTACCGGAGATACCACACTCTGGATCTGGATGCAATCTCCACGCAGCTGAAAAAGGAGGGGAAATAATGGCTTTTGTGCAGAATTTCCCTTTTCTATCCATACTTCTCTCCCTGTTTTCAGGCCCTCTGTGCTCCATTCTCAGCGGGAAATGGGCAAAACGGGTGAATACGGGGGTCATTGTGACAACGGGCGTGATGTCCGCCTTTGTGCTGCAGCATGTGATTTCAACAGGGCAGTCTTATGTGTATCAGATGGGACATTTTCCTGCCCCCTGGGGAAATGAGATCCGTGTGGGCATCTTAGAGGCATTTATGGCATGTTTTTTCTGCGCGGTGATGCTGCTGTGTATGCTTGGGGGGATCCGGGAGAGGGAGGAACAGATTCAGGAGAGCAAACAGAATCTGTACTATGTCATGGTGAATCTGCTGCTGTGTTCCCTGCTGGCCCTGATCTACACCAATGACCTGTTCACGGCATATGTGTTTGTGGAGATCAATACCATCTCCGCCTGCGGGCTGATTATGATCCGCCAGACCGGAAGGACTTACGAGGCGGCTGCCCGGTATATGATTATGAGCCTGTCAGGTTCCGGTCTGCTGCTGCTGGGCATCTGCTATCTGTACGCGGTGACGGGGCATTTGCTTATGAGCAATATCAGAGAACAGGTGCAGTTCCTGGCTCAGACCGGTCAGCACCATCTCTCCCTGATGGTGGCCCTGGGGCTTATGTCCGTGGGGCTGGCCATGAAGAGTGCTCTGTATCCTTTCCACACCTGGCTGCCGGATGCCTATGGGTATTCTACTCTGTCTTCTTCAGCGATTCTCTCTTCCCTGGTGTCCAAGGGATATATTTTCCTGCTGATCAAGATCTTCTGCCGGGTGGTGGGATTCAATGTGGTAAACGAGAGCAAAGTGGTCAATGTGCTGTTTGTGTTCGGTATCATAGGGATGATCATGGGTTCTTTGAGCGCTATCAAGGAAAACAATCTCACACGGATGATAGCCTACTCTTCGGTAGCACAGATCGGATACATCTATATGGGACTGGGGCTTGCCACGGAGGCGGGAATTGTGGCGGGCCTTTACCATGTGCTGTCCCACGGAGCCACCAAAGCGCTGCTGTTTGTGGCGGCGTCGGGACTGGGGGATGCCTCCGGAAACAGTGACAGATTTGCGGATATCACAGGGGCGGGGCTGCGGAACAAACTGGCGGGAACGGCGTTTCTGGCGGGTTCCCTGTCCATGGTGGGTCTGCCCATGTTTTCGGGGTTTATCTCAAAATTTTTCTTTGCCCAGGCGGCGGTGGGACATGCCCATAAGATGTTTCCCACGGTTATCGCTCTTGCTCTCAGCACCATACTGAATGCGGTCTATTTTATGAAGACCGTCATCCGGATCTACACACCCGCCCCTGAAGGAAGCGTGGGCGGCAGGCAGATTGGGGTATGGGAGCAGCCTGCCAAGTCCGCGGCGCTGGTGTGCCTTATTCTGCTGAATCTGATACTGGGGCTGAATTCCGACCCCATTGTACGGCTGATCCAGAGGGGATTTGAGATGTTTGACTAGGAGGTAGTTTTGGATGGATGCATTTCTGCTGATTCCCATAGTGCTGCCAATGTTTTTCGGCGCCCTTCTGCTGTTTTTTTCTTTTCGGGAAAAAAATACTGCCCCGGGCGGCAGGAGAGAGCGGGCCAGGCTGTGCCTGTATGTGAGCGCGGTTCTTGGGATTTCTGTGGCCCTGGCCCTGGCGGCGGCCTGGTCGGGGGACAGGGAGCTGGTACTGTTTACCCTCTTTGAGGGGGTTCCTGTGTATTTTCATGTTGATGCTTTGGGAAGGCTGTTTGTGACGGTGGTGAGCCTTATATGGGTTCTGTCCGCTCTGTTTGCCTTTGTCTATATGAAGCATGAGGGGAAGGAAAAAAGATATTACGGCTTCTACCTGATACTGTATGGTGTGCTGGTGGCGCTGGATTTTTCCGGCAATCTTGTGACCATGTATCTGTTCTATGAGCTGACAACCCTGGTCTCCATGCCGTTGGTGCTCCACAATGGGACAAGGGAGGCGGTTATGGCTGCGCTGAAGTATCTGTTTTATTCCATGTGCGGCGCATATGGGGGCTTGTTTTCTGTCTTCTTTCTGTATCGGTACAGTGACTCGCTGAATTTTGCGCCGGGAGGGACCCTGAACCAGGCTGCCGCACAGGGGCATGAGGGGATTCTTCTGATCGCCGTGTTTGCGGCGCTGGTGGGTTTCGGGGCCAAGGCGGGCATGGTGCCCCTTCACGCGTGGCTGCCCACGGCCCATCCGGTGGCGCCGTCCCCGGCTTCCGCTGTGCTCTCCGGTGTCATTGTAAAGTCCGGTGTGCTGGCAGTGGTGCGGGTGGTGTTCTATGTGGCGGGGACTGATTTTCTGCAGGGCACCTGGGTGCAGTATGTGTGGATGACGCTGGCTCTGCTGACGGTGTTTATGGGATCCATGCTTGCATACCGGGAGCAGATCTTTAAGAAAAGGCTGGCCTATTCCACAGTGAGCCAGGTTTCCTACATTATGTTCGGGCTATCCCTTTTGACACCGGACGCCTTTACAGGGGCCTTGCTCCATGTGGTGGTGCATGCGGTGGTGAAATGCGGTCTGTTTCTGACGGCTGGTGTGTTTGTCTACCGTTTTGGCTATACCAGGGCGGAGGAACTTGGGGGGATAGGAAAGAAAATGCCCAAGACCATGTGGTGCTATCTGCTGCTCTCCCTGACGCTGGTGGGGATTCCGCCCACAGGGGGATTTGTCAGCAAATGGTATCTGGCGGAAGGGGCTCTGCAGTCGGGGACAGGAGTGTTTTCCTGGCTGGGGCCGGTGGTTCTGCTGGTGAGTGCCCTGCTGACCGCCGGCTATCTGCTGCCCATTGCCATGAAAGGATTTTTCCCAGGTTCGGAGCATCTCCAGGGACTGGAGGAGCCCCATGGAATAGAGGAGCCCGGTGAAGGAGCCCAGGCTCACAGTTCCAGGAAGGCTTTGGGGCCTGAGCTGTCCCCGGCCATGCTGGTTCCTCTTGTGGTGCTGGCGGCTCTGGCTGTCTGGCTGGGGGTTTTCCCCGGTCCGGTATCGGAGTATGCCGCCAGGATTGCCACAGCGGTATTTTAGAGAAAGGATCTGGCTGCCATGAGGGAAGTCTTAATGTTGATAGTGGTGTTGCTGCCCATGTTCACGGGCATTTTGACGCCAATGTTATCCTTTCGGAGCAGAAAGGCCATGTGCATTTACCTGGAGACGGCGGTTTGTGTCAATTCTCTCCTGGTGTTCTGGCTGCTTTTTCATGCCCCTGACAAAACGCTTACGGTTTTCCGTTTTACCCATGATCTGAGCATCACTCTGGGCCTGGATGGGATGGGGGCTGTGTATGGAGGGCTTGTGGCCTTTCTCTGGCCTCTTGCCCTGCTGTATGGGTTTGAGTATATGGAGGGGGAGGAAAAGGAGAAGTCGTTTTTCCTGTTTTATGTGGCCACCTATGGGGTGACTCTGGGAGTGGCCCTGTCGGAGAATATCCTGACCATGTATTTCTTCTTTGAGATGCTGAGCCTTGTTACCCTGCCCCTGGTGATGTACACCAGAACCAGGGAGGCGGTTCTGGCCAGCAGGACTTATCTGTACTATATGCTGGGGGGCGCGGCTTTTGCCTTTATCGGCATGATTTTTGTCCTGGTCTATGGAACGACTTCTTCTTTTGTGCCTGGAGGCGTCCTGGACCTGGTCAACGTCCATGAAAAGAAGGACACGCTCCTTGCTGTTTATGTGCTCTGTTTCTGCGGGTTCAGTGTAAAGACAGCCCTTTGGCCTTTTTCTTCATGGCTGCCCAAGGCCGGGGTGGCCCCCACCCCGGTGACGGCCCTGCTCCATGGTGTGGCGGTGGTCAACACAGGTGCGTTTGCGGTTATGCGGGTGACGTATTTCAGCTTCGGCACAAAACTGCTCCGGGGCACCTGGGCCCAGTATCTGGTGATGGGGCTGGCAGTCTTTACCATTGTCTACGGCTGCAGCCGGGCGGTGAAGGAGACACATTTCAAGAGGCGTCTGGCCTGGTCCACAGTGGGCAATCTGTCCTATATTCTGTTTGGGGTGACGCTGATGACCCCCATGGGAATGGCGGGGGCGCTGACGCATCTGGTGTGTCATTCTTTTATGAAGAGCTGTTCTTTCCTCTGCGCGGGGGCGGTGATTCATAAGACGGGCAAAAACTATATCTACCAGCTGGATGGTCTGGGCAGAAAGATGCCAAAGGTCTTTGCCTGCTTTGGGGTGTCGGCGCTGGCCCTGACGGGGGTGCCTGGTCTATGCGGCTTTGTCAGCAAGTGGTATCTGGCGGAGGGGGCGGTGGACAGCGGAGAGCCTCTTGCCCTGGCGGGGACGGCGGCGCTGATGATCTCGGCGCTTCTGACGGCAGTTTATATGCTGAGTATCCTGGTGAGAGTATTTTTTCCGAAAAAAGGGTTTGACCCGGCGGAGATAGAAGAGGTGCGGGAGCCCGGCTGGAGGATGCTTGTGCCTTTGGGGGTGCTGGCGGTGTGCATTCTCTGCCTTGGCCTGTACTCGGAACCCCTTGTGAGAATGCTGAAAGAGATTGCGGACTTTTGAGAGAGGGCTGGTATGAATTTGGAGACGGGATTGGCTTTTTTAGTGTTTTTCCCCTTTGGGGCAGGTCTTCTGGCCTATGGGGCAGGGCGGGCCTGCCGGGGAGGAAAACTGCGGGATGGGATTGTGACTGTCTCTGTGGCGGTGGAGTTTGCAGTTACGGTGCTTATGCTGTGTCTCTGTTCCGGAGGCCCCGGCGTGTTCCTGGACATTCCGGAGGTCTGCGGCCTGGGGCTGCACTTTGTGCTGGAGGGATTCCGGCTCCTGTATGGCTGTGTGGCGGCGTTCCTGTGGATGATGACGGCGGTTTTCTCCAGGGAATATTTTGGACATCTGCACCACCGGAGCCGTTTTTATCTTTTTCTGCTGTGGACCCAGGGAGCGGTTATGGGAGTGTTCCTGTCCGGAGATTTATATACCACATTTATCTTTTTTGAGATTATGTCTTTCACTTCCTATGTGTGGGTGGCCCAGGAGGAAAACGCTGCGGCGCTGAAGGCGGCGTCCACCTATCTGGCGGTGGCGGTGGCCGGGGGCCTTGTGATGCTCATGGGGATTTTCCTGCTGTACCATCAGCTGGGCACGGTGGCACTGGGAGACCTGCCGGGGGCTGCGGCGGCGTGTGGGGAGAAGAAGGTGCTGTACGTGGCCGGGGCGTGTATGCTCTTTGGTTTTGGGGCAAAAGCCGGGGCGTTTCCCCTGCATATCTGGCTGCCCAAAGCTCATCCTGTGGCTCCGGCTCCTGCCTCTGGGCTTCTGTCCGGCATTCTGACCAAAACGGGGATCTACGGCGTGCTGATTCTTGGCTGCTGCCTGTTTCCACGGGATGAAGGTTGGAGCAGGGTGATTCTGGCCCTGGGGACGGCAACCATGCTGGGAGGTGCGGTGCTGGCGGTGTTTTCTGTGGATCTGAAGAGGACGCTGGCCTGTTCCTCCATGTCCCAGATCGGCTTTATCCTGGTGGGGACAGGGATGCTTGGAATGCCCGGGGAGGGCGGCGGGGAGGAATTCAGGATCCTGGCGGCCCATGGGGTGTTTCTGCATATGGTGAATCATTCTCTGATAAAACTGGTGCTTTTTATGGCAGCAGGCGTGGTCTATATGAATGCCCATGGGCTGAATCTCAATGACATCCGGGGTTTTGGCAGGAAGAAGCCCCTGCTTGGGGGCATTTTCCTCACAGGGGCCCTGGCCATAGGGGGGATCCCTCTTTTCAGCGGCTATATCAGCAAGACCCTGCTCCATGAGAGCATTGTGGAGTACGGGGGAGGGACTTTGACCAGGACGGTGGAGTACCTTTTCCTGTTCTCCGGCGGACTGACCGTGGCCTATATGGCGAAGCTTTTTGCGGCGGTTTTTTTGGAGAAAAATACAGATGCTGCCCTGCAGAAAAAGTATGATGGCATGAAGCGTTATATGAGCCCGGCTTCCGTCTTTGCCCTGGCCGGGAGCGCGGCCCTGCTGCTGGTCTGGGGACTGAGCCCCCAGGGCCTGATGGAAAGGGCGGCCCGGAAGGCTCAGGGATTTCTGGGGGTGCAGGAGGCAGGGGAGGCCATAGCCTATTTCAGCCCCGGGAATTTAAAAGGCGGGTTGATTTCCATTGCCATCGGTGCGCTGGTGTACTGGTTTTTTGTCCGAAAACTGCTGCGGAATAAAGAGGGAGAGTATGTGGACAGGTGGCCCCGGCGGCTGGATCTGGAGGAAATCTTTTACAGGCCCCTTCTGCTGAGGTTCCTGCCCTGGGTTCTGGGAGGAGTGTGCGGGGCGTTGGATAAACTCCTGAGCAGCCCGGCGGTTTTGGGGGCTTTCTTCACAGTCTCAGGGGTGTTCTGCAGAATATTGGACAGCTTTGTGGATGGCCTTGTGGTGGCGCTGCGCAGGACGATTTACCGGGACAGCCCTCTGCCTGGGGAGAGGGCTGAGGGCAATGTGTTTACGGCAGCGGCGGGGAGGGTGATGAACGCTTTCCAGGGCCTGGCCAACCATACCTGGCGGAGAAGAAACCCTGGGCGCAGGGACTATGTACACCTGGCGGCGTTGAAAAACGAGCAGTTCAAGGAAACCAACAACATTATCCAGAGGAGTCTTTCCTTCGGACTGCTGCTTTTCTGCATCGGCCTGTCCCTGACGCTGCTCTACATTATCTGGTGGTAAGAAAACTGGCAATTTTCAGAAGAAGAGGCCGCGGCATCGGTGATTTCTCAATCGTTGATGTCACGGCCCTTTTGGCTTCTGCTTTTGTCTGCCTATTGTTCCATCTGTCTGCCCAGGAAGCCTGCGGCGGACAGCAGAAGTTTCTGTTCCACCTCGCCCATGCGGTTTTTGTTGTCATTCTGCAGCAGTACCACGCTGCCAATGATATCCCCTTCACAGAGGATGGGGGCGATGGCCTCATGCTGGTATTCGTCGCCGCCTTCATCGCAGACGGGGATAAAGCTTCTGTCCCCCCGCGAGGCCATAATGGTTTCCCGGTTGTGTATTTTCTCGTCCATCTGGCGGCTGACGGATTTGTTTAGCATCTGCTTGTATCCTCCCGCTGCGGCAATGAACTGGTCCCGGTCTGCAATCAGAGCCGCATGGCCGGAGACCTGTGCCAGGCTTTCCGCATACTGTCTGGCGAAGGTGGTCATCTCTCCAATGGGAGAATATTTTTTCAGGATGACCTGGCCCTCCCTGTCTGTGAAGATCTCCAGAGGATCCGATTCTCTGATGTGCAGCGTCCTGCGGATCTCCTTGGGAATGACAATGCGTCCCAGATCATCTATACGTCGAACAATTCCTGTTGCTTTCATAAAAATTTTCCTCCATTTGCAAATCTTAGTATACTCATAACGGATGCCCTGTATTCTCTGCACCTGGCACTGTGAAACGGAATGCTTCCAGGGAATGCAGGATTAAGCGTAACACTATTATTTGTAAATACAGGATTTTTATACCTAAATCAAAAATGGCGGGAGATGATCTGTCCGACACCCATTCGCGATGCAATGGCAATAAAATGCTGTGCTTTTCAGGGTTGCCATTTCTTTTGGCAGGGGTTATCATAAGAGCAGATTTTTATTTTGCAGCCTGGAGCGCTTTGGGGGCATTATGGCGGCGCCTGGAAGGGCAGGCGGAAAGAGGGGATGGGGGAATGCGGGTTGTCCTGTGTGACGATGAGCCTGGGTACAGGAGGCTGATATATGACAAGATACTGCAGGATGGTTTTGTCCATGACTATGAAGTGGAAGTGGCCGAGTACGGCGGCGGAAGGGAGCTTCTGGAGGCATTGGACCGGGGGGAATACGCAGACGTCTTTTTTCTGGATGTGCAGATGGAACAGGGTGGGGACGACGGCATCCGCCTGGGCCGGGAGCTGCGCAGGCGGGGACAGGACGGACTGATTGTCTATGTGACAGGGTTTATGGACTATGTGCAGCTGGGGTATGAGGTGAAGGCTTTCCGCTATCTGCTCAAGAGCCAGATAGAGCAGATGCTGCCCCGGGTGCTGAGGGATATCCGGCAGGAGCTGGAAGGGGAGGAATTTTCTTTCCGGATGGGAGGAGAGACCGTGTGCCTGGACAGGAGGAAGATTCTGTATCTGGAGAGCAGTGTCAGAACTCTCAGACTGGTATCTCCGGAGGGGGAGTACCGTTTTTACGGCAGCCTGGACAAGATTCAGGAGGATTTGGGGGAGGGCTTCCTGCGGTGCCACAGGAGTTTTCTGGTAAATATAGGGCAGGTTGTGAGCTTTTCAGGCAGCCAGATTGTGCTGCAGGGGGGCGTGGAGATTCCGGTGAGCCGTTCTTATGGGAGAAACGTGAAAAAAAGGCTGCTGTTGGAGATGCGGTAGCAGAGTAGTCTGCGGGAGTGGCCGGCGCGGGCTGGGCGGCGGGAATCGGTTGAAATGGCATTGGGGAGGCAGGTGGGCGGAGATGATATTTTGGGGGGCCGGTCTTGGCGTGACCGGCTTGTTTACTTTCTTTTTTGTATCCAGACAGAGACAGTATGGCCAGGTGGGGGCGGCTGTAGCGGGGACAGGTTTCTTTGTGGCGGCCTTTTACCTGGACAGCATTTTTTCTCTGATTATGGAGACCATGGGAGACCTGTATCAGGGACGGATTCTGGGAGGCATGGGGGAGATGGTCCTGGGGATATTTGTCTCCAAGAGCATTCTGGCAGCGGGACTTTTGGCGGCGGAGACGGTGAGAAGGGAGCCGGAGAGGGAGGGATGGTCTTATCCCCATGGGCTTGCCCTGGGGGGAAATCTGCTTTTCGGGGGGCTTGCCCTGGCCTGCCTGTATCCCGGGGGTCTGGCCGCAGGGACAGGAGGGCCTGGCGCCAGGGAAGAGGCGCGGTTTGCCGGGGCCCTGTGGCTGACTTTTCTTCTGGGAGTGCTGCTTCTGCACAATGCCTTGTACTTTTTATATAGAAAGAAGCTGCGGGCAGAGAGGATAAAGACGGAGGAGGAGGCCGGCCGGCACCGGGCGGAACTGTATCTGAAAAATGTGGAGGCCCAGTACCAGCGCACAAGGGAACTGCGGCATGATCTGAAGAATCATATCGACCTGCTGAGCCTGCTTCTGCAGGAGCAAAAATATGAGGAGATGAGGGATTATCTGCACATATTTGGAGAGCATGTGGAGAACCTGGCTCTGCCGGTGAGGAGCGGTAATCTGGTGGTGGATGCGCTGCTGGCGGACAAGGCTGCCAGGGCAAGGAGAGAGCAGATTCAGGTGGAGCTGTCTTTGTGCGATCTGACAGGGCTTTCCCTGAGGCCGGACGAGATCTGCAGTCTTCTGGGGAATCTGCTTGACAATGCCATAGAGGCCGCCGGACGGGCAGGGGAGGGCAGGTTTCTGTCCGTGGAGTGGGTGGAGAGGGAAAAGGACTTTTTTCTCAGAGTGCGCAACTCCCTGGCGGAGGAGGAGAATGTTGTTTTCCGGAAAGGCGGAGAACTCGTAAGCCGGAAGCGTGACCGGAGAAACCAGGTGGGCCATGGGCTGGGGCTTCGCAGTGTGGAGCGCACTGTCCACGGCTGCGGCGGAGATCTGGCGGTGGAGAGCCGCGGGGGACAGTTTACAGTGGCGGTGCGGCTTCCCAGGGAAGTGCTCGGAAATAACCTGTGAGAGTTTCACCTGGAAAGCGGCGGACGCAGCGACGGCTGAACGCTGAAAGTGACAAAAAAGGTGTCAAATCATACAATTCTGAAATTTTTCCCGGATTTTCCTTTATCATAATGTTTATCATAGAATCTGGCCTGGGGACAGAAGGACCAGCCGCGGGCCGGATAATTTTGGAGGTGTGGAGATGAGGGCTGTCAAAAACTGCCTGTTCTGCCTGAAAACAATCTTTCACTATGTGCCGCTGCATACTCTGACTGCGGCTGTGTGCTTTTTTGTGCCGGCGGCGTTTGCGGGCCTGCAGGTTCTGGTGCTGCAGCGCATTGTGGACAGCGCACTGGAGTGTGTGGAACAGAACAGGAAATTGTTCCAGGAGGGTCTGCCGGGGGTGGAGAGTTTGGTTTTCTGGGGAGTGTTCCTTTTGGTGCTTCTGATTCTGGGCAGTACCATGCAGAGGTTTGGGACTTACCAGATGGATCTGGTGAGCATGAAACTTAAGGAGAGGATGGCTCCGGACATTGCCAGAAGGCTTACAGAGCTGGAGTACGCTTCTTTTGAGGCCAAGGAGACCCAGGAACTGTTCCAGAAGATGTCCGGGGAACCGGAAAACGGGATCTATAACTGCAGTATGAGCACTTTTTTCCTGATTCAGAAAACCATCACTCTGGCCTCTTCCATGGCGGTGATTTTCTCCATCTCCCCCTGGATCGGCCTGGGGATTGTGCTGGTGGGGATTCCCATGATGGCTCTGGGATACTATGCCGCAGGGTACAGTGTGGTTCTGACAGAGGAATCGGCGGACGCCAGGCGGAGAATGGGGGATCTGAAACGACTGCTCACCGACAAGCATGCCATGTATGAGATGAAGCTTTTTGACGCAAAGGCGCTTTTTCTGGAAAAGTGGGAGCGCAGCAGCGGGGAATACGTGGATATCGCCATGAAGGAGAATGCCAGTGTGATGAAGGTGGACGTGGCCAGCAGGCTTTTGAATGTGGTCTACCTGGTTTTTGTGGTGTGCATGGCTGCGGCGGGGCTTCTGGGAGGCAGTCTGACCCTGGGCCAGTTTGCCGCGGCGCTGAACGCAGTGTCGGGCATCGGCAGCAGTCTCCACGACAGCAGCCGGCAAATGACATGGCTTATGGGCAGCGCCATGGAAATCAGTTATTACATGGATTTTCTGAAACTGGAGACCAGGGGGGATCTGGGAAGTGTGGAAACCCTGCCCCACTATGACATTGGGTTTGAAAATGTGTCCTTCCGCTATCCGGGCACGGAGCGGGATATCTTGAAGAATGTTACTTTCTATATTAAGGAGGGGGAGAGGACTGCCTTTGTGGGGGAGAACGGCGCGGGGAAGTCCACGGTGGTGAAGCTGCTCTGCGGCCTGTACGAGCCCACGTCGGGGAGTGTGACCATAGGGGGTGTGCCTGTGCGGGAACTGTCGCCGGGACTGCGCATCCGATGTCTGTCCGTGGTGTTTCAGGATTTTCAGGCCTATCAGCTGACGCTGCGGGAGAATGTGGCGTTTGGGTGCCTGGAGGCTCTTTGGGATGATAAAAGGCTTCTGGAGGCGCTGCGGCTTGCGGGCGGGGAGGAGCTTGCCCTGTCCCGGGAGGAAGGAATGTCCCGGGAGGAAGGAATGTCCCGGGAGAAGGGGCTGGACCGGAACCTGGGAAAACTGGAGGAGGATGGCCAGGATCTTTCCAAAGGTCAGTGGCAGCGGGTGGCTATGGCAAGAGCATTTGTGTCCCAGGCCCGGTATGTGGTGCTGGATGAGCCCACGGCCTCCCTGGACCCTCTGGCGGAGAGCCATATGTATGAGAATTTTGCAAGGATCTTCAGGGAGAGGGGAACCATTTTGATCTCCCACAGGCTTGCCAGCGCCAGGATGGCCGACAAGATCCTGGTTTTGGACGGAGGCAGAGTGGTACAGACAGGAAGCCACGAGGAGCTGATGGCACAACAGGGGCTGTACCGGACCATGTACCTGGTTCAGAGCTCTTTCTATCAGGAGGGAAAGGACGCCCCGGGGGAGGGTGAATCTGTGCCCGGGGAGATGGCAAACGGCCTGGAAGCAGGGGCGGAAAGGGGGAGAAAATGAAGAAGGCAGTTCGCTATATAGGATATACATTTCAGGACTGTTACAGAGCGTTTCCCAGGTTTTTTGTGCTGACCTATCTGCTGGACGGAACGGGAACGGCATGTGAGGTATTTGTGCCCCTGCTGTTGGCCCGAATTCTGGAGCTGGCAGGGGAAGGACAGGGAGGGAAGGAGCTGGCGGCCGTTATTGGACTGTATGGTCTGGCCCTGGCATGCGGGCCGGTTCTGGAGGTGTTTTTCCGCGCGTCCTCCAAGAGGGCAAGGGTGCTGGGCAAGAAATATTTTGGCAGCAGACTGGCAGTTTTTTCTGCTAAAATCCGTCTGGAGGCCCTGGAAGATCCGGATACGCTGGATAAATTTCACAGGGCGGAGGGAGGAGAGAACAGCCAGTTTATCTTCTTTGAGCAGGTGAATCTGGCCCTTAGAAAACTGGCCACCTGTGGGGGTATGATGATGGTGGTGGGGAGGTATTCCCCAGTGCTGGTGGTCACGGGGCTGCTGGCGCTGCTTCCGGCCCTGTCAACCAAGATATATTTTGAGAAGAAGATTACATCATTTCGCCGGGGCCAAAGTCCTGTGCTGCGCCGCTGTCAGTATTTGCGGGGGCTTTTTGCCAACAGGGAGACGGTGAAAGAGATGCGGGTTATGGGCTTTGAGGGGCATGTGACCCAGCGGTGGGAGGAGGCCAACAGGGCCAGGCTTAAGGAGTTTCAGGAGACGGAACTGGATGTGAGAAGGAAGCAGGTGTGGGGGATTATAGTCATGAGCGTCTGCTATGTCGTAAATATAGGTGTGGCCTTCTTTTTAATGGCAGGGGGACGGATCTCAGTGGGGGCTTTTGCCGCCTGCCTGGCTGCTTTTTCTGCCTACGATGCCAGCATTCAGATGCTGATTGCCATGGTATTCAATGCCGTTCACACTTACCGCATGGTGGAGGACTATTATGATTATTTTACCATTCCCACAGAGGTGGAGGGGGATCTGGAGTACCGTCCTTTTGAGGAGAAAATTGCGGTGCAGGATGTACATTTTCGCTACAGCGGGGCAGCCGGGGAGGCTTTGGACGGGCTGACCTGTGAGATCAAAAAAGGAGAGCATGTGGTGGTAGTGGGAGAGAATGGTTCCGGAAAGACCACCTTCTCCAAGCTGCTCACAGGCGCCTATCTGCCCTCCCGGGGAAGTATTTCCTATGACGGACAGAGGACGGAGGACTTAAGGAGGGGAAGTCTGTATGAACATATCTCCGTGGTGCCCCAGGATTTTGTCCGCTACCGTTTTACCCTGGGGGAGAATGTGGGGATCAGCAGTCTGAAGCGCATGGGGGATACAAAGGCCATGGAGGAGCTGCTGGCACAGGTGGCCGGGGAAGGATTTCTGGAGAAAGTGGGGGGACTGGATGTGCAGCTGGGCAGGGAATTCGGCGGACAGGAGCTCTCCGGCGGGGAGTGGCAGAAGGTTGCCATTGCCCGGGGGCTGTGGAAGCGCAGCTCCATTGTAGTCCTGGATGAACCCACCAGCGCCCTGGATCCACTGGTGGAGTATGAGATTCTGAGCCGGTTTGTGGAGATGATTCAGGACAGAACTTCTGTGATTATTTCCCACAGAGTGGAAATCTGCCGCAGTGCGGATAAGATCATTGTCATGAAGGACGGACGGATGGTGGAGTGCGGGAAGCACCAGGAACTGCTGGCCAGGGAGGGAGAGTACGCCAGGATCTGGAGAGAACAGGCCAAGTGGTATGTGTAGGAAATAGCTTTGGCTGCTCTTTTTAAAAAATCCTTGACAAACCTACCGACGGTATGATAAGATGACATCTACCGGAAGCAAGGGGGAGGTGTGGAGACCGTGGCAAGAAATAAGCATCCTGAGGAGACGGTTCAACTGATACTGGATGTGGCTTTTCGTCTGTTTATGGAAAAGGGCTATGAGCACACTTCCATCCAGGACATACTTGATCATTTGGGGGGGCTCAGCAAAGGGGCCATCTATCATCATTTTAAGTCAAAGGAGGACATTCTGGTTGCGGTTATAGACAGGATGACGGCGGAGTCCAATGGAATGCTTGCAGATATTTGTAACCGGACAGACTTAAACGGCAAGGAAAAACTGAAGACTATTTTTAAAGAGTCAATCAGCAGGCCTGTGCAGAATAAGATTTTTACGGTGGCCCCGGATTTTCACAACAACCCAAAACTTCTCTTTGGTCTGCTCTATGACACCATGGAGGAAGCGGCGCCCAACTATATTTTTCCCATTATCAGACAGGGGATCGCAGACGGTTCTATTGAGACGGACTATCCGAAACAGCTGGCGGAACTGATTCTGCTTGTGGCCAATGTCTGGATGAATCCCATGATATTTGACAGCACTGAGGAAGAGTGTTTGTATAAATTTATGGTGTTTGACCAGATGCTGCGGGGCTTTGGGCTGGATATCGTGGATGAAGAATTGCTGGAGAGGCTCCAGGAGCTGACCGCCATCTATCGGAAAAGTAAATGAAAAGTTCAGGATCTTGGATTTGAGAATCTGCCCTTTTTTGGGCAGATATTTTTAGAACATTATACATACCATCGTTCGGTATGGAAAGGAGGTTTTATGCAGAATGCGGATTCTGCTGGCAATGGGGTTGATTTTCACTGTAGCTGCCGGTTTTTTGGGGTATTTTTTGGCGGCTGAAATCACAGAAATGGAGGTTTAGAAGTTGGGAAATAAGCTGTTTTCAAAGGATTTTACACTGGTTGTCGCAGGCCAGATTATCTCGCTTTTCGGCAATGCAGCCATAAGATTTGCGCTGCCGCTGTATCTGCTGAATTTAACAGGATCATCGGCGCTTTATGGAACTGTCACGGCATGTGCTTTTCTTCCTGCCATCCTGCTGTCACCCCTGGGCGGTATCGTGGCGGACAGGGTGAATAAAAGAAATATTATGGTGGCGCTGGACTTTTTTACGGCGGCGGTGATACTGGTCTTTATCCTGGTGATGAATGGGGACAATCTCATTGGACTTCTCACCGTCACGCTGATGCTGCTGTACGGCATTGCGGGCGCTTATCAGCCATCTGTGCAGGCAAGCATACCGGCGCTGGTGGACCAGGAAAATTTTATGGCGGCCAACTCCATTATCAATATGATAAGCTCTTTCTCGGCGCTCACAGGTCCTGTGCTTGGAGGAATTTTATACAGCGCGTATGGGCTGAAGCCCGTGCTGTGGGTGTGTGTGGTCTGTTTTATTCTGTCGGCGGTGATGGAAATTTTTATTCAGATCCCCTTTCAGAGGCAGGCCTCAGAGGGGGGATTGCTGCAGACAGCCCGAAGGGATTTTACAGAGAGCATCCGTTTTGTCCGGAGAGAAAAGCCCATTATCGGCAAGGCGCTGCTGGTGGTATGTGGAATCAATCTGTTTCTGGCGGCAATGATTCTTGTGGCGCTGCCATATCTGGTGACGGAAGTGTTGGATTTAGAGGCTTCACAGGCCAACAGGCTCTATGGATATGCGGAGGGAGCCCTGGCGGCAGGGGGACTGGCCGGAGGGATCTGCGCAGGTATTTTTGGAGAAAAGCTGGCGGTTCACAGGTCGGGAAATCTGGTGACGGCCTGTGTGATATGTGTGTTTCCCATGGGAGCTGCACTGAAACTGCTGTCCTCCGGAGTGGCAAATTATGCCATAATTACCTTTTGCGGTTTTGGCGTCCTGTTTTTCTCGACTATCTTTACGGTGCGGATGATGTCATTTGTCCAGGCGGAAACACCGCAGAACCTGATCGGTAAGGTTATTGCCCTTATCCTTACCGTGGCCATGTGCGCACAGCCTCTGGGGAATGCCTTATATGGTGTTTTATTTGAGGTCTGTAAGGGGGCTGAGTATGCGGTTGTATTGTTTTCAGGGGTGGTCTCTCTTGTGATTGCCGTCAGGGCCGGAAAGATTTTCAAAGGCCTTTCCGGGGCCTGTGAGACAAGCGGCTCAAAAGATCAGCCATAGAGGGGATTTTGAATGTCTTTTGGAGGAGAAAATCTTGCATTTTCACGGGCTCTGTGCTAACATATTATCATAGAAATGAACCGTGTGTTTTGACTTTCCTGTGCAGCTTTAGAAGGGCTGCATGGGAATTTTTGGCATTGCAGATTCGATGTTTTTTTGTTTATTGGTCTGCGGGGTGAGGTATTCGCAGGGGCCATGTTGATTTGGGAAGGCAGTTGGTCCAGGATGGGGGAACTATGAATATTGCACTGATACTCTCCGGGGGTGCAGGGCTGCGCCTGGGGGCGGAGATTCCAAAGCAGTATATTGAGGCAGGGGGACGGCCCGTCATAGGGTACTGCATAGAATGTCTGGCCCTGCACAGGGGGGTGGACGCCATTCAGATTGTGGCTCAGCCCTGTTGGAGGGAAAAGATTCGGGAGTGTCTGGAGACATTTGACAGGGATGGAAAATTCCGGGGTTTTTCTGATCCGGGGGAGAACAGACAGCTTTCTATTCTCCAGGGGCTGGAGGATATCAGGGCCTATGGAGGGGAGGAGGACTGTGTGCTCATCCATGACGCTGCCAGGCCTCTGCTGACGGAGGAGATGGTCTCGGCCTGCCTGGAGGCGGCACAGTCCCACGAGGGTGTTCTGCCGGTACTTCCCATGAAGGATACAGTGTACGCCAGCAGCGACGGGAAGACCATCACATCCCTGTTAAAACGCAGTGAAATTTTTGCAGGGCAGGCACCGGAGGTGTTTCGGCTGGGGCGGTATTATGAGGCCAACCTGAGACTGCTTCCGGATGGGATCAGGGGAATCAACGGTTCCACGGAACCTGCGGTTTTGGCGGGCATGGACATTGCCATAATCCCCGGGGATGAGGGGAATTTCAAGATAACCACGATGGAGGATCTGAGACGGTTTGAGGAGATTCTTGCCCGCAGATGTTCCGGGGAATAAGAAGATGGGCGCTGCCGGAAGTTTTTGTGGAGGAGGAAAGGGATGAAGGCATGGGTGCTGCAGGGGGTGGATGACCTGCGCTGGGAGACGGTGGAGGAGCCGATTCTGGCTAAGGGGGAAGTGTTGCTGCAGGTAAAGGCAGCGGGGATCTGCGGGTCGGATATTCCGAGAATATACAGGACGGGGGCCCATGTACATCCCCTGATTCCGGGGCATGAGTTTTCCGGCCTGGTGGTCCGGACGGGACCGGGAGTGGATCCTGCCTGGCAGGGGCGGCGGGCAGGTGTGTTTCCGCTGATTCCCTGCAGGGAGTGCCTGCCCTGCAGAAAAGGACAGTTCGAGATGTGCCAAAACTATGGCTATCTGGGTTCCCGCAGGGACGGGGGCTTTGGAGAGTATGCGGCGGTTCCGGCCTGGAATCTGATTCCGCTGCCGGAACAGGTTTCCTATGAGGAGGCTGCCATGCTGGAACCTATGGCGGTGGCGGTGCATGCCATGCGGAGGGCTCTGCCGGAGAAGGGGGAGACCGCTGTGGTGTGCGGCCTGGGAACCATCGGCCTGCTGCTTTTGATGTTTTTGAGAGAGGCGGGGGTCCAGGAGGCGGGCAGGATTCTGGTGGTGGGCAACAAGGAGGCCCAGCGGAAGATGGTTTTGGAACTGGGGATGGAATCGGGGGACTACTGTGACAGCAGGACTCAGGATCCGGGTCAGTGGATCCGGGAGCGGACCGGCGGCCTGGGGGCGGATGTGTTCTTTGAGTGTGTGGGAAAGAATGAGACGGTGGCCCAGGCGGTGGAAAACACTGCTCCAGGGGGGCGGATCTGTCTCATGGGAAATCCTGCCTCCTCCATGGCTTTGGAGATGGAAACCTATTGGAAAATTCTGCGCCATCAGCTGCGGATCACGGGAACCTGGAACTCTTCGTTTACCCATGGGGCGGATGATGACTGGAACTACTGCATGGAACGTCTTGGGGCGAAGCGGGTGGATCCCGGCAGGCTTATCACTCACAGATATTCTCTGGAGGAGCTGCATCGGGGGCTTCATATTATGCGGGATAAGACCCAGGATTATATTAAAATTATGACAATGTTTTGAACTTGGCGTACATCTTTTTTCGGCACAGTTCTAAGGGCGGGAACGGGAAGATATCCGGCGGAGGAATGCCGTCGGACAGGAAATTCCGCAGGCAGGAAAGGGATGGTTTCAAGTTTTTTGGATCTGTTTTTTTGGATTTGGTTTTTCGGATCTGATATATCGGATCAGGTATATCGGATCCGGTTTTAAGAATATGATTTAGGGCGCGTACAGTGCCCGGCAGGGGGCAGGAATGAGAAATTTTCAGAAGAAGCAGTGCCTGGAGACCATAGAAGTGCTCAGTGAGGCACATGGGGAGATTGTGAAACTGATTGAGAATAAACGGGTTCAGGGCGCGGCAGAGCTTATGGAGCAGTGTCAGCAGGGGGCCATAGGTATCGGCACTCTGGTTGACAGTACGGAGGGGGAGGGGACGGAGACGGTCCGCTGCCTGGAGGAGTACTGCGAGGTTCTGTACCAGTTCTGTGAGAAGCTTCTGGAGGGAGCTTCCGTGAATACATGGCAGATGCAGAAAAAGCTCAGAAAACTTCTGGTGCGGGTGGAAAATTCCATCAACCATGAGATTCGGATTCAGAGGGAAGTGGTGTTTCTGCCTTATAAAGCTTCCATGTGGGATTCTCTGGAGTCTGTGTGGAAGGCGGCGGATGAAGATCCGGACTGCAGGGCACTGGTTATCCCTATTCCCTATTATGACAAGAATCCTGACGGTTCTTTCGGGGAACTGCACTATGAGATTGCCCAGTACCCGGAGGAAGTGCCGGTGATGGGCTATGAATCCTATGATTTTGAGGCCAGACACCCGGATGTTATTTTCATTCACAACCCTTATGATGAGGGAAATTTTGTCACCAGTGTGCCTCCGTTTTTTTACTCTAAAAACCTGAAGCAGTTTACAGATAAGCTGGTCTATATTCCCTACTTTATCCTGGCCGAGATCGACCCCTCCGATAAGGAGGCAGTGGAAGGAATGGAGCATTTTGTCACCACTGCAGGGGTGATGAATGCGGACCGGGTGGTGGTGCAGTCGGAGGCCATGCGGCAGATTTATGTGGATGTGCTCACCAGGCACACAGATGAGAGTCTTCGGCCTACATGGGAGAAAAAGATACTGGGACTGGGCTCCCCCAAGGTGGATCGGGTCTGCGGTCTGCGGAGAGAGGACTTTGAGCTGCCGGAGAGCTGGGACAGGCTGATTCAGAGGGAGGATGGCAGCCGCAGAAAAGTTATATTCTACAATACCAGCGTGACGGCCCTGCTGAAGGACAGTGAGGCCATGATGAAAAAGATCAAGGAAAACCTGCAGATTTTTGAGGAGAACCGGGAAGATGTGGTGCTGCTGTGGAGGCCCCATCCGCTGACGGAGGCTACGCTTGCATCCATGCGTCCGGAGCTTATGGGGGAGTATGGGGAGATGGTGTGCAGGTACAGAGAGGCTGGCTGGGGCATCTATGATGACTCCCCCAGCATGGATCGGGCCATAGCGGTGAGCGACGGCTACTACGGCGACTGGAGTTCCATTGTGTGGCTGTATCAGAAAACAGGGAAACCTATTATGATACAAAATCCCAAACTCTGAGGGAAATTTTTGTATTTCTTATCTGGCGGGCAGTTTGGGAAAAGACGGTTCAGGATAGCCTATTTGTCTTGGGCCAAGGGGGCGGTCATGGGAGAGTACACGATTGTGCCGATGAGAACAGATGAAGAAATCAGCGGTAAGGCGTTTGTGCATTTTCAGTCCTGGCATGAGACCTATGAGGGTCTGGTGGATGGGGAATATATGAAGACGGTGACACTTGAACGCTGTGAACAGATTGCCCGTGCATGGAGAGATAATCTGCTGGTGGCGAAGGATGGGAATAAGGTTATTGGCTTTGCGGGATATGGCAGATATCGGGATGAAACCATGGCGGAATATGGTGAGATCTTTGCGCTCTATGTTCTGCGGGCATACCAGGGCAGGAAGGTGGGAATTGCACTTATGAATGAGGCGGTGGAAAGGCTTGCCGCCCACCCTGCAATCTGTCTCTGGGTGCTGAAGGGGAATGAGAAAGCGATAAGATTTTATGAAAAATATGGCTTTCGTTTTGACGGCACAGAGCAGGAAATACTGCTTGGAACGCCCTGCATAGAGCAAAGGATGGTGTTACAGCGTTTTTGAAGACTCTTTCTATAAAGTGTTTTTGTCACGGAAAAATCGGTGGTTCAGGACTTCATGAATCGTTGCCAGCTCCAGCATTTTGGAACTGTGCTTTTAACAATTCCTTAGCCTCTGGCAGGGAGTCAGTCGCGGACAGCAGGGCCATATGCTCTGGGGCTGGCTATAGTTTAACATTTCAGGGCCTGGTTTGTCTAAACCAGGTTTTTTTGTCTGTGTGATTTTCAAATCTAAGCTTTGAATTCTAAATTTATAAATTTAAGTTCTGAATTCCCAATTTTCATATTTAAATTTGAAATCTAAAATTTCAGTTCCCGAATATTCTGCAGGGTTTCGCCATAGGATTCTTTTTTTCCGAAGAGCAGTGTGGTGCCCAGCACAAACCCTTTCACTCCCTTGGGGGCATATTCCAGAATCTTGTCCGCACTGCAGGCGCCGTCCCAGCAGATCTCAAAGTCCATATCTTCTTTTAGGGCCAGCAGTTTGGTGATCTTTTTACCCACATAGGGCAGGTACATCTGTCCGGCATTTCCGGGGTTCACGGACATCACAAGCACTTTTCTCACAATGCGAAGAAGCTCCATTACCGTCTCCACAGAAGTGCCGGGATTGATTGCAATACCGGGAATCATCCCTGCGTTGATGACTTTCTGCAGGGTGGTGGAAGGATGGTATTCCGCCTCCGGATGGATATATACCGTGTCGCCCTTACGAAGACACCCTAAAAAGATACCGATATTATTGCAGGGGTGCTCTATCATCAAATGCACGTCCACAGGCTTTTTTGTGGCCATAGTGATGTACCGCAGATCGTTCAGGGACATGGCAAAGTTCGGCACATACCGCCCGTCCATGATATCTATATGGAAAGAGTCTATTCCTCCCTCCTCCAAGGCCTTTACTTCTTTTTCAAGATTGCCATAGTTGGCGCACATCATTGACGCCATCAGCTCAAATTGCATATAAATTCTCCTTCCGCAGTTTAGGAACCAGCCTTTTTTCGTTTTCTTCACTATGTATGAATGCTGTTATATGCTCATCAAAGCATAAATACATGGAAACTGCGGAGGGACGCCATGTATTGTGATTGCTGTGAAGAAGAGAGTAAAACAACACGAAATAAAATAAAGCAACAGCCGATATACAGCACATCCCAGCTGGTGCTTCTTGATGTGGGTATTCGTAGAATAACTATTTCTACGAAACCTCTCTGGCGCAAAAGCCACTGTACTCATTATATATACCGTCAAATAATTTGTCAATCACTTTTCAGGAATTAAGTTTTCAAGTAATTTCTGGCAGAATATTAAAGATATCGACAATAAATTATTCTAAAACTGTACAAACACTTTCTCTATCGACATAGGGATCCAGTTTCTTAACTTGTCAGAGAAAGTTTCTGATCAGAGAGGGCCTGAAAAAATTTTATTCGCCGTCAAAATTCTGGTCAAGGAAATGTCCTGGCTCTGTCTGGAAAAGGCGCAGAAAACAAGCTCTGCGGAGGGTGAGACGGGCGAAAAGGCGGTTCTTTCATAAAGGTATTTACCGTCAAAATTCTGGTCAAACAAGCTTTGGGTGCAGAAAATATCAGGTTTGCGGCAGGATTTCGTAGAAATAGTTATTCTACGAAATTATACTGGAAGTCCTGGAGAGATTTATCGGGTGACAGAGGGTGGAAAAGATTTATGGCCCAGGAGACAATATACAAGACAGTATATCAGTATAACAAGGAACCGATTTCTGTCAGGGATATGGCAAGGCTGCAGGAGATTGCGGAAGATTGCAGAAAAGTTCGCAATTTTGTGTATGACCGGTATGGAGGTATAGGGGGGCTCCCCAAGATTTATCCAGGCTATACGGTGCAGAATGAAATGACCAAAAGCGGGCTGCGGGAGAGGCTGGGACTTCCATCGGTGTTCTTTTACCTCTCTATCTTTGATGCTTTGGGTGATATTAAAAGCCAATGGACCCGTATCAAGAGCCGGATAGAGAAGAACATTCAGGTAAATGCAGAGCTGACTGCAGAAGACAGACATTATTTGCGTTTTGTGATGAAACAGAGCCGCTGCTTTGAAGCGGTCCTGGCGGGAGGAGAACCGGATCTTCGAGGGGACTGGAGGGAGACTTATGGGGCCCTCAGAGCAGGTGTGGATGCATACAGGCTGGACCAGTATCTGCGCAGGCAGGTCAGGAGACACCTGGTAAAACCTCACACGGATACGGCGGATGGATTTACCATTTCGCCCAAGGGATACAGATATGCCGATCATGGGATATACATTTCCATGAAAGAGAGTCGTCAGAGACTTTTCATTCTGCTCACGGATAACAATCGCTACTCCAGGCAGATATACCTTCGGCTTTATCCGAAGGAAGGCAACATTACCTTGAATGTGCCGGTGGAGGTAAAGCAGAGGCACCCTAGAGGATATGAAGGGGAAATCGGCCTGGCCCTGGGGCTTCGGTGCATGTTTGTCACTCATACGGGGCAGATGTATGGGGAGAAATATTTTGAATATCAGTCCGCGCTGACGGAATATGTCAGGGAGCGGCTGTCCCGTCACCGCAGAAATGCGGAAAATAATCCGGGCATGAAAAAATATACTGCGGGAAAGAGGCGGCTGGAGACGGCGCTGCACGCTTATGTGAATGCGGAGATCAACCGGCTGCTGGAGACAGAAAAGCCCGGAGTGGTGTATATTCCAAAACTTCCTGGTATGGTGAAAGCAGGAGTGAACCGGAAAGTGAATGCGGGTCTGAACATGTGGCAGAGAGGCTATGTGAAAAAGAGGCTGGAACGCAAGTGCAGGGAACGGTCCGTGGAGCTTGCGGAGGTGTTTGGAAAGGGTATCAGCACCGAATGCTGCCGCTGCGGGGCGGAGGGCAGGAAGGAAGGGGATATATTCCGCTGCAATTCCTGCGGACAGGAGATGCCGGAGAGACAGAATACAGCTGTAAATGTGCTGAACCGGGGAAAAAAGCTGAAGGCCGGGAATGCTGGTGAGACTTGAGGCGTGGACGGCAAAGGATAGGCCGGAAAAAATTTGAATTAAGAGTTCAGAATAGATGTGATGATGAAGCAGGTAAGGTTTGAATTGAGAAATAGATGACACAGGTTCATTATGAAGGATTCCGTGGATGAATGCGCCGTCAGGCTGTATTTGACCAGAACCGGAAACGGGAACAGGACTGCGGGAAAATTCTTTTGATAGCTTAAGGCAGGTACTGTCTGAGCAGATAAAAACAAGAACGGCATTGGAAGCCGTCCCTTTTGGGGACGGGTATTGGGTATGCCAGGACCCATGGGAACTCAGGCGCGGGATTCCGCAGATGCAGCAGGTAATGGATGTGCATGGCACAGAAATGGCAGGCAGCATTCTGAGAAGTACCGGGAGCGAAGCGGGCAGGCGGGGAGTATGCAGGAGATTTTCAAACGCAGAAAGAAGAGTCTGTCAGCATCACCTGTAAGGGTGACAAAATGTGCCTTATTATAATATATGGAATAGTCTTATGAATTGAATCATGATTGCTGATATGTTAGACAAAATGGATAGTCAAGATCTGTTGATGATACCAGTAGTATGACAGCGGGTTTATACACAGGGAGGAATTTAGGGAGAATAGTTTCCTCCCCAGTTTGTGTACGTGCCATAGCGCGTGGATGGGGGCAGCTGTGAGGAAGGCGCAGAAAAAACAGGCGGAAGAGTTTACGGACTTATTGGAACAGGTCCATGGGGAAATCAGAAGGCTGATAGAGACAGGCGGTGCTCTGGCAGCCATGGATCTGTTGGTACAATGTCAGGAAGGAGCTGTTCAGCTGGGAGAATTGATAGAGAAGACAGAAGGGGATGACTGTACAGTTATTCCCGTGTTGGAGAATTACTGTGAGCTGGCTTATCATATCCATGAAGAACTTTCTGCTGGAGTGGGAATCACCCCCAATAAAATCCATAAAAGGCTGCACAGGCTGTTGATTCAGATCAAAAACAGGATACGAAATGACATCAAGGTGCGGTATGAGATGGTATTCCTTCCATACAAGGCATCCATGTGGGATTCCCTGGAGAGTGTGTGGCAGGCTGCGGATGCTGATCCGAACTGTGACGCCTATGTGGTTCCCATTCCTTATTATGACAAAAATCCAGACGGTTCCCTGGGAGTGTACCATTATGAAGGAAACAATCTTCCCTCTTATGTGCCGGTAGTGCATTATGACACATATTCCTTTGAGAACAGGAAACCGGATGCAATATATATCCATAATCCATATGATTATGCAAATCATGTCACAACAATTGAACCCAGATTTTATTCGGAAGAATTGAAGAAATATACAGAATGCCTGGTCTACATCCCCTATTATGCCACCTCCGGCGGTATGGCCGAGGGGCAGATGCAGTGCCCGGCTTATTATCATGCGGATTATATCATCATACAGGCAGAGAAATACCGCCAGTTTTTTGATCCGGCGCTGCCGGCGGAGAAACTGGTGCCGCTTGGTTCACCCAAGTTTGACAGGGTTATCCATATGTGTGAAAACCCACCCCAGCCGCCGGAGGAGTGGAAGGAGAAAATGGCGGGCAGGAAGGTGTATTTCTATAATACCAGTATCCAGGGGATGCTGGGGAACACGGAGGCTTTCTTAAAAAAGATGGAGTATGTGTTCAATACCTTTCGGGGGAGGGAGGACGTCTGCCTGCTGTGGAGGCCCCATCCGCTGCTGGAGTCCACTTTTGAATCTTTGAGACCCATGTATAAGCCTGCGTATGATGCCCTGAAACATGGATTTATCAGTGAGAATCTGGGGATATATGATGAAACACCGGACATAGAAAGTACAATTGCGCTCTCGGATGTCTATATCGGAGATGGGGCCACAAGCGTCACATCGCTTTTTGGCGTTGCGGGGAAACCGATTTTTGTTTTGAATAATAGTATTCACACATTGCCGGAGAAGGATGACTGGCGAGGGGAAGTGGTTAATCCTGCGTTTGATATGTGGGGAAATGACAGATTCCAAGTGACCAGGAATAATCAATTGTGGTTCTCTGAGAATAATGATTATCACTATCATTTTTATATGGATCTGGAGACGGGTTATTCTTCAGGAGGATATTATATAAGAGCCATTGAGATAAAGGATAAAATTTATGTGCTTCCCGGTAATGCACAGAACCTGCTTATTGTAAAAGATAAGAAGATTAAAAAAATCAAGTTTAAGTATCAGATCACACAGCCAGGAGCCTTTTGTGGTTCTTGC
>CAJUNZ010000002.1:902-85773 GCA_910587755.1 uncultured Acetatifactor sp. | reverse complement strand
TGGCAATTATGCGTTTAGAGACACAAATTCTTTAAACTCTATGGACCTGTCGAGACAGGTAAGACAGCCCTTGCGCAAAAATTGCTTGAAAAATATAAATATCCATATTTATCAATAGATCATTTGAAAATGGGTTTGATTCGGAGCGGTTATACGAAACTTACACCAGAAGATGACAACGAACTTACAGATTATTTGTGGCCTGTTGTTCGTGAAATGATTAAAACAGCCATAGAAAACAAGCAGAATCTTATGATTGAAGGGTGTTATATTCCTTTTGAATGGTCAAAGGGATTTGAAAAGGAATACCTTGAACATATAAAATACTATTGTCTTGTGATGAGCAGCGAGTATATAAAAAATCATTTTACAAGCATAAAAAAATATGCGTGCGCTATAGAAAATCGTTTGGATGATGAATGGTGTACGATGGAAAGTGTTTTGGAAGATAATGCACGGTTTTTAGAACTTGCTCAAAAGTATGGCGTAAATTATGTACTGATTGAAGATAAGTACGAGATAAATATTGATTTGGAAAAATCATGATGTTGATGGGGAGAAAAAGCGTCTCGCAGCAGACGCTTTTGTTGTTCCATAAAAAATCAGGCTTCATAAAATCTTAACTTTTATTTTAGATTATTATCGGGATTTTGCCAGGTGGGTATGTTATCATAAGAAAGTATTTCCAGATAACGGATAGGGTAATACAGCAAAATCCAGGCAGGTCCAGGGATCTGCAGAGAGGAGAAAATGATGAGGAGACAGATTGCAATGGCGGCGGCCATGCTGCTGTGCGTGCTGGGCCTCCTGGCCTCCATGGGGAGCAGCGCGGCAGCGGCGCCCATCCAGTGGGAGCGGGATACATTTTCAGGTTCCGTGGAGCTGCTGAAGCAGGAAGGCGGTACCTGTGTGATGCAGGTGACAGTGGAGAACAGGGGAGAGGATTTTACCGGTACGGTACAGCTGGTCTTTTCAGGCAAAAGCTACCGCAACTGTGCCTACAATACTCCCATTGTTCTTCCGGGGCAGGGAAAGAAACAGTTTACAGTGACCATATCCGACCGGGCGGTGGACATGGTGCGGGGTGTCTGCGCGCTGAATTTCCTGGATGAGAAAGGGAACCTGCTACAGTCCACAGGACAGAACAATGTGTTTGGAAATGCCAAGGCGGGCATTCAGGTGGGAATTTTGTCCGACAGTTATTCTGAACTCACATACCTGGACGGAGGTGGAAGGAATTTATGGATCCAGGGATTTGGCTCTCCCGTGAGCCTGGTGGAGCTGAATCAGGACAATCTGAAAGAGAGCCTGAGCGGGCTGTATTTTCTGGTGATTGACCAGTTTAACGTGTCTTCCCTGGGAGAGGAGACGATTCAGAGCATTCAGGACTGGGTAAAAGACGGCGGATGGCTGATGCTGGGAACGGGGGAATATGCAGATCAGACTCTCTCGGGCTTTGAGGAGGATTTTCTCAAGATGGATGTGGGAAAAATCAGTCAGTCCGGGGAGGAGAACAACATACTTGTCACTGCTGTCAGGCATGGAGATTACTATGAATATCTGGACAATGGGATTGACTTTTCCCAGATGGCTGTTGCGGAGCTGAACTTTGACAGAACGGACGGGGATTACTATGAGAGCCAGGATGTTCCTGCTGTTCAGGTCTCCCGTGGGGATGGCATTGTGAGTGTGTACTACTTTTCTCTGGGAGAGAAGGAACTGCAGAAGATGCCGGAGTACATGGTGCTTAGGTTGTATGAAACTAACATGTATGCGTCTACACAGTATCAGTATTACAGCAATGACTCGGAACTTGGGAGACTTGGAAGACGAGCCTTAGCTTTTATTGGGAACAGCAATACGGAAGTGAATTTCGGTTTTCTTGACGTGCTCATAGGGGCATATGTGGTGCTGATCGGGCCGGTACTGTACCTGATTCTTCGCAGGTGCGGAAAAAGGGAGTGGTACTGGGTCTGCGTACCTGCCCTGGGTCTGGTGTTCATTGTAGGGGTGTATTTTATGGGACAGGGTACCCGGGTGAACGGAACCAGGCTGTTCTCGGTGACGGTGCAGCAGGCGGAGAGCACTCAGGCGGACACGTATTTGCTGGGATTTCACTCGGGAATGTCTCCCTGGACGGTGGAACTGGCGGAGGGCTATACGGTAGCGGGACCGGGCCTGGAGAATTACTATGGCAGCGGAGCAGGCAGCGTCGACAACTATTTTTATCTGGTGGAAAATAACGACAGCGGACTTTCCGTGGGGATCAAGCCCCAGGAAAATTTTGAGAACGGATACCTGTACGCGGGTAAGAAGACCCAGAGCAGGGGGAATATCACCGGCCAGGGAGTCCAGATAGAGGACAGCATCAAAGATCCGGAAGGAATCCTTGTAAACGGAACCGACTATGACATGGCCTATATGGCGATATGGGACAATTCACGGCTGTATGTGTTCTCGGACGTAAAGGCGGGGGAGACTCTGAACCTGCAGCAGGATTCCCAGAGCGGGAAGTGTGTGTATCAGAACAGTTTTCCGTATTACAGCGATCTTCTTTATGATATGGTGGATATCTATGGATACAACGTCCACAAGACCTATGAGCAGGACACTATAGCGGCATTGTTGATAGGATTGCTCAGTGCCCAGGAGGCCATGCCGGCAGATCAGAAGAGCGCCATTGCGGTGGGCGTGGTGAAAGATTACGAGAAGGCTGCAGAAGAGGGCAGTGAGACTTCCTATGGATGTCTGTATTCTTATATAGAAACGGAGGGGCAGGGCAATGCTTCAAATTGATCATCTGAATAAAAGCTACGGAAAATTTCAGGCTGTCTCCGATCTGACACTGCACATTCCCCAGGGGGACCTGTTTGGATTTGTGGGGCCCAACGGCGCGGGAAAAACTACAACAATACGAATTGTGTGCGGGCTCATGAAGCCGAATTCCGGAAATGTTGTCATTAATGGTGTGAACGCTCTGGCCCATCGGGAGGAGATTAAAAAGCAGATCGGTTATGTGCCGGACTTCTTTGGGGTATATGACAACCTGAAGGTGAAGGAGTATATGGATTTTTACGGCTCCATGTACCGGATGAATTCCAGGGAGATTGAGAAGATTGCCGATGATCTGCTGGAGCTGGTGAATCTCTCTGATAAGAAGGAGGTTTTTGTGGATACTCTTTCCCGGGGAATGAAACAGCGGCTCTGTGTGGCCCGGGCGCTGATCCACAATCCGGCGCTTCTGGTGATGGATGAGCCCAACTCCGGCCTGGATCCCCGGGCCCGGGTGGAGATGAAGGAGCTGCTGCTGAATCTGAAGAGTATGGGAAAGACCATTGTGATCAGTTCCCATATTTTGTCGGAACTGTCTGAGATGTGCAACAGTATAGGGATCATGGACCAGGGCCATCTGGTGGCGGCAGGCCATATTGAGGACATTATGGAAGGGGTGTTTGGAGGCGATAAGCTGATTATCACCCTGGAGGAGGGAAGAGAGACGGCTCTGCGTATTGCCAGCGAACACGTGAAGGTGAAAGTGGAGTCGGCGGGGGAGCATGAGCTGAAGCTGTCCCATACCATGACAAAACAGGAGATCGCTAAGATGGTGGGTACTATGATCGCCAATGATGTGGTGGTGACTGGATTTCACAAGCAGGAGGGCAGTCTGGAGTCGCTGTTCATGCGTGTGACCGGGGAATCCGCAGAAGGGAGGGAATGACAGTGAGGCTGAATCCAATTGTAAAAAAAGATGTGAGGGTACAGTCCCGCAGCATGAAGATATGCTGGGGCGTGTTTGCCTATGACGCCATATTGGCTCTTGTGTTCTTCCTGGCCATGGCCATTATCCGGCAGGAGATTCGATATTCGGACGGCAATGTTTACGGCGCCATGGTATGGCTTTACCCCATTTTGGGAGTGACCCAGCTGGTCATTCTGGGAGTGGTGGTGCCGGTGCGGACGGCTTCCTCTATTTCGGGGGAGAAGGAGCGTCAGACTTTTGACATTATGATGACAACAGGAATGACGCCGTTTTCGGTGATCCTGGGAAAGGTTATGACCGCCATTGTCCAGAGTATGTTTTTTGTGGTGGCAAGCATGCCCATTATGGCTCTGTGTTTTACTATCGGAGGTATGTCCTGGAGCTATCTGTTCTGGTTTCTGGCGGTGGCTTTTCTGGTGTCTTTCTTCGCGGCAAGCATTGGAATTCTGTGTTCTTCCATCTGCCGCAAGAGCATTAGCGCGGTTATCATGTCCTATGGGTTTTACCTGCTCTTTTTTTTGGGTACGGTGCTGCCCAGTATTCTTTATCAGATTTTTTACATTAATTTATCCTATTCCAGTTATTACAACGGCTGGGGGAATACGCCTCTGTTCCTGCTGCTGAATCCGTTTATATATCTGTCGGAGTTTTTTGCCCAGGTTATGGTGGGGCGTTCTGTGGTAAGCGAGCTTTTCGGCGGTGGCATGTCCGGGGCGATTCTGGGACAGGTGGCCACAGGGTATCGGTGGGTGGTTGTCTCTTCTGTTCTGTTTGTGTCGGTTTCCGTGCTGTTTCTTCTGGCTGCGGCCAGGCGCATCGATCCTGTCAGGAACTATGGGGGAAAGAGAAAACGGCAAAAAAGCGCAGGCTGAGATAGAAACCTTAAACCGTGGCAGGACGGCCCGGCTGTGTGAAGGGCTGGAAAAACAGGGAAAGTGTTGAGTATGGAGAAAAAGGAGTATCTGTGGGAAGAGATTAAAAACTGCAGGAACAAAATGATCCTGGCAAAGGTTCTGGACCGGGGAATTTTGGCAGCGGCGGCAGGGGGTGTTCTGGGGATGCTCTGTGAACTGGCGTCCCTGGTGTGGAAATTTTATTATGTGCATCTTGCCGCAGGCCTGTGCTTTGGTGCAGGATTTTTGGTGGGAGCCCTCTGGGCCCTGTGGAGGCGGGCGGATATGAGACAGGCCGCTATGCGTCTGGATTCTTTTGGGTTGAAAGAACGTGTGGTCACGGCTTATGAGCAGCGTGACAGGGAAGGGGAACTGGTGCTCCTTCAGAGGGAAGACGCTCTGTCCTGTTATGAGAGAATGAAGGAACAGATTCGGATACCGGTTCTTCCGGATAAAAAACACATTCTTGCCCTGGTGCTGTCGGCTGCGGCAGTGGCAGGGCTGGGTCTGCTTCCTTCTACGGTGCGGGACGGGGCGCAGCTGGAACACCAGGTTCAGATAGGAGCGAAAGAAGAACTTGAGAAACTGGAGGAGTTTCTGAAAGCTTTGGAAGGGGTGGATCTGGAAAAACTGGGGGAGGAAGAACAGGTGGAACTGCAGGAGCTTGTGGAGGCCATGAAACTTTCCCAGGAAGAGTTGGCGGCAGCAGGAACCTGGGAGAGTCTGGCCGCTGCTCGGGAGAAACTGGACTTTAAGTACGGTCAGGCGGACCGGAATCTGGAGAGCCTGGCAGGCCGGGTGGAGAACCCTGTCGGGGCGGGAATTGCAACGGCACAGGCTCTGGCAAAGGCGGCTGCCGGACAGCAGACGGCATCCGCAGGGAGCGGTGTCTCCCCTGCAGGTGAGGGAGACGGTAAAGGCGGAGACTCGGAAGACGGGGACGGAGACGGTCAGGGAAACGGGAATGGTGACGGGGACGGTCAGGGAAGCGGAGATGGTGACGGAAGCGGTCAGGGAAGCGGAAATGGCCAGGGAAGTGGAAATGGCCAGGGAAGCGGAAGCGGTCAGGGATCCGGCAATGGCCAGGGAAACGGAAGCGGTCAGGGATCCGGAAGCGGCCAAGGATCCGGCAATGGCCAGGGAAGCGGAAGTGGTCAGGGATCTGGAAGCGGACGGGGAACCGGCAGCAGCAGTGCCGCCCATGACTATGTCAGCATACCCAATGCTGTAGGAGATGATTCCTCCCTCACCGGGGGCAGCAGCGGAAACCAGGATTCGGATTACTTCCGCCAGCAGAACGGTCTTGCCTGGGAGGGGGAGCATGTGGATTATAATTCTGTAATTGGCGAGTATACAGACAGCGCCTATGAGGGCATTGCCGGAGGCAGGTATCCAAGCGGCATGGAATCGCTGATCCGGGACTATTTTGAAAAATTAAATCAGTGAATTCCAATCAGCCCGTACAATGCCCAGAAGAATGAGCGTCTGTGAACTTCAGACGGGAATTCTTCTGTTGAAATGGGCATTGGGAGGGCAGATGCGGAACTAAGAAGACAGCATCGGCCCGTACAATGCCCAGAAGAATGAGCGTCTGTGAACTTCAGACGGGAATTCTTCTGTTGAAATGGGCATTGGGAGGGCAGATGCGGAACTAAGATAGGAGGCAGAATGGCACAGATAGAATCTTACCAGAAAAAAGTCATGGAGTGTGAGCAGGAGATTGGCAGGGGGATCATAGGTCAGAAAGAGATTGTCCGCCAGGTGATGCTTGCCCTGCTCTCGGGAGGAAACGTGCTGCTGGAAGGTATGCCGGGACTGGGAAAGACCATGCTTGTGCGCACGGTGGCCCAGGTGTTCCTGCTTTCTTTTAAACGGATCCAGTTTACGCCGGATCTGATGCCCAGCGATGTGACAGGCACTAATATTATGGTGAAGGAGGAGGGAAAGAGCAGCTTCCGGTTTGAGCGTGGGCCCATCTTTGCCAACCTGGTTCTGGCGGACGAGATCAACCGGGCCACCCCCAAGACCCAGTCCGCCCTTCTGGAAGCCATGCAGGAGCACACTGTTACCGTGGGCAGCAGCAGTCACCGTCTGGACGAGCCCTTTCTGGTGCTTGCCACTCAGAATCCCATTGAACAGGAGGGAACTTACCCCCTGCCGGAGGCCCAGCTGGATCGTTTTATGTTTAAAATCCTGATCCGGTTTCCTGAGAAGGAGGAACTGCGGGGCATTGTGGGACTTACCGAGGGACAGGAACTGCCCCGGATCCGAGGGCTTATGGGCGGGGAGGAACTGCTTGAAGTCCGGAAACTGGTGTCCCAGATCCCCATAGCGGATGCGGTGATGGACTATATTCTGGATCTGGTTATGGCCACCCATGAGGAAAATCCCTACATTCGGGAGGGAGCCAGCCCCAGAGGAGCCCAGGCTCTGATCCGCGCGGCAAGGGCCAGGGCTTTTATGGAGGGGCGTCTGAACGTGTCCTTTGAAGATGTAAAGAGTGTGGCGTTTCCGGTGCTGCGACACCGGGTGCTGCTGAGTTTTGAGGCGGTGTCGGAAGGGATCTCTGAGGACGCGGTGATAGGGCAGATCCTTGAGGAGAAGGAAAAGGGGTTGTATGCTTAAGGCTGATTTTTTCGACAGACTGTCCCGGCTGCAGCTGAAGATGTCCCACAAGAGCAGCATGAACCTGTCCGGCAGCCGAAAGTCGGTGCACAAAGGACTTTCCGCGGAATTTTCGGATTTCCGGGAGTATATGCCCGGGGATGATCTGAGGCGCATGGACTGGAACGCCTATGCCAGGCTGGATAAACTTTACATCCGGGAGTACATGGAGGAGAAAGAGGCGATAGTGTCAGTGCTTTTGGACACCAGCGCCTCCATGGACTACGGGACACCCAGCAAAGCGGAGCTTGCGGTGGATCTGGCGGCGGTGGCAGGGTTTCTGGCTCTGAACAACACGGACCGCCTGATGCTCTATGATATGAAGGACATGGGGAGGCCCCTGTCTGCAGGGGGAGGACGGAATGCTTTTCCCCGGGTGCTGCACTGGCTGGAAAAGCGGGAATTTTCCGGCCAGATTGATATGCTTGCATCGGTGAGGAAAATGCGTCCCCGGGGGCCGGGGGTGACGGTGATTATCAGCGATTTCCTGCACAGGGACATGGTGGAGGAGAGCACAGCCTCCTACGAGAAGCTGCTGCAGTATTTGGATTACTGCAGGCAGCGGCCGGTGGTGCTGCACACCCTGGCCCGGGAAGAACTGCAAGTGTCCCTGGAGGGGACGCTGAATCTGATTGATGCGGAAGACGGTTCCAAACTGCGTCTGACCGTGGACGCCAGGTCGGTGAACCGTTATGAGAAGGAGCTGAACCGTCTGGTGGAGCGGATGAAAAAGGGCTGTGTCGCCGGAAAAGGAGCCTATGTCCTCTGTGACGGGGGAAAGGACCGGAACCAGCTTGTGTTCCAGGATTTAAGGGTGATTTATGATATTTGAGAGTATGTGGCCTCTGGGGCTGCTGGCAGCGGTGCCCGTGGTGGTTCTGCTGTACCTGCTGAAACCAAGAGGGAAAGATTATAGAATATCGTCCAATCTGCTCTGGGATAAACTGTTCCAGAATCAGCAGTCTAAGACATTTGTGGAAAAATTTATCCACAATGCCTTAATGTACCTGCAGATCCTGATTCTGATGCTGCTTGTGCTGGCCCTTATGTCTCCTTACATCAACAGACAGGGGAACAGCGGTGGAAATATGGTTCTGGTGCTGGACACCAGCGGGAGCATGCAGCATGACACAGGGGAGGGCAGAACGCGCCTGGAGCAGTCTCTGGAGGAGGCCTGGAACCTGATTGACACTTCGGAGAACACTGCTTTTTCCATCGTCACCAGCGACTGTACGGGGGCGGAGCTGCTTGCGGTGGGTGTCAGGGACAAGGATAAGCTTCGGGATCTGCTGCGCCAGGTGGAGTGCTGCGACGGCCCCGGCGGCCTGGAGCAGGCACAGAGCCTGGTGGAAACCCTCTGGAGAGCAGACCAGGAGTCAGGCGAAAGCACCCGGACTTCTCAGGTGGTGGTGTACACGGACGGCATCGGTGCGCCGGAGGCCATGGCCTATGCGGATTTTTTTGACGCACAGGTGGTGGTGGCAGGAGGGCCGGTGGACAATGTTGCCAACAATTTTCTTTCATATGCCTACAGAGATGGGAATGCCGCGGAAGGGAACATAACCTGCGCTGCCAGCATCACCAATTTCAGTGACCAGACCGCATCTATGGAGGTAAGTCTGTATCAGGGGGACAGTCTCCAGGAAGTGAGGCAGCTGTCCCTGGGGGCTGGGGAGACCACCCTGTGTTTTTTTCAGGAATTCCAGTGGCAGGGAGAGCCTCTGCGCAGCCAGGTGAGTTCTGTTAAATTTGACGGAAAAGAGACGAAAGATTCTCTAAAAACTGACAATGAGTCCTATGGAATTCCCGCCCGGGAAACAAGTATGGACGGTGTCCTGATCGGGAAGGGCAATACTTACATTGAAAAGGCCTATCAGGCCGCTGTGGGGAAGAGCCTGGCCCGGGCAGAGAGCGCCGCCGCCCTGCAGGAGGGAGGGGACCTGATCCGCATCTATGACGCAGGGACGGCGGGGACGGAGACCCAAGAGGCAGGTCAGTCTGACCAGGGTCAAAAGGAGTTTCTGCCATCAAAATCCATGGTATTTGCCGGCAGCCAGAATGCATCCGGCACTGTGGAGGGAGTGCTGCTGACCATGACGGCCTGCGACTTAACCTCCGGGATGTCTTCTTTTGCGGTGGGAGTCAACGAGACCAAAGTGTACCAGGTGCCGGAGTGGGGCACAGGGTTCCTCTGGGCGGGGGAAGAATGCGCGGGCTACTACGGGGAGCACGACGGCGTGAAGACCGTGGTACTGGGATTTGACCTGCGGGAATCGGACTTTCCCCTGAAAGCAGAGTTTCCCATTTTCATGTCCAACGCCATCCATTTCCTGGGGGACACATCCCTCCTGGCGTCGAATGTCTATACGGCAGGGGAGAGAGTGCTGTTCCATCCTCAGGCGGATTTCGATGTGAACACCCTGGCGGGCGAGACCAGGAAGGCAGGGCTGTATCAGGTGCAGGGGGCGGGGGATCCGGAGTGGTATGTGGTCCGCTTTGCCACAAACAGTCAGTCTGACGGAAGAATTACGGCGGAGGGCACTGTGGCAGGGGATTTTTCCGGCAGCGGGCTTGTGCGGAAAAAACTGCGGAATGTGCTGCTGGTGTTGATTCTGGCGCTGACGGCGGCGGAATGGATCCTGTATGTGAGACAGACCCGGTACAGGGGCAGGTTTTACCTTGGGGTGCGGCTGGCGGGCACGGCCATGATTCTGGGGGCGCTGTTTGGGCTGGCGGTTCACAGACTGGACGCCGTGAATACCACGGTTTTCCTGGTGGATATCTCCAACAGCAACGAACAGAATTTGTCTGAGATGGAGGAGCGTCTGGGGGATGCGCTGGAAAAAATGCCCCAGGACAATCAGTACGGCATTGTCACTTTCGGAAAAAATTCTCTGGTGGAACAGTTTCTCACCCGGGAAAAGCAGTCCTCCAGGATTATGTCCATGCCGGATAAGACGGCTACAAATTTCGAGGATGCTCTGTTCCGGGCCCTGGCCATGATTCCCTCCGGGGGAGCCGGGCGGGTGGTGGTTCTGACGGACGGCAGACAGACCAAAGGAGATCTGACCAAGGCGGCTTCGGCCCTGGCGGCCGGCCAGACGGAACTTCTGGCCTGTCTCTACCAGGTGGAGCAGGGGCAGGATGCCTATGTGGAGAATGTGGAGCTGCCCGGCTACCTGTATCCTGGGGACGCCTATACCATAACTGTGACGGTGGAGAGCAATTATGAGACAGACGCTCAGATTCAGATCTGGATGGGATCCATGCAGACGGCTGCCTATGAGGTACATTTAAACAGGGGCGCCAACCAGTTTAAGTTCCGCCAGGAGGTGGAGGGGGAAAATATTCAGAGCTTCCAGGTGAAGGTGGCTGCGGCGGGGGATACCTGTCCGGAGAATGACAGCTATCATGCCTACGCCGTGGTGGATTCTGCGCCCAAAGTGCTGCTGGTGACTGGCAAAAACGAGGACAGTGGCCAGTTTGAGGCTCTGCTTGACAGTGCCGGATGCAGCTACAGCAAGGTGTCTGTGCACAATGCACCCCATACCCTGGAAGGACTTCTGGAATTTCGCAGTGTGATTCTGGAAAATGTGTTTCTGGCCGATCTGCCGGAGGGTTTTCTGGAAAATGTGGAGACTTATGTGAAGGACTATGGCTGTGGGCTTGTGTGCTGCGGCGGGGAGGACAGTTTTGCCCTGGGGGGCTACCGGGAGAGTGTGCTTGAGACAGTGCTGCCGGTGGAGATGGAGCTGCGGGGGGTGAATGAGGTGCCTTCCACGCTGATGATTATGGTGATTGACCACTCCGGAAGCATGGGATCGGATATGGGAAGCGGGGCTACAAGCCTGGATCTTGCGGTGGAGGCTGCCAAGACGGCTGTGGACCAGATGCGGAACACAGATTATGTGGGCGTGATTGCATTTGATGACAGATATGAATGGATAGTGGAACCCACGGAAGCCTCTGACAAGGAGGCTATCAAGAATCAGATTGGAACTATCCCTGAGGGCGGGGGTACCACCATCCAGCCTGCCCTGTGGGCGGCCTTGAAAGGGGCGGCGGCAGGGGACGCGGATATCCGCCATGTGATTCTGCTTACGGACGGTCAGGGTGAGAGCAAGAATTATGACAGCATTATCTCCGGCTACAGGGAGGCGGACGTGACGCTTTCCACGGTGGCGGTGGGAGACGGCTCTGATGCCAGGCTTCTGGAACAGCTGGCCGAAGCCTGCGGCGGACGGTATTACTATTCCGATATGGCTGAGGATATTCCGAAGATTTTCGCCCAGGAGGTGTTCCTGAGCGGGGACACTTACCTGCAGAACGGGGTCTTTGGCCTTGGAGTCAGCAGCAGTGAGATCACCAGAGGACTTTTTGAGGCAGGATGGCCCAGTATCTACGGCTATATCAGTGCCACGCCGAAACATACTTCCCGTGTGCTGATCTCCTCGGAGAAGAATGATCCTGTGCTCTCGGTTATGCAGTATGGACTGGGCCGCACGGTGGCCTGGAACTCGGATGTGAAAAATGAATGGACGGCGGGATTTGCGGGACAGGCAGATTATGTGCAGCTGTGGAGGCGTATTATTGATTATAGTGCGGGAAGCGCAGGGATTGGTGAAGATTCGGTGGATGTGAATACGGCAGGGGGCCGTACCAGTATTGTGTACCATGCCATTGATTATGGGGAAGACACGAAAGTGGAGGCAGTGTACACCGATCCGGAGGGCAATACCATGACGGCGCCTCTGCAGGCCACGGCGCCAGGGCGCTATGAGGCGGTTCTGGAAACGGATGTGACTGGTATCTACAACCTGGGTGTGCAGAGAAACGATGGCGGTGAAGTTACCAATGCCATTACCACTGCGGCTGCGGTGCAGTATTCCGACGAGTATAAATTTGATGTGGGCACGGAGGCTTTTACATCCTTTGTGGAGCGCTATGGAGCCTGGCTTGAACCGGAGGAAAATCTGTGGCAGCGCCGGAAAGGAGGGACCAGGGAGCGGTATGAACTGGCCCCATGGCTGATTTTGGCGGCACTGCTCTGGTTTGTGGTGGACATTGCCCTGCGGAGGTTCTGTTTCCGGCCCCAGGACACGAAGCTGTACCATATGGCGGGGGGATATCTGGCAAGGCGAAAGGCATTGGGAGGTGCTACAAGGCGAAGGGAAGGCCGGGGAGAAGCAGGGTCTGGCCTGTCCGGAAAGGGGACAGCAGATGGTGCGAAGGCCTCCGGAAGCATCCCGGCAGGCGCAGGACAGGAAGGAATATCCTTGGGAGGGAGAACCCAGTTCGGCATGAATGGGATTACGGGGGCGGGCAGTTCCCAGTCCGATGGGGGTGGAGTGGACGACGCTGCTTCCAAGGCTTCCGGGAAGGTATCCAGAAATGTATCCGGAAAAGAAAATTCTGCTGTCCAGGATAAAAACACAGGAAAATCCAGGAAAAAGAGTGGGAAACCGGAGCCTCAGGCCCTGGATACCTCAGCCCTGCTAAAGAAAAAAGATCAGAGGGGCGGATAAGAGAGAGCCTTGTTTCCAAAGTGAATTTGTTTCAGCCGACGTAATGACCTTTCATTCTTGAAAGGTCATTACGGTTTTATCATATTATTTTTATGCCAAGGGTTCGGCAGGGAAAGAAGATAAAATATAATATAAAAATGCAAAAGATCTCAAAGAAGACTTGATGAATCTGCCAAGATATGGTACTATAAACGAAAGCAAATTTTCTTTTTACATTAAATTTATTTTCAGCAATTCTTGTGGGACGGGCAGAGCTGTCGGTTCCCACTCCAGGGAAAAATCTTGCTTTTATCCAATAATTATTTAAGCATCAAAGAGAAGAGCGGGAGTTTATACTGGCTCCCGGAAATAGAGAAGGGAGGTGTATAAGAATGGCTGAAAAAGACATTCTTGAGAAAGTGCTGCTGTCCTGTGAGGATGTATTTGCAGATTGTTGGAATGCCCTTGTGTGCGGCGGCAGGCAAGTAATGGATGGGACAAAACTGCTGCCTGCTCCCACGGAGAGCTTTTACAGGCGGGAAAAGGAACTGCACAGTCAGTTTTCTGATGTGAGTTTCTGCCGTGTGGAAGAGGGAAAAGTCCGCGCTCAATATATTATAGAAAATGAGACCCAAGCACGGAGAAAGCAGGTACTGCGGAAGGCTTCCTACCAGGGGGGCGCCTACAGGGCACAGTTGGAATCCAGCAGGCCTGTGTATCCGGTGGCCGGCATGGTTTTAGACTGGTCACACAGTTGGAGCCGCATTCCTCTAAGCTTGAAAAAACTCTTGGAGATGGACGGCGCAGAGGCGGAGGATCTACAGCTGGTGGATGAGGTAGAACTGGCTGTATACTATATGAAAAACCTGCCTGAAGAAGTCAGAAAGCGTTTTACCAGTGACATGGGTTTTGTGGCAGATTTTCTCAGCGAAGGCGGTTTTGAGGGACGATCCGGGCAGAAGATTCTGCATCCACAGGCACTGTGTGAAATGATGTATGCCCTCACAGGCGACAGCAGATTTACGGAACTTGTGGATGAAATAAGCAAAAGGCAGAATAGAGGGAAGGAAATTATTATGTGTGAGTATCTTGATATGCTGGAGGCCAGAGGAGAAATAAAGGGGATAGAAAAAGGAATAGAAAAAGGAGAAAAACGGTTTGCGAAACTGATTCAGGCTTTGCTGCAGGAAAAGAAATTTGATGTCATTGCTCTGGCTGCCAAGGATAGCGACAAACGCCGGGAGCTGTACAAAACATATGGCATTTAGCTGCCGGAAGAGATTGTCAACTGTGGAAAAAATGGGTTGACAGTCTGCTGCCCATCTCCTATAATCAAAGAGTATCTAAACACAGAGTATATGAATAATAAGAGGTGCTCATGAAACAAAGGGAAGTGGCAAATGAAATTCCAAAACTAAGGGTGAAATCTGAGGCAAAAGAAAATGCAAAACAAAACACAAAATTAAAGGTAAGGGAAATGACGGAAACTGCCATGTTTGCCGCACTGCTTGCGGTTTTGGGAATGTTGAAACTGCCCAGTGTCATTCCAGGGTGTGAGTTTCAGCTTTCCGCACCTTTTGCAGTCTGTGTTGCCGCTTGTTTTGGCTTTAAAAGGTATATTCAGATTGGCGTCCTGGCCAGTGCAGTCAACCTGCTCACGGGCACTCATTCTATTGTAAATGTCACGATTTCTATGATATTCCGTATTGTAGCGGGCGGCATTCTGGCAGTATTCGGCGTACATCCCATTACCATTGCCATCAGCGGGCCTGTGGGAACGGCGGCGGGAAGGCTGGTGCTTGGGGGGATCACAGGTACAAACCCTCTGGCACTGATTGCTGCGGCTCTGCCGGGAATGGCGTTTACGGCTGTAGGGGCGGCGGTGATGTATCCTGTTATGAAGCGTCTCACAAGGAGGGAACCTGGTTTTAGCTGACAGCAGAAATATGGCATGTGCAGCAGGCCGGTGAAAAAAAGACAAGGGGAAACAGAATGAACCGTTACAGCATTAAAATGAGGGCTTCAAATAAAGAAGAAGGGCATATATCCGGCGCAGAGAAGATTGTCCGGGAGAAGGAACTGGAGCAGTACTGTTCACGGCTGCTGCGGCGTGCGCTGGACCACGGAAAGGGAAAACCGGACTTTATCAACCTGAAGATCGAGGCTGTGGATGAAGCAGAGATACTGCATCTTCCGGCCCTTGCCGTGACCACCCTCGAGACTGCAGACGCAGAAGAGGGACGGGAGAAAGTTCTGGGCTGTCTGCGCAGGCTGGGATTGGAGCGGGGGGAGGAGATTTTGTCCCTCTGGAGCCAGAGCTATGCCATGCGGGGGGCCATGCTTCTGGACGCGGACACACTGGAGCGCCTGGAACCGGATGCAGAGAGGGGAATCCGGGCTACTTACATGGATATGGAGACAGAGGACAAGGCCAGGCAGTCTGCGTGTACCGGAAAGAATCATTTTAACGAAGCTCTGGTTCTGGCCACAAAAGTAGTGAATCACCCCAATATTGTGGCAGAGTTATGCATTTCCGATGATCCGGATTATGTCACCGGCTATATTGCCGCCAGGGAGCTTGGATATGTGCGTATTACCAGGCTGAAAGAGATGGGAAGCTCCCAGGGCGGAAGAGTTTTTCTGTTCCGTGGAAATGCCCAGGAGCGGGAGGCGTGTATCCAATATCTGCAGCAGCAGAAGGTGCTTGTGCATGTGGATCCGGAAGAAAAGCGGTAGAAATATAAGACATTGATATTGTAGATCCAAAGGGGCAATGGCGGCAGGCAGGGGCTTAAAAAGCCTGGCAGAAAGGCGGGGGACAGGGGAAAATCATGAATAAATGGGGGTGGATGGAAGAAGAGCTGGGCATGCTGCAGGAGCAGCATTTGTACCGCCAGGTGAAAGTGATCGAGAGTGCTCAAAGTTCCCATGTTCAGTATCGGGGCAGGGACATGCTGATGCTGGCTTCCAACTCTTATCTGGATTTATGTGCCCAGGATTGCATCAAAGAGTACGCGGCGCAGGTGCTGAGAGAGTATGGCACAGGTTCCGGCGGTTCCAGGCTCACCACCGGAACTACGAAGATACATATGGAATTGGAGGAGAGTCTGGCGCGGTTTAAGGGCAGGGAAGGGGCGGTGGTGTTTAACACAGGATTCGCCGCCAACAGCGGTATCCTTCCGGTCTTATGCCGGAAAGGGGATGTGATCTACAGCGACGCTCTGAATCATGCCAGCATCATTGACGGCTGCAGGCAGTCGGGAGCGGAGACGGTTATCTACGCTCACAACGATATGGCTGATCTGGAGAAAAAAATTCTGGCCCATCCAGGCAGAAGGGGACTTATCGTCAGCGACGGTGTGTTCAGCATGGACGGGGATATCGTGGATCTGCCAGGGCTTGTGGAGCTGGCGGACACTTACGGGCTGCTGTCCATGATCGACGAAGCCCATGCCACGGGGGTGGTGGGAGCTTCAGGCCGGGGTTGTGAGGAATATTTCCATATGGAAGGGCGGACAGACATTCTGATGGGGACTCTGAGCAAGGCTCTGGGAGCGGAAGGGGGATATGTCTGCGGTCCCCGTGTTCTGACAGAATATCTGCAGAATAAGGCCAGGAGCTACATTTTTTCCACTTCTCTTTCCCCTGTGTCCATGGGAGCGGCAAAGCGGGCTCTGGAGCTGCTGGAAGAGGAGCCCTGGAGAGTTCGCAGGCTTCAGGATAATGTCAAATGGTTCTGCGGACAGCTTCAGGAAGAGGGTATCCCTGCCCGATCAGAGACAGCCATTGTGCCTGTTCTGGTGGGAGACGAGGAGGCGGCCATGGAGATATCCCGGCAGCTTCAGGAGGAAGGATATTTTATCCCGGCCATTCGATATCCCACGGTCAGGAAGGGAGAAGCAATTCTTCGGGTGGCTCTGATGGCAACTCACACCAGGGAAGAACTGGCAGGGGCGGCCCGGGCGATTGGGACTGCTGTGAGACAATGGAAAAGGAATGAAAAGAATTGAAGAGGAATAGCAAGATGGGCATGGTAGAAGAATTAAAACAAAAAGCACTGCAGCAGGGAGGAATCTCCAGGGAGGAGGCGCTTGCGCTGGCTGAGGCTCCGCTGGAAGAACTGGCTGAGGCTGCGGAGGAGATTCGCAGGAAAAAATGTGGAAAGAAATTTGACATCTGCACAATTGTAAACGGTAAATGCGGCCGCTGCTCGGAGGACTGTAAATACTGTGCCCAGAGCGCCCATTATCAGGCCCGGTGTACGGAAGCGTATGGGCTTTTACCCACGGAAAAGCTTCTGGAAGGAGCCAGGCATAACGCACAGCAGGGAGTGCTGCGGTACTCTATTGTCACATCGGGCAGGAAACTTTCGGATCAGGAGGTGGATCAGGCCTGCGAAAGCATACGGGTAATCTGCAGAGAAACCGGCATTCAGGTCTGTGTGTCTTTCGGTCTGCTGGGGGAAGAGCAGTTTCATAAGATTCGGCGGGCCGGGGCTTCCCGGGTACACTGCAACCTGGAATCTTCCGCAAGATTTTTTCCCCAGGTCTGTACCACTCATACATATCAGGAGAAGATTGAGACGCTGAAGGCAGCCCGCAGAGCGGGACTCTCCGTCTGTTCCGGCGGTATTTTGGGGCTTGGGGAAACCATGGAGGATCGCATAGACATGGTTCTGACAGCCAGAGAACTGGGGGTGAAGTCCATTCCGGTGAACCTGCTCAATCCCATTCCCGGGACTCCCTACGAAAACAATCAGCCCTTGACCAGCCAGGAGGCCCGGCGCTGCGTGGCGCTGTTCCGCTTTCTGATACCGGAGGCCGCCATACGGCTTGCAGGGGGCAGGGGACTTCTGGGTGACAGGGGAAGGGGCTGTTTCCAAAGCGGCGCCAACGCCGCCATCTCCGGGGACATGCTGACCACGGCGGGAATCACAGTGGGAACGGACATGCAGATGATAGAAGAGCTGGGATTTGAGGCAGGGCTTTGTGATGAGTGAGAGAAGCAGAAAAATTTTCATAGTAGGAACGGGAACGGATGTGGGGAAGACTTACGTGGCGGGCCTGATGGTAAAAAAATTAAAGGAAAGCGGCAGATCGGCGGGCTACTATAAGGCAGCCATGAGCGGCAATGAACGGGGGGAGGATGGTGATCTCCTTCCCGGAGACGCCCTTTATGTGAAGAAGATTTCAGGCATAGAGCAGTCTCTTGACCAGATGTGTCCCTATGTGTATGAGCATGGGGTATCGCCCCATCTGGCCTCCCGCCTGGAGGGAAATCCGGTGCGGATGGATGTGGTGGAGAAGGGATTTTGGGAGGTGTGTGCCAGATATGACTATGTGACCATGGAGGGAAGCGGCGGTATTCTCTGCCCGGTCTGCTTTGACCAGGAAGAGATATGGCTGGAGGATGTGATCCGCAGACTTGGTCTGTCCTGCCTTCTGGTTGCCCATGCAGGTCTTGGCACCATCAACAGTGTGGTCCTGACCGCGGAATATATGCGCGCCCGGGGCATTCCTGTCAAAGGTATTGTCTATAACCGCTTCCATAAGGGAGATATTATGGAGGAGGACAATGTGCGCATGTGTGAGCACAGGACAGGGCTTAGAACCCTGGCCTGTGTAAAAGAGGGGGCAGAAGAACTGGATATGGATCCGGAACTGCTGGTATCCCTGTATGAGGTCTGATTCTGCTGTCCATTCAGGCAGGACATTTGGTCAGAAATGGATACTCATGGGAAAGAAAGAGCCCAAGGCTTTAGAAAACCTCAAAATTTTAATCAGGATCTGACATAATAGAAAGGAAGGTGGTTCCAATGATCTGGTATCCCTATCAGCAGATGAAGACGATGAAGACACCCTATGAGATCACGGATGCCCAGGGAGTGTATCTCCATACCAGGGATAAAAAGCTTATCGACTCAGTTTCCTCCTGGTGGAGTGTGATCCATGGGTATAAACATCCGGTTCTGACAGAGGCCATCAAGACTCAGGCGGACAGGTTCTCCCATGTGATGCTGGGAGGGCTGACTCATGAGCCGGTGCAGAAACTGGCCCGGAAGCTGGAAGAATGGCTGCCGGGGGACCTGGATTATTGCTTTTTCTCCGATTCGGGAAGTGTGGCGGTGGAAGTTGCATTAAAAATGGCTTTGCAGTATTATGTCAATCAGGGAGACTTGGAGAGGACGAAGGTACTCTCTCTGACCCATGCATACCACGGGGATACGTTTAAGGCGATGGAAGTGGGGGATGACGAAGACTATCACTTTATTCTGGAAGCTTACGGTGAAAAAAAGAATGTGATTCATATTCCCACGCAGATACCGGCGCTGGAGGAGGCTTTTGCCAGGTATCACCGGGAACTGAACTGCTTTATTGTGGAACCCCTCCTTCAGGGTGCAGGGGGCATGAGAATGTATGACATATCCTTCCTCCAGAGAGCAAGGGAGCTGTGTGACAGGTATGGAGTCCTGCTGATCTTCGATGAAGTGGCAACAGGCTTTGGAAGGACGGGGAATCGCTTTGTGGCTGATCTTGTGCTGCCGGACATACTGGTGCTGGGCAAGGCTCTCACCGGCGGCTACATGGGACATGCTGTCACTGTTGCCGGCCATAAGGTGTATGAGAGGTTCTACGGGGAGGAGCCCCAGAAGGCCCTTATGCATGGTCCCACATTTATGGGAAATGCTCTTGCCTGCAGTGTGGCGCTGAAGTCCATTGAGCTGTTTGAGGAGGGGGAGTATCTGTCCCGGATCCACCGTATTGAGGAGATCACCAGACGGGAGATGGCGGGGCTGGAACATCCTGAAATCCGCCAGGTTCGTATGATGGGGGCCTGTGTCTGTGTTGAGGTGAAGGAGGGGGCTTTCCTGGAGGGATTCCAGCAGTTTGCCTATGAGCGGGGTGTGTTCAGCCGGCCTTTTCTGAACTATATGTATGCTATGGTGCCCTATATAATTACGGAGGAAGAACTGGTGAAGGTGCTTGGTGTGATGAAGGAATGGTTTCTATAGCCATGACACTAATATAAGATCCGCAATAAATGACGAAAATACATTTATGGGTTTAATTAGCATCTATAAGTTTATGTAAATAGGGAATAAACCAAGTTTTCTTTTACAGATTAGGTACAATCTTTGAGCAACTTTGAAATTGATACCGTATTCTGGAAGGAGATGGAAGTGATATGTGGCGATATCAGTTCTGTGTGTAATATGGAGCTATGAGGAGAATGGCATGTTTAAAACTACGATAAAAGTCATTGGGGGAATAGCGCGCAGCGCAAAAAAGCACACGATCTGTTATCTGGCAGGAATGATTCTGTTTGCGTTATTTCCGGTCTGCTCTGTTTTACTGATAAAAAATCTGGTGAATCATGTGATGGATTTGGCGCAGGGCAGTCAGCTTTACATCAAATTTTTTTGGGGCGTTGGTTTGTTATTTGTGGTGGAATTACTGGCACAGATAACAAAGTATTCTGATTCATATAGGGAGCAGAGATTAAAAGCAGAGCTGTATTGTGGATTTTCCGATAAGCTTTTAGAAAAGTATGTGTCTGTGGAATTTTCCTGTTTTGAAGAGGAACATTCAAGGAATATCATCCATCATGTGGGAAGCGCTCCCCAGGAAGCTCTGTTGGAATATTTTATGACATTTTTTTCACTTGTTGCGGATTTCATAGAGATATTTGGATATGTGATTGTATTTTTCAGTCTTTCACCTTTGTTTGGCTTATTGGGAACAGGATGTCTTGGAATATTACTTTGCCTGAATTTCAAACGTGTTGACATGATGGCAAAGCTTTATGATGAACAGACAGATGACGAAAGGAAAATGCTTTATCTGGACAAATTGCTATGTACGAAGTCGACTCTTCTGGATTTAAAACTAAATGATGCGATAGACTTTGTGCATCATAAGCGGGAAGCTCTGTTGCGAGTGATATGGAAGGAAAGATTGCTGAGAACACTGCAATCGCAGTTCGTATATGCGTCTGGGTATATGAGTATGGTTCTGTGGGTAAGTTTTGTTGTTATCTACGTGATATATGAGATAACACATGGCAGATTATCATACGGCATCGTGGTTGCTCTGATCAGTGCCGTACAGTCAATTTATAGATGTTCGGAGTGCATGGCAAATGATTTTGCATTGATTTTGAGATCAGGGGTCAATGTTCGGTATCTCGAAAAGTTTATGGAGCTTCCTGAAGTGAAGAAAGTGAAGAACGGCGAAATGGTGGATGTACAGGGCCGTCTGCAGTTTCATAATGTTTCCTTTCGGTATCCGAATGATCCAAATGAGGTGCTGAAGGATGTCTCCTTTTCCATAGAACCCTTTCAGAAAATTGCGCTGGTAGGAGAAAATGGTTCGGGAAAGACGACAATCGTGAAATTAATATGCGGGTTGTATCAGCCTGCACAGGGAAGGATCACACTGAATGATATAGATATTTTTAAGCTGCCGTCACAATATTTACATAAAATTTACGGGGCGGCATTTCAGGATTTTTCCAGATATCAGTTTTCTGTCCGCCATAATGTGGCGATCAGTTCTGTGGAGAGAATGGAGAATGACAGTGAAGTATTTCAGGCCATGGAGCAGGCGCAAGCTTCTGACTTACAGAAAATTATTGATAAACCCGTTGGCATTATAGAGGAGGATGGAATCAGCCTCTCCGGAGGCCAATGGCAGAAACTCGCCCTGGCAAGAGCATATTTTAAAAAGGGGCAGTTGCTGATACTGGACGAACCGACTGCATCAATGGATCCGAAGGCAGAAAGTGAGTTATATGCATCCTTTTTAAAAATGATGCGGAGCCATACCTGTATTGTGGTATCGCATCGCCTTGCAATTGCGAAGCAATGCGATCAAATCATTGTATTGGATAAGGGAAAAATCGTACAGAAGGGTTCCCATGATGAGCTGCTTGCGGAAAGAGGGTTGTATCAGGAAATGTTTCATGCACAGAGCCAATGGTATCGTGAAAAGGACGGATAGAGATGGACGGTAATGGAAAGCAAGAGAAAAAAATAAAAGTTAAGACATTGATGAAAGTGTATCATTTTTTCTGGAAATACAGACGCATTGATTCCATCATAGCGCCATTTTATTATATACTGGAAAATTTTTCGCCGACTGTTTCCACCCTGATCTTAGCTGGCTTTTATCAGGAAGTGTATTGGGTTCTGCGTGAAGAGATGGGCAGCTATTCCAGGCTGATTACATATGGCGTCGCGTTTATCGTTTACCTTATTGTGAAACAATTTGTACAGTTAATTGCCAGCATATCGACAAATGTGGGAATCTTCGAGAAAACTCTATATATCTTAAAGGAAAACATTTCTCAAAAAGCTTCGGAACTGCCCTTGATAACATATGAGAATGCAGAAATAATGAACAAAAAGGAAAAGGCTGAAGAGTGTGTCCAAAATGACAGGATTCCAAGTATATTTATGCTGTCAGTTGTTCTGACTACTTCGGTTCTTGGCACGGGAGCACTCATTATTACGCTTGGATCCTATCATGGAGTCCTGGCGGTGATTGCAATAGTGAGTGTGGCCCAATTCTATGCGGCGACTTATTTTCAGGAAAAGAAAAAGTATCAGATCAGTCAGGAGCTGACAAAAGAAAAAAGACAACGGGATTATCTATGGTCGTTATTCACAGATGAAAAATCCATAAAAGAAATGCGTATCATGGGTTTTGCAGATTATCTGGCAGATCAATGGAAAAAGTCAAGGGATAGAATAAATCAGAAATTCTGGAAGGAAGAATTATTTGCTCACAGGAATATGATGTATTGCGAATTTATCAGGATAATCGGGTATATATTGGGAATTACCTTTTCTTTCCTGCTGTTGTTAGCCGGTCGAATAGAGGCGGGGGTGTTCGGCGCAGTGTTGACTGCGTTTGTGAATGTACAAGTTGTGATAAAAAATCATATCACGTCAATTGGATGTATTCCGGTATTTTTAGAATATGCAAAAGACTATTTTGACTTTATAGAACTTCCCGGGGAACAGGGAGGATCTGTAAAAGTAGGAGAAAAAATTCAAAAAATCTCCTTAAAGAAAGTCTTTTTTCGCTATCCAAATGCAGAGGATTTCACATTAAAGAATATAGACCTGGAGATTCAAGTGGGAGAGACGATTGCTGTTGTGGGTGAAAACGGCAGCGGCAAGACGACTTTGACAAAAGTATTGCTGGGGGTATATGCAGCCACAGAAGGGAATGTAGCTATAAATGACATCCCAATAAACAGCATTGATACGAAAGATTTGTATAAGAAGATTGCATATCTTTCTCAGGATTATATGATATACAAAATGTCCTTGAAGGAAAATATTGTGTTGGCGGATATGCCAGAAAATGCTGTAGAAGATATAAAAAGAATCGTGAGTAAAATTGGGTTGGATGATATCGCTGCTTCATGTGGGGATATCAGCCAGGTATATTTTGGCAAAGAATTTGGCGGGATAGAATTGTCTGGAGGGCAGGCGCAGCGTCTTGCAATTGCACGTGCAATTTATAAAGCAGGCAATCTTGTCATTTTGGACGAACCAACCTCAGCGATAGATCCCATTCAGGAAGCGGAAATATTGTCTCAAATAATGAATATGGTCAAAGGAAAAACAGCAATTATTATATCACATCGTATGAGCGTATGTACAAAGGTTGACAGAATTATTGTTATGAAAGAAGGCGCCATCAGCGAAGCAGGGACACATGAGGAATTGATTTACAAGAATGGTGAATATATGCGTTTATTTAAAGCGCAAAGCTGCTGGTATGAATCATGACCTGGGTAAAATGTTCGTCATGAACGGATTGGTAAATTCTCGCAGTCTTGAGGAGATAATGAGATTCTAGAAATGGCTGTCAGATAATTGAGAGGAATCTTATAGGAAAATGAAGGAGGAAGTGATTTTGTACAGGTGTTATATTCAATCCCCTTTGGGGAGGCTGCTCCTAGAGGCCGACCAGGAAGGACTGACGGGACTTTGGTTTGAAAAAGAAAAGCAACCGGAGGGCTGTACGGCACAGGAGCTTGAAAAGGAAGAATGTGCAGAGGGACAGAGGAATCGGCAGGAGAATACAGATGGGATTCCGCCTGCCGTTGAGCGCACCAGGCAGTGGCTCACCGTCTATTTCTCAGGGCAGGAGCCGGATTTTATGCCGCCCCTCCATGTGACCGGCACGCCCTTTCAGCTCTCGGTGTGGGAGATTCTGAAAAAGATTCCCTATGGAAAAACTACCACCTATGGGGAAATCGCAAAGGAGATTGCGGCGCAGAGAGGGCTGCCCCGAATGTCCGCTCAGGCAGTGGGCGGCGCGGTGGGACACAATAAGATTTCGATCCTGATCCCCTGTCACAGGGTTGTGGGGGCGGGAGGAAATCTCACCGGATATGCGGGAGGACTGGACAGGAAGGAAAAATTGCTGGCGCTGGAAAAAGTGGACGTTCACGGATGGGGCCAGGGAGTGTAGGACGGCGGGAAATATTGTGTTGGCTTCTCCGCTGCGTCAGGGGAAAGCTGCCGATTATTCTGCGGCTGCTCACTGAGGACGGCCGGGTTCCACTTGATTTCGCGCTTCAAATATGTTTTAATAGGTTAAGGAGATATTGTTAAAAAATAGACATTTACGAGAGGTGGAATTAAGATGAGCAGCATGAGAGGAATTGACACCCCGGTAAGGCAGAACAGAAGAAGGGTTTTCCGGGAGGTGGCCGATCTGGCCTATCACTCAGAGAATCTGAAGGACGACATGGAAGCCCTGCCCTACAAGATTGTGGATTACGAACAGTCCACATACAGGGAGAGCGTCTACCGGGACAGGGCCATCATCAGAGAGAGGATCCGTCTGGCTATGGGCATGAGCCTGCGCCCGGAGAACAGAGAGCGCCCGGGACATCTGACACAGGGACTGGAGGAGAGCGATATCGGGGAGAAATATTATGAGCCGCCCCTGATGCAGGTGATTCCCTCCGCATGCAACGCCTGCCCGGAGAACCACTATGAGATCACCAGCGCCTGTATGGGCTGCGTGGCCCATCCCTGCCAGAGTGTCTGTCCCAAGGGAGCTATCTCCATGAAGGACGGCAAGTCGGTAATTGATCAGGAAAAGTGCATAAAGTGCGGAAAGTGCAAGGACATCTGCCCCTATGACGCCATCTGTCACAAGGAGAGACCCTGCAAGGCTGCCTGCGGGGTGAATGCCATAAAGTCCGACAAATACGGCCGGGCTTATATCGACAATGATGCCTGTGTGTCCTGCGGCATGTGCATGGTCAGCTGTCCTTTTGGAGCCATTGCGGACAAGTCCCAGATCTTTCAGCTGATCCGGGCCATGCAGTCCGGAAAGAAGATTATTGCCCAGGTGGCTCCGGCCTTTGCGGGACAGTTCGGCCCCAAAGTGACCCCGGACATGCTCAAGACCGCCCTGAAGGAGCTTGGGTTTGCAGATGTGTACGAGACCGCCTTGGGGGCGGATCAGGGTTGTATGGCGGAGGCGGAGCACTATGTGGAAGAGGTTGCCTCAGGAAACCAGTCCTTTGCCCTGACTTCCTGCTGCCCTTCCTGGTCCGTGATGGCCAAGAACCTGTTCCCTGAGACCATCGACAAGATCAGCAATGCCCTGACACCCATGGTGGCCACGGCCAGGATCATCAAAAAGGAACATCCTGACGCATCTGTGGTCTTTATCGGCCCCTGCGCTTCCAAGAAACTGGAGGCCAGCCGCAGGACCATCCGCTCGGATGTGGACTTTGTGATTACCTTTGAGGAGCTCACGGGAATGTTTGAGGCGAAAGGCATTCTGCTGGAGGAAATCCAGGCCATGGATGAAATGCAGGATGCCACCGGAGCCGGCCGGGGCTATGGTGTGGCCGGAGGGGTGGCCCATGCCATTGAGGAGTGCATCAGAACCTATTATCCCGGCACGGAGGTGAAGATTGAGCACGCGGAAGGCCTGGCAGAATGCAGGAAGATGCTTCTTCTGGCAAAGGCAGGGAAGAAGAACGGCTGTCTTATAGAGGGAATGGCCTGTCCCGGAGGCTGCGTGGCCGGGGCGGGAACCAACATTGCCATTGCTCAGGCCGCAAAAGAAGTGGCCAAGTTCAAATCCCAGGCAAAAGAGGCCGTGCCCCAGGAGCCTCAGGAGTAATTTTGTAAATAAAGCCTGCTTCCAGGCAGGCCCCAAAAGGGCCTGTCCGGGGGCAGAGGATGTAGCCCAGGCTGGTTAAGCTTGGGCTATGTTAGGATAAAGCCCAATGCTTATTCTGGCAGAATAGCAATACCTCGGGCAGGAGATGCTGATATTTGTGAGAAAAGAAAAGTAGGAAAGCGGTGGAAGAGCGTATGAAAAAAATTCTGCAGAAATTTGGGAGCATTATACTGGCGCTTGGGGAAGTGCTGGTGGGAGTCTTGTTGTTGATTGATCCGGCGGGGTTTACCGTGGGCATTATCGCCGGGGTGGGCATGCTGCTGACGGCCTTGGGAGTGTTTTTGGTGCTGGCCTATTTTAAGGCGGATCCGGAAGAGGCGGCCATGGGCCAGAACCTGATGAAGGGACTGGGTGCGCTCACAGGGGGAATCTTCTGTATCTTTCGCTCCGACTGGTTTATTGTCACCTTTCCGCTGCTGGCTATGTTCTATGGAATCATCATACTGATCACAGGGATAATGAAAGTGCAGTGGGCAGTGGACATGGTACGTCTGAAGAAGAAGCTCTGGTACTTTCCTGCTGCCGGCGCCGCGCTGACACTGATTGTGGCGGTGGTGGTGCTGCGGAATCCTTTTGCCACCACTGCCGTGCTCTGGACCTTCACGGCGGTGTCTCTGATTGTGGAGGCGGTGGTGGATCTGTTGGGGCTTGTGTTTGAGGGAAAAGGGATAGATGGATTTAAAATCTCTCCCAAGGCAGCCTCAGGGGAGACGTCAAAAGAAGCGGCTATGAAAGAAGCCTCTGCAAAAGAAGCATCCAAAGAGTCTCAGAAGGAAATTCCCAAGGAACTTCTTTAAGGTAAATTTGAATCGGATTGCCGGCCCCGCCCGGGCCGGCGGAAAGGATACGGCATGCAGCAGATTACGGAACAGCAGATTCAGGCCATGGCTCCCAATCCGGCCGCCAACACAAATGGCAAAAAGATCTCTCAGAAGGGCGGTTTCGTCCGTTTGGAAAAGTCAAAAGACGATACTTTTTATCTGGGGGAGTGCAAAGGAAGCGGAAAGAGCAATTATATCACCACGGCCGATTTTATTGACGCCCAGGAGCCGGTGCTTCGGTGCTCCTGTCCCAGCAGGCAGTTCCCCTGTAAGCACGGCCTGGCTCTGCTCTATGAGATGCTGGCGGGAAAGGCCTTCGGGGACTGTGAGATTCCTGAGGATATCCTGAAAAAGCGGGAGAAGAAGCAGGCGAAAGCGGCCAGAGCGGAGAGCCCAGAAGGGCAGGATGGACTGGAGGGAGAGAAGCAGGCGGCAAAGAAGAAAACCACTTCCAAGTCTGGAGGGGCGGCCCGGATAAAGAAATGGAAGAAACAGCTGGAGGGCCTGGCTCTGACGGAGAAGTTGATACGGGAACTTCTGGAGGCAGGCCTGGGCACCATGGGAGGAACGGCCACCGCAGCTTACCGGGATCTGTCCAAACAGCTGGGGGACTACTATTTGCCGGGACCCCAGCGGCTGCTGAACCGACTGATTCTGGAGGTGGAGGCATTTCAGAAGGATCAGGAGGAAAGCCATTACGACAATGCGCTGGATGTTCTGGAGAGGCTTTGGACCCTGGTGAAAAAATCCACCCTGTATCTGCAGGAGAAAACACAGGGCCAGGAGGATCAGGAAGCCAGTCCCCTCTACGAGGAGCTGGGAGGCATCTGGAAACTTTCGGAGCTGGAGGAACTGGGCAGCTGTAAAAAAGATATGCGCCTGGTACAGCTTTCCTTCTGGGTGGAATACGACGAGGCCAGGCGGGAGTACATAGACATCGGATGCTGGGTGGACATCCAGACCGGAGAGATCAGCCTGACCTGCAATTACAGGCCCATAAAGGCACTGAAATACGTGAAGGAAGAGGACAGCGTCTTTGGCGCGGCCCAGGTGGGCATGGCCGCCCTTTACCCAGGGGAGGGGAACCGCCGGGTGCGCTGGGAACATGCGTCCATAGGGGAAGTGCGGGCGGAGGATCTGGGGGCAGTGCGGTCCCTGGCGGCCCGGTCCCTGGCGGCGGAGGCCAAGGCGGCAAAAAATTATCTGAAAAACGCCCTGGCGGCTCCGGTGCTCTATCGGCTGCTTTCTTTTGAGAAGATTGGCCTGGTGGATGACGCACTGGCTCTGATGGATGAGAGCGGCGGCACGATTCTGCTGGGGGATCGGCCGGGACTGGAATCCACCACGGACAGACTCAGGCTGCTTCCCTGGGGCGGGCTCCTGGAAAAACAGGTGCTTTTAGGGGGTTTTTACTATGACAGGCAGGACAGGCGGCTGAAGTTCTGGCCTTTGAGCATTGTGACAGAGGAAGGAATCGTCAGACTCTTATATTAAAATTTCATGCTCTGGTGAGCATCATGGAGTTAGTTTTCTATTAGGAAAGGTGTGGTTAAAATGGATATAACACCCGTGTATGAACTGAGAGAGAGGCTGAAAGTGGGGGCCGTGGCGGGGACGGGCCTGATCACCGAGGACTTCCGGCTGAGGCGGGCTCTGGAGAACCTGGCTCCTCTGGAGAAGGCTTCCCCGGTCTTTGCCCGGATAGGGCAGCTGGCCCGGGCGGTTCTGGAGGAGAACTGTCCGGACAGGGCGGGAGCTCTTCTGGACGCCCTGACCCTGGTGGATGCGGTGCTCTGTACCCAGGGAGTGGTGGACGCAGGCGGGGAACTCCGGCCGCTGCCTGCGGAAAAAGAGGAGCTGCCCCTGTCTGTGACAGAGGTGCCTTATTCTGTGCTCTCCGCTCTTCTGGATGCCCTGTGCCGCTCCGGCAGCGGCAGGTACAGTTATGTGGTGGAACTGCGGCGAGAGCACCCGGAGCTTTTCCAGGATTATCGTGTGCAATCTGCCCTGGTGGCGGCCCTGGGCGCCTCCTACGGGGAACTGGCAGAGAATGCGGCGGAATGGCTGATCCAGGACGGGCACAGCAGCCCTCACACCTGGGAGGCCATAAATCCCCTTCTTCGGAAAGGCTTTGACCCCAAGGGCGGGAAGGAGATGGTGCGTCGGATCCGGGTCATGGAGGAACTGGCCGGTGCGAAGGCCAACAGCTTTTACCTGGAACAGCTTCCTCAGGCGGCCAAGGACGTGCGGACGGCTCTCATCCATGCCCTTGGCTGCAGTCAGGAAAATCAGGAACTATTGCTGAGGATTCGGGCGGAGGAAAAGGGAAACAACAAAAAAATGGTCCACTATGTTCTGGCCTCCATGGAAGGGGAAGAAGTCTGGAAGTTTTTCCGGACTCTGGCGGAAAAGAAGCCACGGGAGGCGCTGACTTTTCTGGAGTGGTCCTCCAGGGAGGAGGCGACTGAGATTCTGGCTCAGATTTTTCTCCAGGTTCTTGACCAGTGGCAGAAGGGGGAGAGGAAGGCTGACAAGGACACCTATAATATTTTGGAAACCTGTCTTCAGACACTGCCCCGGAAGCGGGGAGAGGCCGCCTGCCGCTGTTACCGTGCGGCTGCAGCTCTGGGCACCGGCCTGGATGTACCCTGGGAGGGCACTAAGGATATAATGCAGTATTACCTGCCCCTGAGAGCGTACCAGAACATGGATCAAGTGTTCAGCCAAGTCATTGGGAATATTTTGCAGTATACCCTGCTGCTGGCGCCGGATCCGGAGCTGGCAGTTCTGGCCCGGGAGCTGTACGACGCTTATGGCGGTGTGTATTTTCCTGCGGCCATGGCCGGGGCCCTGGAGACCAGGTCTCCGGAGGAATGTCAGGAGCTTCTGGAGGATTTTCTGTCCAAGTCAAAGGGAAAGAGCCGGAAGGAGCTGCAGGGAAGGGTTTGGCAGGCCCTGGAGTGCCTGAAAGCCGACGAGGCCGGGAACTATACGCTCTGCACTATGGACACGGATATGATGAGGGAAAGGCAGCGGATGGTCTGCCATCCTGGGAACCCTGTGTCCCCGGGAATGTATGATCTGCTCATGAGCCTGAAAGATTCATGGACCGACCGGCTTCTGGCGGGCTGGATCCGTCCCCGGGAGGAAGAGGGCAGGGAAGAGATCTGCAACCAGGTGGGAGCGTATCTATACAGCCGCGCCCTGGCTGCCAAGGACAATTATGAATACCTGGAACCGCTGAAAAAGTGGGGATTTAAGGAGTGCAGCGGCCTGGCGGTAAATCATTTCTCCCGCAAAAGGACCAACAGTGTCAGCGCCTGGTCCCTGGAGTGTTATTTCAGAGATATTCCGGGAAGTCCGGAGAGCAGGGCGGCGGAGGCCCGGGGAGTACTGGAGCTGTTCAAGTGCGGAAGGCTTAAGGGGGCCAAGGGCTGCACGGAATTCCTGGAGGAATACATTGCCTGCCCCGATATATAAATCCATAAAGCGATAGGAGAGGAAAGGTATGGAACAGAACAATGTGCAGAGGCTGCCTGCGGAGCAGCTTTTCCAGAAGGAGATTGATGCCCTGATAGCGGCGGAGAAGGATCCTGTCCCCACAGGATGGAGGATGTCACCCCGTTCTGTGCGGACGTATATCTGCGGGGGCACGGCGGGAAAGACAAAGATTACGCCAAAATATATCGGCCAGGAGAGACTGGTGGAAATCGCCATCGCCACCCTGGTCACAGACAGGGCTCTGCTTTTGATCGGGGAGCCGGGCACGGCCAAAAGCTGGCTGTCGGAGCACCTGTGCGCGGCCATCAACGGGGATTCCACCAAGGTGGTTCAGGGTACGGCGGGAACCACGGAGGAACAGATCCGCTATTCCTGGAACTATGCCATGTTAATCGCCCAGGGGCCTTCTCCCGCCGCCATGCTGAAGACTCCCGTGATGACGGCCATGGAGACAGGCACCATCGCCAGGGTGGAGGAGATCTCCCGTTGTGCCAGCGAGGTTCAGGACGCCCTGATCTCCGTGCTCTCGGAGAAGCGAATCTCCGTGCCGGAGCTTGGGATGGAGGTGCCGGCCAGAAAGGGATTTTCCGTCATCGCCACCGCCAACACCCGGGACAAAGGGGTGAATGAGATGTCCGCAGCGCTGAAACGGCGGTTTAACATAGTGGTGCTGCCCACGCCTGCGGATTTGGAGGCGGAGATGGAGATTGTCAGAACCAGGGTGGAACAGCAGGCCGGGAACCTGGATCTGAACGCGGCGATTCCTGACCAGGAGGTGGTGGAGAAGGTCTGCACCATCTTCCGGGAGTTGAGAAACGGCGAGACTCTGGACCGGAGCCAGAAGGTAAAGTCCGCCTCGGGAGTGCTGTCCACGGCGGAGGCCATCTCTCTGCTGTGCAACAGCATGGCTCTGGCAGGGAGCTTTGGCAGCGGTGCCGTCACCGACTATGACCTGGCAGCGGGACTGCAGGGGGCGGTGGTGAAAGAGGAGGAGAAGGATGTTCTGGCCTGGAAGGAATACCTGGAGAATGTGATGAAAAAACGGGGTTCACGCTGGTTGGGACTGTACGAAGCCTGCAGGGAGTTGAATCGGTAAGGAGCGTTCACTATGAGCAAGGAACCTTTCTTTTATGGAATCAGGCACCTGTCCCCGGCGGGGGCATTCTATCTGCGGGAATTTCTGGAGGAGAGACGGCCTAAGCTGGTGCTGGTGGAGGGCCCCTGCGATCTGGGGGATGAACTTGTCCACATGCAGAACCCCAAGGCCAGGCCTCCCATGGCGGTGCTGGCATATACCATGGCGGTGCCCGTGCGGACCATTCTCTATCCCTTTGCGGTTTACTCCCCGGAGTACCAGGCAGTGCTGTGGTGCGGCGAGAACAAGGTCCCCTGCCGGTTTATGGATCTCCCCACAGAGGTTTTCCTGGCTCTGCCCAGGGAGGCGGAAGCGCCGGAAGGGGAGGAAGACCGGCTGGATGTGTACCGGGCTCTGGACGCCAGGACAGGGGAGGACGGCCATGAGACTTTCTGGGAGCGCACCATGGAGCAGGCGGGCACGGCCCAGGGATACCATGCGGGAGCCAATCTTTTCGGAGAGAATCTTCGGGAGCTGACCCGGGAGAGGGAGCGGGACTGGGCGGAGATCCAGCTTCGGGAAGCCTGGATGCGCCGTCAGATCAGAACGGCGGTGGAGGAAGGGGTGGCCCCGGATGACATGGTGGTGGTCACTGGATCCTACCATGTGGAAGGACTGAAAAACTGGTCACAGCCGCCCTCCCGGGAGGAGGAAGAAGCCCTGAAAGCGCTGCCCAGAACAGAGGCCTCCCACACACTGATGCCCTATTCTGACTACAGACTCTCCTCCAGATCCGGCTATGGGGCGGGAAACAGGGCTCCTGCCTACTATGCCCTGGTGTGGGAGGCTTTTTTGAGGGGACAGCCCATGGGCACCGCCTACAGCTACCTGTCCAGAATTGCGGCATATCTGCGGGAGAGCGGTACCCCTGTGTCTTCCGCAGGGGTCATAGAGGCGGTGCGGCTTGCCCTGGAGCTTGCCAGGATGCGGGGTGGAAAGATTCCGGCCCTGCGGGATCTGCGGGACGCGGCTGTTACCTGCCTGGGAGAGGGCAGTCTGGCGGCGGTGAGCCTGGCGGTGGCGGACACGGAGATCGGCACTGGCATAGGTAGCCTGCCCGAGGGCATGAGCCGCACCAGCATACAGGAGGATTTCTACCGGCAGATGCGGGAGTTGAAGCTGGAAAAATACCGGGATGTGTCGGCGCAGGATCTCTCCCTTGATCTGCGGGAAAAAAGGAGCGCCGCCTCGGAGAAGTCGGCTTTCCTGGATTTAAACCGTTCTTTCTTTCTGCACAGGCTCCGGGTGCTGGGGGTGAGCTTTGCCCAGACCCAGGCCAGGTGCCAGGACAATGCCACCTGGGCGGAGCAGTGGGTGCTGCGGTGGACCCCGGAGGCGGAGATTGAGCTGGTGGAGTCCGCCCTGAAGGGGGATACCATTCTCCAGGCCTGTGGGGTACAGATGAAGGAACAGGCCCGGGAGGCGGAGAATATGGCGGGAATTGCCCAGGTGATTGAGGACGCCTTTTTCTGCGGTATGGCGGCAGCGGCAGTTTACGCCACGGAGGAACTGGCCCGCCGGGCGGTGGACACGGTGTCCCTGGAAGAACTGGCCCGGACGGCGGAGAAGCTGTCCGTGGTGATCCGGTATGGCAGCATCCGGCGGGTGGACGCCGCTCCCCTGCTGCCCATTCTGGATCGGATCTATTATCGGGCCTGCCTGCTGCTCCCCGGGGCCTGCGTTTGTGATGACGCCGCCTCAGGATCAGTGTCCGCCACCCTGCAGCAGCTCAACAGCGTGGCCCTGGCCCACGACACTCTGGACCAGGAGAGCCTGGTGTCAGCCCTGTGGCAGGTGGCGGGAAGGGATGACCTGAACACAAAGCTTTCAGGGTTCGCGGCGGCGGTTCTGATGGAGCGGGGACTTATGGGTACGGAGCAGCTGAAACTGGAGGTGCGGCGGAGACTTTCACCGGGAACGCCTGCGGATCTGGGGGCAGGGTGGTTTGAGGGCCTTGCCATGAAGAACCGCTATGCCCTTATCGCCAGACTTTCTCTCTGGGAGAGCCTGGACAACTATCTGGAGACTTTGGACGACGAGGAGTTTAAGCGGGCGCTGGTGTTCCTGCGGAGGGCTTTTGCGGATTTCACCGCCAGGGAGAGGGATGAGATTGCGGAAAATCTGGGAGAGCTGTGGAACTTAAACGGGCAGCAGGTCAGCGAGGCGGTGAACGTCGCCCTGGATACCCAGGAGGCGGGCATGGTGGAGAACCTGGAAGATTTTGACTTTGATTTTTAGTGAGGGCAGCATATGGAAGCAGAGGGAAAGATACGCCGCTGGCGGCTGATCCTGGGACAGGACAGCCAGAACCGGTTTGGACAGATGGGGGACGCTCCCCTGACTGCGCAGCAGGACCTGATGGACCAGGCCCTGGCTGCCATCTATGACAGAACCCAGAACGGGGGCTTCGGCACCAAAGGACAGGGAGGAGGGTTGGGCCCTTCCAATCCCAGAATTACCCGCTGGCTGGGAGATGTGCGCAGCCTTTTCGGCCAGGACCTTGTGACCGTGATCCAGGCGGACGCTGTGAACCGGTGCGGGCTCAAGCAGCTGCTCTTTGAGCCGGAGCTGCTTGAGAACCTGGAGCCCGATGTGAATCTGGCGTCCACCATTCTGCTGTTAAAGGAGCAGATTCCCAAGAGCTCCAAGGACAGCGTGCGGCGGTTTATTCAAAAAATTGTGGAGGAGATCAACCGGCTCCTGGAGCAGGACATCCGCCGGGCTGTCACCGCCTCCATCAACCGCAGGAGACATTCCCCCATCCCCTCGGCGGCGGCTCTGGATTTTAAGACCACCATCTCCAGGAACCTGAAAAACTATAATCCGGATCTTGGAACCATTGTGCCGGATCACTACTATTTCTTTGACAGAACCAGTACCACCGCGGCAAACAAGTGGACGGTGATCCTTGACATAGACCAGAGCGGCTCCATGGGAGAGTCCGTGATCTACTCTTCGGTTATGAGCTGTATTCTGGCCAGCATGTCCAGCCTGCGCACCCGGGTGGTGGCCTTTGACACCAATATCGTGGATCTGACGGAAAAGTGCGACGATCCGGTGGAACTTTTGTTTGGATTTCAGCTGGGGGGAGGTACCAATATTGAGCAGTCCGTGGTATACTGCGAAAAATATGTGGAGAATCCTGCCAAGACCTTGTTTTTCCTGATCTCGGACCTGGAGGAAGGGGGAAACCGGGCGGGACTTCTGCGCCGTCTGGAGGAGATGAAGGCCTCCGGAGTGACGGTAATCTGCCTTCTGGCCCTGGCCGACGGGGGCAGGCCCTATTATGACGCCCAGATGGCCCAGCGCATTGCCGGACTTGCCATTCCCTGTTTTGCCTGCAATCCCCAGATGCTGCCCCAGCTTTTGGAGAGGGCTTTCGCCGGAGCGGACCTGGGAGCTTTTATGAAGGAGTTTGAGAAGAGGAAGAGCTGACAGGGGCGCCGGAGGCCGTCGATTTTACCCAAAACAGGAGGGGCTTTTTTTCGCAAACTGAAAATGTATAGGAAATTGCTGTTTTTTATAAGATATTTCAAAATAAAAATCGGAAAAACAGCCAATTTTTTGAAAAAACCACTAGCCATCCCCTGGACGATTTGGTAAAATAGAAGGAAAAGGCGGGCAAGGGGTGTGTGGTATGAAGGGCATGAAGTGGAAAAAAGGGATGGCGGTCTTTTTGAGTCTTCTGCTGACGGTTTGCATGTTCAGCGGTCTGGTCTGTAGCTCTGCCGGCGCGAAGGGGAAGAGAAATGTAAAGGTGGCCTTTTTTCCCATGAATGGGTACAACGAGAAGCGTGTGGACGGAAGCTTCGGAGGTATGGATGTGGAATACCTGGAGGAGCTGTGCCGGTATGCGGGCTGGGAAGTGGAGTATGTGGACTGCGGAAGCTGGGATGAGGCCCTGCGGCTGCTGACGGACAAGAAGGTGGATCTGGTGGGCACCGCCCAGTACTCGGCAGAGCGCGCGGCCGTGTACCAGTATGCGGATCTTCCCAGCGGCTACACTTTCGGCATTATTGCCACCAATTCCGACAGCTCCCTGGCCTATGAGGATTTTGAGGCCATGAAGGGGATCACTTTCGGAATGGTGCGCACCTATGTGCGAAGGGAAGAATTTCTGCACTATCTGGCAGACAATGGGATCAGATCCCCCAAAATCAAACAGTACGGTTCCACGGCCCAGTTACAGGAGGCTCTGGACCGGGGGGAAGTGGATGCCATGGTCCATACCTTTATGGAGATTGAGGAGGGACAGCGCCTGATAGGACGTTTTGCCCCCAGGCCTTTCTACTATATCAGCTACAGCGGCAATGACGATGTGATGCGGGAGCTGAATTATGCCATTGCGGATCTGAAGATGAACGAGCCGGAGCTGGAGACAAAGCTCATGAACGAGTTCTACCAGAGCCGTCTGGACAAGACAATTGTGTTCACCACGGAGGAGAAGAATTATATCGCCCGGACGGACAAGGTGGTGGTGGGCTACTTTGACGGATATTATCCCTTCCTCTATGAGGACGAGGGAGAGTGCAGGGGTCTGACCAAGGAGCTGATGGAAGGGGCTGCCGCGGTGGCGGGGCTTGTGCTCTCCTGGCATAAGGTGGCCAGTCCCCAGGAGGCCAGCCGGGCTCTGCAGGACGGGGTAATTGATGTTATGTCCTACTGTGTCCACACGGCGGGAGAGGTCAGCGACCTTCGGCTGGTGAAGCTGAAAGATTATGTGCAGATTCCCCTGGTGCTTGTGATGAAGAAGGGACGTGACCTGCACTCTGTGGGAACCCTGGCCACAGTGGACTACCTGGCCGGGGAGGCAGGGAATGTGGTGGATCTGGAATCCACCTCCCTTCTGCTGTGCAATACACAGCAGGAGTGTATGGATGCGGTGAAGGACGGCAGGGCGGATGCGGTGCTCTGCGATGGATATCTGGCGGAGTACCTGCTGAGTGCGGAAATGCGGTATTATGACCTGGAGGTGAAAAGCGTCCTCAGCGGGGAACACGGCATTTCCATGGCCTGCCGGGGGAATGACACCCAGCTTGCAGGGATTCTGGGCAAGACGATTCTCACCATTGACGCCAGGGCGGTAAACGATTATATGCTGGAGAGGAATGTCTACTCCCTGGCCAGCGTCAGCCAGTTCATACAGAATCACAGTTTCAGCATTATTCTTATTCTGCTTCTGGTCATGACAGTGATTATCCTTGGGGCGGTGCGCACAGTCCGGGACACCATGCGGATCCGGAAGCTGATGTACAAGGATGTGGAGATTGACATTGGAAATCTGAATTATCTGATCTATTGGGGAAAGAGAACTCTTCTGCCGGAGAGGATGCGCCAATCCTATGCCATGGCTTATCTGAACATTGTCCAGTTCCAGCGCTACAAGGTGGTGTACGGGTGGAACAATGGGCATAAGCTTCTGGTCTCCATCGCAGGAGCCCTGTCTCAGTGCGTGAACGGAAAAGGGGAAGTCTGCGCCAAGGCCGACGGGGATCATTTTGCAATTCTGCTCTCTGCGGAGGAGGGGGATGTGACCAAAAGGGTGAAGGAGATTGAGGCTTTTGTGGAGGAGCGGATCTTCCAGGATACAGGGAACAAGGTGGAGATCCAGATGGGGGTCTATTACATTCCCCAGAGCAGCGTTGACCTGAGAGGGGCCATCGTCTGCGCCAGCCAGGCCATCGACTTTATCCAGGACAGCGGGGACGGAAATATCAAGGTCTATGACGACTCCATTGAAAAGATCATCAGGGATCGCCATGAGAGGGAACAGCTTCTGGACTCTGTGGAGATTGAGGGTAATTTCGCCACCTACTATCAGGCAAAGGTGGATGTGAGGACGGAGAAGATTGTGGGGGCGGAAGCCCTGGTGCGCTTTTTGGATCCCACGGAGAAGGGGGCCGTGAAGTCTCCGGGATTTTTCGTGCCGTACTATGAGCAGACCGGCAGAGTCACGGAGATAGATTTCTTTGTGCTCAGGTGTGTCTGCAGAATGCTCCGCAGGAGGCTGGACCGGGGGGATGCCGTGGTGGCTGTCTCCTGTAACTTCTCCAGGATGCATTTTACCAAGCCGGATTTCGCGGATCGCTTCGAGAAAGTTCTGGAGGAGTACCATGTGCCCAAGGAGCTTATTGAGGTGGAGATCACGGAGACGCTGGTTATGGAAGAGATGGAAGAGCAGACGGCGGAGCAGACATTGGATGAACTGCACTTGAAAGGAGTGCGGCTCTCCATTGACGATTTCGGGGCGGGATATTCCTCTCTGGGGGTTATTGAGAAGATTCCGGCGTCGGTGATCAAACTGGATCGTTCCTTCCTTCTGAACCAGGAGGACAGGGACCGGCAGGTGAAGATTATGAAGAGCATTGTGGATCTGGCGGATGAACTGGGGGCGCAGATTGTCTGCGAAGGGGTGGAGACGGAAGCGGACGTGGAGCTGATGCGGGAGATCGGAGCCCGGGTGGCTCAGGGATACCGCTACGCCAGGCCGGTGCCCGAGGCAGAGTTTGAGGCACGCCTGACGGAAAATGCAGGGGATGTGGCATAAAAAAATGTTGACAAATTATGTTATCCCGTCTATAATAAGACAGTGTGTGAAGAGGAAATGTTGATTTCGTCCATGGGAGCCGAATATGCTGATAAATTTATCCGATGTTCTCACAACGGAAGGCATGCAGATTTCCAGAGAAGTGATGCTGGAGATGCCGTGTTTTTCTCAGGGGGCTCAAAGTTATGAGATCCTGTCCAAATCTCCTGTGACCTTTGTGTTTACGAACACAGGGGAGGGAAAGGCCAGGCTGGAGGGGAAGGTTTCCCTGAAGGTTCAGGGAGCTTGTGACCGCTGTCTTACGCCGGTGCCCGTGGAGCTGAATCTGGATTTCGGGCAGCAGGAGATATCCCTTCAGACAGGACTGGAGGAGGGGTACATGGAAGGCTCCTGCCTGGACACGGAAGCCTTCGTACACAATGAGATTCTTGTCAGCTGGCCGGGGAAGATTCTGTGCCGGGAAGACTGCAGGGGGATATGCCCTGTCTGCGGCCGGGATCTGAACAAGGGAGACTGCGGATGTGACACTTTCGTTCCAGACCCCCGTATGGCTGTAATACAAGATATTTTCCACGCAGATAAGGAGGTGTAAGCGATATGTCTATTTGTCCTAAGAATAAATCTTCCAAGAGCAGAAGGGATAAGAGAAGAGCCAATTGGAAGATGACTGCCCCTACCCTGGTAGCGTGCAGCAGGTGCGGTGAACTTACGGTTCCCCACAGAGTATGCAGAGCCTGCGGTTCTTATAATAAGAAGCAGGTCATCAGTGTTGACGCTTAAGCTGTGCCTTTATTGAAGAGCATATGTTTGGTGGCAGTTCAGGGCGTTCCAAAGGACGCCCCTTTTCTTATGCCTCATTCTATGCTCTGTTTCTTTACTTATAAGAAATCACTTATATGAAAAAAATCTTGATTTTTCCTTAAGGTTAATTTATAGTGAAAATGTGGAAGGAAGGGTCCGATGGGTGAGATGGTGAATGTGGCTGTGGATGCCATGGGAGGGGACAATGCCCCCGGCGAGATTGTCAAAGGGGTCGTGGAAGCCCTGAACGCAGACAGGCGCATCAAAGTTTTCCTGGCAGGGCGGGAACCCCTGATCCAGGAGGAACTGAAGAAATATACTTACGACCCGGAGCGCCTGGAGGTGGTCCACGCCCAGGAGGTTATCGAGACCGGAGAACCGCCGGTGATGGCAGTGCGCCGGAAAAAGGATTCCTCCATTGTAAAATGCATGTATCTGGTGAAGGAGGGGGAGTGCGACGCCCTTGTATCCGCAGGGAGCACCGGGGCGCTGCTGGTGGGCGGCCAGGTGATTGTGGGCCGCATCAAGGGCGTGGAGAGACCGCCCCTGGCCCCTCTTATCCCCCATATGGACGGCGTAAGCCTTCTCCTGGACTGCGGGGCCAATGTGGACGCAAGGCCCGGTCAGCTGCTGCAGTTTGCCAAGATGGGCAGCGTCTATATGGAGCATGTGATCGGTGTGGCCAATCCCAGAGTGGGGCTTGTGAACATCGGTGTGGAGGAGGAGAAGGGCAATGCCCTCACCAAGGAGGCATACCCCCTGCTGCGGCACTGTCCGGAGATCAATTTCATCGGAAATGTGGAGGCCAGGGACATTCCCCTGGGGGCGGCGGATGTGCTGGTGTGCGAGGCCTTTGCAGGAAATATTGTGCTGAAGATGCTGGAGGGCGTCAGCGGTGCTTTGATACAGAAGATCAAGGCGGGCATGATGAGCTCGCTGCGGAGCAAACTGGGAGCGGCACTGGTAAAGCCCGCTTTAAAGCGGACGCTGAAAGGGTTCAGCACCGAAGAGTACGGCGGCGCGCCGCTTCTGGGGCTCAACGGTCTGGTGGTGAAGACTCACGGGAGCAGCAGCGCGGTGGAGATCAGGAATTCTATTCTTCAATGCATAGCATTTAAAGAACAGAATATAAATCAAAAAATCAAGGAACAGGTAGTCCTGGGGGATTGAGGAAAGGAGAAGAGCATGGAATTTGAAAAGTTGAAGCAGGTGATCGCAGATGTGCTGAATGTGGATCCGGATGAGATCAGCATGGAATCTACTTTTGTAGATGATCTGGGGGCAGATTCTCTGGATGTATTCCAGGTGATCATGGGTATCGAAGAAGAGTTCAGCATTGAGATTCCCACAGAGAAAGCGGAGAAGATCTCCACTGTGGGGGAAGCAGTGGAACTGATCAAAGACGCGTTAAATTGAAGGCTGTCAGGGCGTGTTTGAATGGTGTGTTCAAACACGCCCTGGTACTCCATATACGAAGTTTCTGTGCTGATTTCTGAGCATAGGTGATCTTTGACTGCGTTTCACGGCTGACAAACAGTTCTGTATTCTGGAGTTCTGGTCCAAAACGGAAGCGCTGAGTCCTGAAAAACCGCAGGTGATCCGGGGGACTTCAAAAATTTATGAGGGAAGAAAAATGCTGTCTGATTATACCATGGAACAACTGGAGGAGCGCATCGGTTACAAGTTCGGCAACCAGATGCTGCTGAAGCAGGCTGTGACCCACAGTTCCTTCGCCAATGAACAGAGGATAAACAGGGGGGAGAACTATGAACGGCTGGAATTTCTGGGGGACGCCGTGCTGGAGCTGGTGTCCAGCGACTTTCTGTTTCGAGAGCATGCCGCCATGCCCGAAGGCAGGCTGACCCAGCTGCGGGCATCCCTGGTCTGTGAGCCGGCTCTGGCCTTCTGCGCCCGGGATCTGGATCTGGAGAAATTCATTCTCCTTGGCAGGGGAGAGGAAGTCACAGGAGGCCGTGCCCGGGACAGCATCGTCTCCGACGTTATGGAGGCCGTCATCGGCGCTGTGTACCTGGACGGGGGCATGGAGTCGGCGAAAGCCTTTATCTACCGTTTTATCCTGTCCGATCTGGAGGACCGGCAGCTGTTTTATGACAGCAAAAGCAAGCTCCAGGAGAAGGTTCAGGGCAGACTGAAAAAGGAACTGCACTATGTGCTGGAGGAGGAAGCCGGTCCGGAGCACGACAAGACATTCTATGTGTCCGTGTATGTGGAGGAAGAAAAACTTGGCACCGGCACAGGAAGGACAAAAAAGGCGGCAGAGCAGCAGGCAGCATATAGGGCGCTTCTGCTTCTGAGGGATAGGGAATGTATTTAAAAAGCATTGAGGTGCAGGGGTTTAAATCCTTTGCAAACAAGATTATTTTTCAGTTCCACAACGGTATTACCGGAATTGTGGGGCCCAATGGAAGCGGGAAGAGCAATGTGGCGGACGCTGTCCGCTGGGTGCTGGGGGAGCAGCGGATCAAACAGCTGAGGGGCGCCAGCATGCAGGATGTCATTTTCTCGGGCACGGAGAACAGAAAGCCTTTGAGTTATGCCTATGTGGCCATCACCCTGGACAACGGGGACCATCAGCTCGCCATAGATTTTGACGAGGTGACTGTGGCCAGGCGGATCTACCGTTCCGGAGAAAGTGAATATCTGATCAACGGCAGCGCCTGCAGGCTGAAGGACGTGAATGAACTTTTCTATGACACAGGAATAGGAAAAGAGGGATATTCCATCATAGGCCAGGGCCAGATCGACAAGATCCTAAACGGTAAACCGGAGGAGCGCCGGGAGCTTTTCGACGAGGCGGCGGGTATTGTAAAATTCAAGCGCCGGAAGGCGGCGGCCCAGACCAAACTGGAGAATGAGAAGCAGAACCTGGTGAGGGTCAACGACATATTGACGGAGCTGGAGAAGCAGACCGCTCCTCTGGAGCGTCAGGCCGAGACGGCGAAAGTTTACCTGCGCAAAAGGGAGGAACTGAAAAATCTGGATGTGAATGTGTTTCTGCTGGAGAATGCCCATCTGAGAGAAGAGCTGCGGGATCTGGAAGAAAAATACGGTCTGGCCAGCGGGGATCTCACTCAGACAAAGACTGAGTACGAGGGGATCAAGGAGGAGTACGGGCGTATCCAGAAGGAGATAGAGGCCCTGGAAGCCGCCGTGGCCCAGGCCAGGGACACGGTGACAGAGGCGGGGCTGACCCGCAGCAGGCTGGAAGGGGAGATGAATGTCCTGAAGGAGCAGATTAACTCTGCCAAGGGCAGCGAGGCCCATCTGAACAGCCGTCGGAGCGCCCTGGAAGAGGAGATTGCCGTCAAGGAACAGGATCGGGCAGGGCTTATGTCCGAGAAGAGTCGGGCGGACGGGAAAGTCCAGGAGCTGGCGGAGGAAGCTGCCGCCGCCAGGGAGAAACTGGAGGAGATCCAGCAGGGGATTGCCCTTTTGGAGGAACGCATTGAGGATGGCAAGAACACCATCATCGAGGAGCTGAACCAGAGGGCCACAGTGAAGACCCGCCTGGGGCGTTTCGACACCATGATGGAGCAGGTGAACATCCGCAGGGCCGAGCTGAATTCCCGGCTGCTGCGGGCCAAATCCGACGAGGTGGCCAGGGAGGAGAACCTTCGGAAGCTGGAGGGGGCTTTTGCCGTTGTCACAGAGGAGATCCGTGTCATAAAGGAGCGGGAGGCTGTGCTGGAGCAGGAGCTCAACGGATTCCGGGAGGAACTCACCCGTCAGGACGCAGGTCTTCGGGAGATACAGGATACTTATCACAGGGAAAAATCCAGGCTGGAGGCGCTGTACAACCTGGCCGAGCGCTACGAGGGCTACGGCGGCAGCGTGAAAAGAGTCATGGAACAGAAGGACCACACCAGGGGCATTATCGGCGTGGTGGCGGACATTATCCAGGCAGAGAAAAAGTACGAGACGGCCATTGAGACCGCCCTGGGGGGCAGCATACAGAACATTGTCACCGACAACGAGGACACCGCCAAAAAGATGATCGCCTTCCTGAAGGAGAACAAATTCGGCAGGGCCACCTTTCTGCCCCTGACCAGTCTGGCTGGTTCCCAGGGACTCCGGAACCGGGAAATCCTGGCGGAACAGGGCGTGGTGGGTACGGCGGATACCCTGGTGTCCATAGAGGATCGCTACAGGGATGTGGCCCTGTCCCTGCTGGGGCGCATTGTGGTGGTGGACAACGTGGACAACGCCGTCAACATTGCCAGGAAATACCGCCACAGCATCCGCATGGTGACGCTGGAGGGAGAACTTTTCTCCCCCGGCGGCGCCATCAGCGGCGGCGCCTTTAAAAACAGCAGTAACCTGCTGGGCCGCCGGAGGGAGATTGACGAGCTGGAGAACCGGGTTCGGGATCTGCAGGGGAAGATTGAGAACAAGACTCAGGAAATCGAGGAAGTCAAGGCCAGACGCACCAGACTTCGGGTGGATCTGGAGGCTGTGAAGGGAGATATTCAGAGAAAATCCATTGAGCAGAACACCGCCAGGCTCAATATCAGCCAGGCCAGGGAGCGTATGGAGGAGGATGTGGAGAGCACAGCCTCCATGCGGACGGAAGAGAAGGAAATCGAGGGAAAGATCCTGCAGATCCGCAGGGACAAGGAAGCCGTGCAGCAGGAGCTGGCCCAGAGCGAGGCCTTGGAAGAGCGTCTGCAGAAGGAAATCGCCCAGGCCCAGGAATCTCTGGTTCAGAGCAGGGAGCAGGAAACACAGGCCGCTGCCCTGGTGGCCCAGAGAGATCTGAAGGCGGAGAAAATGCGCCAGACCCTGGATTTCCAGCAGAGCAATGTGGATCGTATAGAAGGGGAACTGGCCCGGTGCCGGTCAGAGCTGGAGGAAGTGCTGACTGCTCTGGAGGAGAACAGCCGGGAGGCGGAGCGCAAAAAGGAAAGCATCGGGGAGATCGAGAAGACCATTCAGGCTTCCTACCAGGCCCAGGACGCTTCCCAGGCCAGGCTCAGAGAGTCGGAAGCCCAGAGGGAGGAGCTGGCCGCAAAGCAGAAGGGATTCTTTGCGCGCAGAGAGGAACTCTCGGAGAAACAGGCTTCCCTGGACAAGGAAGTGTACCGCCTGAACGCTCAGAAAGAGCGTTTGGAGGAATCCCTGGAGACCCAGATCAATTTTATGTGGGATGAGTATGAAATCACTTTAAGCGATGCCGCAGCCATCCGGAATGAGGAGATGACGGATCTGGCCGCCATGAAGAAGGAGATTGCCTCTCTGCGGGATCAGATCAAGAAATTGGGGGATGTGAATGTGAATGCCATTGAGGACTATCGGATTCTCATGGAACGGTTCACCTTTATGAAGACCCAGAGGGATGACCTGGTGGAGGCGGAGAAGACCCTGGAGGGCATTATTGCGGAACTGGACGCGGCCATGCGGAAGCAGTTCCAGGAAAAATTTGCGGAGATCGGCCGTGAGTTTGACAAGGTGTTCAAGGAACTTTTCGGAGGGGGAAAGGGAACCCTGGACCTTATCCAGGAGGAGGATATTCTGGAGGCGGGTATCCGTATCACCGCACAGCCCCCGGGAAAGAAACTTCAGAACATGATGCAGCTCTCCGGCGGGGAGAAGGCCCTCACCGCCATCTCTCTGCTGTTTGCCATCCAGAACCTGAAGCCCTCCCCTTTTTGTCTGTTGGATGAGATTGAGGCCGCGCTGGATGACTCCAACGTGGGAAGATTTGCAAAATACCTGCACAAGCTCACAAAGAACACACAGTTCATTGTGATCACCCACAGAAGAGGTACCATGGAGCAGGTGGACAGACTCTATGGTATTACCATGCAGGAGAAGGGTGTCTCCACGCTGGTGAGCGTCAGTCTGATTGACAAGGATCTGGAGGACTAAATTTTAAGATCGGCCCACGAGCCGGAAGGAATCCACCGGATTTTCCGACAAATCCAAAAAACAGATGGGGGAAAGATGAGCGAGGGAAAGAAAGGCTTTTTTGCCAGGCTGAAGGAAGGTCTGGCCAAGACAAGGAATCATATTGTCAGGGGAATTGACGCGGTGTTCAGCGGCTTTTCAGCCATAGACGATGATTTCTACGAGGAACTGGAGGAGATTCTGATCATGGGGGACATCGGCGTCAACGCCACCACGGAGATTGTGGGACGACTGAAGCGCCAGGTGAAGGAGCAGCATCTCAAGACGCCCCAGGAGTGCAAACAGCTGCTCATAGACGGCATCAAAGAGCAGATGCGCGTGGGGGAGACCGCCTATGATTTTGAGGAACAGCAGTCGGTGATTATGGTCATCGGCGTCAATGGGGTGGGAAAGACCACTTCTGTGGGTAAGCTTGCCGGAAAACTCAAGGATAACGGCAGGAAAGTGCTCATTGCCGCCGCGGATACCTTCCGGGCCGCCGCCGGGGAGCAGCTGGCAGAGTGGGCCAGACGGGCCGATGTGCCGGTGGTGGGAGGCAGCGAGGGAGCGGACCCTGCCAGCGTGGTCTTTGACGCGGTCAATGCCGCCAGGGCCAGGGGGGTGGACGTGCTGCTGATCGACACGGCGGGACGTCTTCACAACAAGAGAAATCTCATGGAAGAGCTGCGGAAGATGAACCGCATTGTGGACAAGGAATTTCCCAATGCCCACAGGGAGAACCTGATTGTTTTAGACGGTACCACCGGGCAGAACGCTCTGGTGCAGGCCAGGGAATTCGGCCAGGTGGCGGAGCTCACGGGCATTATTCTCACCAAGATGGACGGCACTGCAAAAGGAGGAATTGCAGTGGCAATCCAGTCGGAGCTGAAGGTGCCGGTAAAGTACATCGGGGTGGGAGAGACAATTGAGGATCTGCAGAAATTTGACTCGGATGAGTTTGTAAACGCACTCTTTGACATAAAACGGGAGGAGTCCTCTGGGGAAGAGGAGCAGGGAGCGCAGTAAGACAGTCAGATAAGGAAGAAGGGATGGAAGGATGACACAGGATTTACCCATGGAAAGTTTTACCCTGGAAAAATTTAAGAAGGCTTCCGAGATTGTCCGGAAGGTAACATCGGAGACAAAGCTGGTGTACAGCGAATTCCTCAGCGGACAAACCGGCAACAAGGTCTATCTGAAGCCGGAAAATATGCAGCGCACCGGCGCATATAAACTCCGGGGTGCATATTATAAGATGAGCATGCTCCAGGAGGAGGAGCGGGCCAGAGGGCTTGTGACCGCCTCCGCAGGAAACCACGCCCAGGGAGTGGCTTACGCGGCCCAGTGTTTTGGGGCAAAAGCCACCATTGTCATGCCCACGGCCACGCCGCTGATCAAGGTAAACCGCACCAAGGGATACGGCGCGGAGGTGGTACTGCACGGTGATGTGTATGACGATGCCTGCGCCAAGGCGCTCTCTCTGGCAGAGGCAAATGGGTATACTTTCATTCATCCATTCGACGATTTGACGGTTGCCACCGGCCAGGGGACCATTGCCATGGAGATTCTGGAGGAGCTGCCGGAGGTGGACTGTATTCTGGTGCCCATCGGGGGCGGTGGTCTGGCCACGGGTGTGTCCGTTTTGTCCAAACTGGTCAATCCCAGGATCCGGGTTGTCGGCGTGGAGCCCGCAGGGGCCTGCTGTATGAAGGCATCTCTGGAGGAGGGAAATGTGGTCACGCTGCCTAAGGTGAGTACCATTGCGGACGGCACGGCGGTAAAGACTCCCGGCGGCAGGCTTTTCCCCTACATCCAGAAAAATATTGACGAGATTATCACTGTGGAGGATGAGGAGCTTGTGGTGGCATTCCTGGATATGGTGGAAAACCACAAGATGGTGGTGGAGAACTCCGGCCTGCTGACGGTGGCGGCGCTGAAACACCTGGAACTGCGGGACAAGAAGGTGGTTTCCATCTTAAGCGGGGGAAATATGGATGTGATCACCATGTCCTCGGTGGTGCAGCAGGGCCTGATTATGCGGGACAGGATCTTTACCGTGTCCATTCTCATGCCCGACAAGCCCGGGGAGCTTCACAGGGTGTCCGGCATTATTGCAGATGTGAATGGAAACGTCATCAAACTGGAGCACAATCAGTTTGTCACCATCAACAGAAATGTGGCCGTGGAGCTGCGGATCACCATGGAGGCCTTTGGCACGGAGCACAAGCGTCAGATTATGGAGGCCCTGGAGAAGGCGGGATATCCGCCGGAACTGGTGCGCACCAATATCTGATTTTCCATAGTAATTCGTTTAATTTGGAAAAACGCGCGCATGCTATGATGGATGAAGCGGTGATTGGAAAGGGGCATGGGCATGAATCTGAATAAGGAACAGAAACAGAAGAAAAGCTGGAAGCGGAAGGTGGCGGATTATCTGACCCTTACGGTGGGCGCCATGATCTATGCCATTTCCATCAGTCTATTTCTGGATCCCAATTCCCTGGCCCCTGGCGGGGTAACAGGAATCTCTATTATCCTGAACAGGATCACGGGGGTGGAGACAGGAACATTGATGTTTGCGGTGAACATTCCCATTCTGCTTCTGGGCATGTGGAAGTTTGGCTGGAAGTTTATTCTATCCACCCTCTACTGTACTTTTCTGGGCTCTCTTTTCACCAATCTTCTTACTCCTCTGGGGGCAGTCACCAGGGATCCTCTTCTGGCTGCTCTGGCGGGAGGTGCGCTTATGGCTCTGAGTCTGGGGCTGATCTTCAAGGCGGGAGCCACTTCCGGGGGCACGGATATCATTATCAAGCTGCTGCGGATCAGAATACCCCATCTGAAGACAGGAGTGCTGTTTCTGGTGACAGATGCCACCATTGTGACCGCTTCCGCCGTGGTGCTCAAAGACATTGACACCGCGCTGTATGCGGGGCTGGTGGTTATTGTCAATTCCATTCTGTTTGATGTAGTGCTGTATGGTCGGGACGGAGCCAAGATGCTTTTCATTGTCAGCGACTGTCCTGAGGCCATTGTAAAAAGGCTTCTGGAAGATCTGGATGTGGGGGTGACTTATCTCTCCGGCCGGGGAGCTTACAGCGAGAAGGAGAAAGATGTGGTGCTCTGTGTGATGAAAAAGCATCTTTCCCCCAAGGCGGAGGAGATTATCCGCCAGGAGGATCCGAAAGCCTTTATGATTGTGGCCAGCGCATCCGAGATCTACGGGGAGGGGTATAAAAATATTTTCAGTGAAAAGCTCTGAAACTTTGCATTGCCAGTTGACGGTGGCATTCTTAAGAAGTATAATCAATTAGATTGTCAAATGCATAAAGAGAAAAAATGGAAAGGAAGGCGGCTAGATGAGGCAGTTTTTTGGCATGAGTGAGAGCGGAAATTTGTCGGAGGCAGTCCGCGGTCTGGAAAGACCCCAGTTTATTATGCTGATGTCTAACAGCGACCAGTTTGAGGCGCATGTGAAAGCTCTGGAGGCACGCTATCCGGGGGTGCCCAGTATTGGATGTATTGGTATGAGCTATGATACCAGGATAGTGGAAAAGGGTGTGGGGGTGGCTGCTTTTTTGGACGGTGTCAGCGCCACGGCAAATGTGCTGGAGCAGGTGTCTACCATGCCAGTGAAGTATATCCGGCGTCTGGAAGAGGACCTGACAAAGGTAGATGCTTCATCAAGCAATACGGTGTGCATAGATTTCTGCGCCGGAAATGATGCCTGTGTGCTGACCACTATTAATTCGGTCCTGAAGAAGAGAAAGATTCAGCTTGTGGGAGGCACGGGGGATGGTGGAAAAGTCTCCATGTGCGGCAGGATCTATGAGGATTCTGTGGCTTATGCCCTGGTGAAGAACAACGGCGGCAGGGTGAAGACATACAAAGAGAATATCTACCGTCAGCTGGGGAATTACCGTTTTATCGCTTCCAACACGGACAGGGCAAACTACATAATCGGTTCTCTGAACGGGCAGCCGGCCAAGCAGGTGTACGAAAATATCCTTCATGTGACGGATCAGGAGATCCTGACTCAGACTTTCAAGAATCCTTTCGGTAAGCTCAACGGGGATGACACCTGCATTGTCTCCATTAAAGATGTCAGCGGCAATGCCCTGGCGTGTTTTCGCCAGGTAAATGACTCGGATGTGTTGAATCTGCTGCAGCTGGCAGATTATAGAGAAGTAGTTCGGGAGACCATTGAGACCATCTGCAGGGAATTTCCCAGGCGCTCGGCGGTTTTCTCTGTGAACTGTCTGTTCCGGTATAAGCTTTTCAGCGAACAGGGATACATGCAGAAGTACCTGCAGGACATGGGGGCTTTGGGTTCCCATGCAGGCCTGGTGGGATACGGGGAGCATTACAATAATCGTTTTGTGAACCAGTCCATGACCTGTGTTGTCTTTGAATAGAGGTACAGCAAAAATTTGAAGCGGGGTATGAGAATGATTTTTTCTAGAAAGGATTCAAATAAACAGGGCCGAAACAGTCATGAGGATAAAAGCCTCTATCCTGTGCTTCATGTGGCAGACAGCCTGAAGGAATATGAGAAAGAACTTGCGCGCAAAGAAGTGGAATCTCTGTTTGAACTGGGGCAGGTGGAGGGAACTTTCTCCAAGGTGCTCAGTGAAGCGGACCATTTTCAAATGCAGCTGGAAGAGTTTGGGGAGTCTTTCTCCAATATCAACCAGGCGGCAGGACATTTTGAGAAAGTAAAAGGGGAGATTACTCGGACGGTGGACAGAGCCCAGGGCATGGTGGAGGATCTGAAGGTCACATCCCAGGAAGTGCAGAAGGCATATGGGGATATGGAGAGCACTTTTGAGTTGTTGGAGAATGCCATTGAGGGCATTCAGAAGTGCATGGCCAAGATTAAGTCCATCGCGGATGAGACCAATATCCTTGCCATCAATGCTTCCATTGAGGCTGCCAGGGCAGGAGAGCAGGGCAGGGGCTTTGCGGTGGTGGCTGAGAAGGTCCGGGAACTGGCGGCGGATATCAAGGAGCTGACAGAGGAGGTGGACTCGGGAGTCCATGCGGTGGAAACCGGTGCGGATAAGCTCAGCAGCAGCATACAGGAGTCCAACCAGACTCTGAGTCAGGGTGTGGGCCTTGTGAACGGCACCGGTGAGTCCTTTGTCCAGATAATTTCTGCGGCGGAGGGAGCGGCCGGGGTGCAGACGGAGATCTCCGGTGTGATTCAGAATTCTCAGAGGGCCCTTCAGGAGATCTGCCGGTATTTTGACGGCATCAGGGATCAGTACCAGGAAGTGGTAAAACACATTAAGCAGGCAAGCATGCTGGGAACCACCAAAAGCGCCATGTTTGAAGATGTGGACAATATGCTCTCCCAGATTCCTCCCATTATCAGTGAGAAGGAATAAAGTTAATGTTGTGAAGGAACTGGAAGGGTATGTTATGGTAATATGGTAATGGAATAATGATATGGAATCAGGGCGGGAAGGCCAGGGCTTTTCCGTCTTTTTTTGTGTGGATCTCTCTGGAACTTTGGGGTATACGGTCAGCAGCGCAGCAACCGGAATTGCTTAAAAATATTGATAATTTTGCCCCTTTTTCAGGTGATCAGGAGGCAAATTTGCGGGCTGAGGGGAACGGGGAGACGGCACTGGGGAGGAGAGAGAAGGTGATTTTGGAGGCAGAAAAAAGAGTTTGAATTTATGATATAAGATATAAAACGGAGCTGTATTGTGGAATATAGTGAATTTACCGATCTGGTCAATGGCAGGATATGCTTTTTATCACCCTGGTCAATGCCTGTTTTTGCTGTCTGGGCCGGTCAAAGTGTTTTGAATAAATGCTGCATAATCGTATGGTAAACTACCGAAAAATATGGTAGACTTATTCCTGAGATAATCTTTTAGGCGATTGATTTTGTTAGACGTGTTGTTGAAAAATTCGGTTTTTGAACATTGGGAACGGAGGAAAAAGGCATGGAAAGATTATGGGGTGAGATACGTTATTTTCTCCGGCATAAGCTTTTTGTCACAGCCACAATAATTGCAGCGGTATGCGGTTATGGTTTTGCCATCACCCATGAGAGCATCGGTGTGGATGATACGATGGTTGGGTTTTATCTGGATGATGGAATGGAAGTTGTAATGGGGCGTTGGACCATATTTTTAATCAATAAACTGTTCCATATGAGTGAGTTTTCTCCTTTTATGACAGAACTTGCCGGGGGGGTATTTTTGTTGGTGGCAGGGGTCCTGTTTTGTGTCCTGGTCAGGCGTATTTTTGGTGACAGGATTGGAATTCTGGGATACACGGCGTTTGCGTGTACTTTTGTGACATTTCCCTTTATCAGCGAAGTATGGGTGTACTATTATCACGACGGAGTTGATGTTGGATATGTCTTGACGGCTCTGTCCCTGTTGTTCTTTATGGACAGCATGGAAAAGGCCCGCCGGGGCCGGGTTCTCTCTGTTTTTTTCAGCATGCTGTCTCTGTGGGGAGCTGTGGGATGCTATGAGTCTTTTATCATCCTTTACCTGCTGGGTGTTGTGATGATTCTGTTTTTCCGGGGAATGGCAGACAAGGAGCGACTGACTTTTAAGTGGCTGTTTCAGAATCTGTTTCTGTGTGTCTGTGGGGCGGCAGGGTGCATTGTCCTGCGTTTTGTCATACAAAATATTATTATCGTACTTTTTTCTCTTCCCAGGGAAGCTTCCAGGGATTTGATTGGCCTGCAGCTGTTTCAGAGCGGGGAACTGCTGCAAAATGTGTTTATGCTGTTGAAAAAATATTGGCTTGTGTACTTTGTCAATGGTGCCGTGTACTTTCCTGTTGCGGTGTATGTGGCGGCAACGGCAGTGTTTGGGGGCGTCTCTGTGGCCTGCACCGTTTAAAAGAAGAATGGGTGGTTTGTTCCTCTGTTCTTTGCCATGATACTCATTCCTGTTATCTTAACCTTTGTGGAACTGAAGCCTCCTCTTTACCGGGCGTGTCAGTATATGCCCTTTTTTGTGGCATCGGCGGTGCTGCTGCTGTATGTGCTTATGGTGCGCAGGAACAGAAGAGGGGAGAAAATTGCGTTCGCAGCACTTACCGCCTGCCTGGTGTGGAATCAGGCTTATGAATCAAATTATAATTTTTATACAGACTATCGAAAGTATGAGTATGACAGGGCTGTTCTGGAGGAGATAGCCAGGACTGTTGCCAGGGAGTATGGGAACGGGGCAGAAGTGATTTTTACCGGGGACTATCTGCCGCCCTATGAACTGGTGAAGAGATATTATGCGGGTTTTTCTTCCGGAGAGTTTGCAAAGATAGCATTTTTGACCGACTGGCTGGATCCCCATTTAAAAGAGAAATATTACAGCCCTTATGGTTACTCTTTCGGGGGAGAGGCTCAGTATTCTGTCATCCACTGGGGCCTTTATGCCTACGACAGTCCCGGCATGGAACTTATGCATTTTCTTCAGATGCATGGATATGACCTGAAGACAATGACAGATCTGGAATTGAAGGAACAGGCGGAGAAGTATGCAGCGGAAATGCCAAGGTGGCCCATGGCAGGTTCTGTGGCAGAGTGGAATGGGTATGTTGTAGTGCATTTTTGAGTATGGGTATAATAAGAAGTGAGTATTTAACACACAAAAATGCCGTACTGTAAAGAAAAAACACTTGACACTCTTTTTTTTATGTAGTATGATACCCAAGGTTGGTATGTTATGGATAAAATATATGAACGGACTATGTTATTTGATTTTTACGGCGAACTGCTGACAGAACACCAGCGAAGCATCTATGAGGATGCGCTGTACAATGACCTGTCCCTGGGAGAGATCGCAGGGGAGCGGGGGATCAGCAGGCAGGGGGTGCATGACCTGATCAGGCGGTGTGATAAAACCCTCCAGAGTTATGAGGAAAAGCTTCACCTGGTGGAGAAATTTTCCGAGACAAAGAAAGTAGTGGCCCAGATTGAAAGGCTGACTTTAATGGAAGAGGTGTCTGCCGAAGAGGCGGGGGCGCCGGCCGGGATGGGAACGGTGGAGAGACTGGAAGCCATCAGGAAGCTTTCCCGGGGCCTGTTGGAGAAGATATAGAAAGTCCGGGACAGTGAGGAGCGTCAGGTGGCATTTGAGAGTTTAACGGATAAACTGCAGAACGTATTTAAGAATCTCCGGAGCAAAGGCAGGCTCACTCAGGAGGATGTGAAGACCGCCCTGAAGGAAGTCAAGATGGCGCTCCTGGAGGCGGATGTAAATTTTAAAGTGGTTAAACAGTTCGTGAAGTCAGTGGAAGAGCGGGCTGTGGGGCAGGACGTGATGAACGGGCTCAACCCGGGTCAGATGGTCATCAAGATTGTCAATGAGGAAATGATTTCCCTAATGGGAAGCGAGACCACAGAGATCGCCATGCAGCCGGGGAAATCCATCACGGTGATTATGATGGCCGGGCTCCAGGGCGCAGGTAAGACCACCGCCACGGCGAAAATCGCCGGAAAGCTGAAGCTGAAGGGCAAGAAATCTCTTCTGGCCGCCTGCGATATCTACAGGCCTGCAGCCATTGAACAGCTGCAGATCAATGGGAAAAAGCAGGAAGTGGATGTGTTTTCCATGGGAACGGACCACAAGCCGGTGGAGATTGCCAGAGAGGCGGTAAAATTTGCGGAAAAGAACGGCCACAATGTGGTGATTCTGGACACGGCGGGACGTCTCCATGTGGATGAGAGTATGATGGAGGAGCTGCGGGAGATCAAGGAAAATGTCTCCGTGCACCAGACCCTCCTGGTGGTGGACGCCATGACCGGCCAGGACGCCGTAAACGTGGCCAAGGAGTTCGACGAGAAAGTCGGAATTGACGGTGTGGTTCTCTCCAAGATGGACGGGGACACCAGGGGCGGCGCGGCGCTGTCCATCAAGGCTGTCACCGGAAGGCCCATCCTGTATGTGAGCATGGGGGAGAAGCTGTCCGATATGGAACAGTTCTACCCGGACCGTATGGCCAACAGAATCCTGGGAATGGGGGATGTGCTCTCCCTGATTGAAAAGGCCCAGGAGAGCATTGACATAGATGAAGAGACAGGCCGGCAGATGGCGGGCCGCATGAAAAAGGGCAAGTTCGACTTTGAGGACTACTTGGAGAGCATGAAGCAGATGCGCAACATGGGAGGCCTGGCCAGCATACTGAATATGCTGCCGGGTATAGGCGGAAAGTCGGCGGACCTGGAGTCATTGATTGACGAAAAGCAGCTCAAGCGGATGGAGGCCATCGTTCTCTCCATGACGAAAGAGGAGCGGAGAAATCCCAAGCTTCTGAATCCCCGCCGGAAGCACCGCATTGCCAAAGGAGCCGGGGTGGACATTGCCGTGGTGAACCGCTTTATCAAGCAGTTTGAGCAGAGCCAGAAGATGATGAAGCAGTTTGGCGGAGGCGGAAAGGGCCGAAGGCGCATGGGCGGTTTCCCTGGCATGGGGGGCGGAAAGTTCCCGTTTTAACAGGTGAAAAGGATCCGAGGGCATGGTTTCAGACTCCCCCTCGCAGGGTCTTTTCATAGATAGCAAAAGAATTTAACAGCCGCAGGAGCGGCAGAAAGAGGTAAGAAAATGGCAGTAAAGATCAGATTGAGAAGAATGGGACAGAAGAAGGCTCCTTTTTATAGAATCATTGTAGCTGATTCCCGTTCTCCCAGGGACGGCAGGTTCATTGAAGAGATCGGAACCTATGATCCCAGCACCGACCCCAGCACATTTAAGATCAATGAGGAGCTGGCCAAGAAGTGGCTGGCAAACGGCGCGCAGCCCACGGATACAGTGGGAAAGCTGTTTAAGATTGCCGGCATAGAGAAGTAGTTCTGGTTTCAGCAAGAGGTGGCTTATGAAGGAATTAGTGGAAGTTATTGCGAAAGCTCTTGTGGACCACCCGGATGAGATTGTTGTCACCGAGAAAACCGAGGGCGGGAATACAGTCATAGAACTTCATGTAGCTGCATCCGATATGGGCAAGGTTATCGGCAAACAGGGCAGGATCGCCAAGTCGATTCGTTCTGTCGTAAAAGCAGCATCATCCCGTGGAAAAGGAAATGTGGATGTTGAGATTGTATAAGCGCAGGCAGGGGGGAGGCCGCACAGCCGGTTTCCTCCCTCTTAATTTTTCGGTAAAATGCTGTGAACCGGGAGGGAACTGAATATGGAAAAATATTTTCAGGTTGGGGTGATCACTTCGTCCCATGGCCTGCGGGGGGAAGTGAAGGTATATCCCACCACGGACGATGCCAGGCGGTTTAAACGCTTGAAAGAAGTGATCATCTGCAGGGAAACCGGGCCTGACGGGGCACATCTGGTCCCCTCCGGGGAGGCACAGACTCTGGAGGTTGAGGACGTGAAGTTTTCGGGCCAGACCGTCATTCTGAAATTCAAGGGGATAGATTCGATAGAGCAGGCTCAGCAGTACCGCAGGGCATCACTTATGGTTCCCAGGGAAAATGCAGTCAGGTTGTCCCGGGACGAATACTATGTGGCGGATCTGATAGGACTCTCTGTTCTGAATGAGGACGGACAGGAGATCGGCCTGCTGAAGGATGTGATGCAGACTGGGGCCAATGACGTGTATGTGATAGGGTTATCCACAGGGAAGGAGATTCTTCTGCCGGCCATCAGACAGTGTGTGCTGGAAGTGGATGTGGAGGCCGGGTTTGTGAAAGTTCACATTCTGGAAGGCCTGGAAGAGCTGTGACCTGCACCGTCACAGTTATGGCGAGGCGGAATATATGGGAGAGATAAAGTTTCATGTGCTGACTTTATTTCCTGAGATGATCCGGCAGGGACTGGCCCCCAGTATCATCGGCAGGGCAGTGGAGAAAGGGATCATTTCCCTGAATGCGGTGGATATCAGAGACCATACCTTAGAGCGGCATAGAAAAGTGGATGACTATTCTTATGGAGGAGGGGCCGGGATGCTGCTGCAGGCCCAGCCTGTTTTTGATGCCCACAGGGCAGTTACCGGAGGAAGGGCGCTGCGCACCGTGTATGTGACCCCCCAGGGAACCCCTTTCACCCAGGAGATGGCCAGGGAACTGGCGGGGGAGAAGGAGATTGTATTTCTCTGCGGGCATTATGAGGGAGTGGACGAGAGGGTTCTGGAGGAGATTGTCACCGATTACGTTTCTATCGGAGATTATGTGCTCACAGGAGGAGAGCTGGCCGCCATGGTGATGATAGACGCCGTGGCCAGGCTGGTTCCCGGGGTTCTGGGCAATGAACTCTCCTGGCAGGAGGAGAGTTTTGACAATGACCTGTTGGAATATCCTCAGTATTCCCGGCCGGAGGTGTGGCGGGGAAAGAAGGTTCCAAAGGTGCTGCTGTCAGGCAATCACCGTCAGATCACCGCCTGGCGTCTGGAGCAGTCAGAAGCGCGCACGTCTCTGCGGAGGCCGGATCTGTATGAGCGGTATCTAAGACGCCGGCAGTTGGCCGGAGAGCTGGCCAGGGACAAGCGGTGTCATATTCATATGATGGAAAGCCTGGCGGAGGGACGCTGTGAGATCCTTTATGCCGGACAGGGAGATGTGCTATTGTATGACCGGAAGGCCGGGGTCTGTATGGGGGAGGCGGCCCGGGAGGAGAGCTGTGAGATTCTGGCAGGTCTGGTTCCCCAGGAGGCCGGTACTGTGGTTACATCCCATCCCCTGATAAGAGATTTGCTCCTGAAAGGAGGATTTCAGCCCTCCTGTGAGTACATCCAGGTGCTTTACACCAGACGGGTGTCCCTGCCTGTAAAGAGAGAGATCCGGCGTCTGACCATGGAGTCCCTTGAAGAGATCCGGGGATTCTGCCAACTGGACGGTCTGGAGGATTCCATCCGGGCCGGGGCTTTGTACGGGGCATTTGAGGCAGGGCGTCCGGTGGGAGCGGCAGGCCTTCACAGGGAAGGGCGCTTTGGTATGCTTTTTGTGGAAGAAACCAGCCGCAGACAGGGATTTGGGACGGCGCTCACCGCCTGTGTGGTGAATCTGCTTCTGGAGAAGGGGCGTACCCCTTACGGGCATGTCCCCGCAGAAAACCAGGGGGCCTGGGCCCTGCTGGAAAAACTGGGATTCTACAGGGCGGGAAAATCTTTCTGGCGTCTGGAAAAAAAGCTTGCAAACCGCCCGGGGATATGGTAAAATTTTAATGTTGTGAAGACAAGATGGTCCTCTGTTACCGGGAGAGCGCGTTTTTTATCCCTTTTCCAGGGAGCGGGTGGGAACAGGCCATTGCTTTATTCGGCAATTCCTGAAGAAACTCCGGGTAATAAGAACATCCATTTTATGAAGGAGGCTCATAATGAGTGACATTATCAGAGAAATTGAGGCAGAGCAGCTGAAGGAAAAAGTTGACCAGTTTTCGGTTGGCGACACGGTAAAAGTTTACGGAAAGATCAAGGAAGGCAACCGGGAGAGGATTCAGATATTCGAGGGCATCGTCCTGAAGAGACAGGGCGGCAGCAGCCGGGAGACATTTACTGTCAGGAAGATCTCCAATGGCGTAGGCGTGGAGAAGACATGGCCCCTGCATTCGCCCAATGTTGAAAAGATTGAAGTAGTCAGGAGAGGCCGTGTAAGGCGTGCCAAGCTGAACTACTTGAGGGGCCGGATCGGTAAGAAGGCAAAAGTAAAAGAGGCTAGGTAAGAATGGGAAAGGGCAATTACTTCTGTAGTTGTCCTTTTGACTTTTTTTGGAACTGTCGGAAAACAACGGATACGCCGGTTATTTGCGGACGGTGGAAAGGACGGGACCCGCGGGCAGAAATTGACATGACGAAGAACAGGGGACTCAGCTTTTACAAGAGAAAAAAGAAAATAAGTCCGGCCCTGGTGAGGGAGATTTTCAGCTGGATATTCGGGATCGGTGCGGCGGTATTTATCGCGGTGGTGCTGAATATTTTTCTGGGGGTGACTACCAATGTGGTGGGTGTGTCCATGGAGCCCACGCTGTACAACGGGCAGCTGATATTTATCAATTCTTTTGTCTATCAGATCTCCTCTCCCAAGGCGGGGGATGTGGTGGTATTCCTGCCCAACGGCAATGAAAACACACACTATTATGTAAAGAGGGTGGCGGCAGTGCCGGGGGACAAAGTGCTGATCCAGGGGGGCATTCTGTATGTGAACGGGGAAGTGAGTCCCTGGGTGACAGAGAAGCTTCTGGATCCCGGGATCGCCGCCAACGAGTTTACGCTGGGAAGCGAGGAGTACTTCTGCATCGGCGACAATCCGGGCAACAGCGAGGACAGCCGCTCGGCCAATATCGGCCCCGTGAAGGAGACGGATATTATAGGAAAGGCGTGGTTCCATGCTTCCTGTGAGGAAATGGGCATGGGCCTGGTAAAATAGGCATGAATTATCAGTGGTATCCTGGTCATATGACCAAAGCAAGGCGCATGATGCAGGAGGATATAAAGCTTGTTGACTTGATCATAGAACTGGTGGATGCCAGGGTACCTCTTGCCAGCAGGAATCCGGACATAGACCAGCTGGGACGGGGCAAGTCCAGGATTGTGCTCCTGAACAAGGCAGACCTGGCCGACAGCGCCTGCAGCAGGCAGTGGAAGGAATATTTTCAGGCCCGGGGAATCCATGTGATGGAGATCAACGCCAGAACCGGCGGGGGCATGAAGGCCATCCACGGCCTGGTGCAAAAAGCCTGCGGGGAGAAAATCGCCAGGGACAGGAAGAGGGGTATTGTGAACCGCCCGGTGAGGGCCATGGTGGTGGGGATACCCAATGTGGGCAAGTCCACTTTCATCAATTCTTTTGCGGGCAAAGCCTGCACCAAAACCGGCAACAGGCCCGGAGTCACCAAGGGGAAACAGTGGATCCGGCTGGACAGGAGCCTGGAACTTCTGGACACTCCGGGCATTCTGTGGCCCAAATTCGAGGATCCCAGAACAGGGATGCTTCTGGCTTTCATCGGCTCCATCAATGACGAGATTATCAATATGGAAGAGCTTGCCTGTGACCTGCTGAGGCTGCTGGGGGAACTTTATCCCGCTTCGGTGCCGGAGCGGTACGGTATTCCCTGGGAGGAGGACCCGGCCAGGATGCTCGGCGAGATCGCCCGCAGCCGGGGATGTCTGGCAAAGGGGGAGGATCTTGACCTGGAGAGAGCAGCCGGGATTCTGACCGATGATTTCAGAAGCGGGCGCCTGGGCAGGATTACTTTAGAGCAGCCGCTCTTGGAGCAGGCGCCGCCGGAACAGGAGGAGAAGCGATGAACAAGGTAATGAAAGAAATGATAAGCACACTGCTGTACCTGCTGTGTGTTCTCTGTCTCACCTGGGCCGTGATCGCTTTTGTGGGCCAGAGGACGGAGGTGGACGGTCAGTCCATGGAGCCCATGCTTTCAGACGGAGACAATCTGATCGTGGATAAAATCACTTACCGTTTCCGGGATCCCGAGAGATTTGATATTATCGTCTTCCCCTTTAAGTACAAAGAGGATACTTTTTACATTAAAAGGATCATAGGCCTTCCCGGGGAGACGGTCCAGATTGACGAAGAGGGAAAAATTTACATAGACGGAGAAATCCTGGAGGAGAACTACGGCCGGGAGATTATACAGTCCAATACCATAGGCATTGCCGGCGAACCCATTCTCCTGGGGGAGGATGAGTATTTTGTCCTGGGAGACAACCGCAACAACAGCATGGACAGCAGGACGGAGGTTGTAGGGAACATAAAAAGGGAAGAGATCATTGGCCGGGCCTGGATCCGCATTTGGCCCCTGTCCGATGCAGGCGTGCTGAAGCACCAGTGAGAAGCCATTTCAAAAGGCTGACAGATACGGGGGAGATATGAAAAGCACCATTGAGATAAAGGAGATTCTTCAGGCAGCAACGGTTCAGGAGCTGCCTGAATTTATAGCCGCATACTCAGGCGACCAGCGGACGGGGGTGAGGAAGCTGGCCCAGACGGCGGCAAAGCGCCTGGAGGCCTGGGAGAAAGAAAAACAGCGCATTGAGGCACTGCGTGTGTACGAGGAACAGTATGGGGAGTATGAGTATATCTGCGGTGTGGACGAGGCAGGGCGGGGACCCCTGGCAGGTCCTGTGGTGGCCGGGGCAGTGATTCTTCCCCGGGGATGCCGCATTATGTATATTAATGATTCCAAGCAGCTGTCCGAAAAAAAGAGAGAGGAGCTCTATGAGGTGATCACGGAACAGGCGGTGGCCTGGGGGGCGGGCTGCGTCTCCCCGGAGGAGATAGACAGAATCAATATTCTTCAGGCCACCTATGAAGCCATGAGGCAGGCCCTGGGGGCGCTTTCACCCCAGCCGGATATTCTGCTCAACGATGCAGTGACCATTCCCCGCATTTCCATACCCCAGGTGCCCATTGTCAAAGGGGATGCCAGGAGCATTACCATCGGCGCCGCCAGCATTATTGCGAAAGTCACCAGGGACAGGATGATGCTGGAGTATGATAAACAGTACCCGGAGTATGGTTTTGCCTCCAACAAGGGTTATGGAAGCAAGGGGCATATGGCCGCAATGGAAAAATATGGTCCCACCCCCATACACCGCAGAAGCTTTCTCTCCGGCCTTGCCGGAAAGTAACGCCGGAAAAGCATAGTTTAAGCCCGAGAGCGGGCGGGAGGTAGAGCATGAAACTGACGCAGCTGTTTTCAGGGGAGGTGCGCTCGGAGGGGCGTACCCAGATGACACCGGCCCAGGCGGAAAGCATGAGCCGCCATATGCGCTCCCTGGTGCCGGGGCAGACGGTCAGCGGGGAGATAGTGGCCAGGAACGGCAGTGAGGTGGCAATCAAACTCTCCGACGACATGATCCTGAACGCCAGAGTGGACCGGAGCATGAACATCGAAGTGGGGAAGAACATGACATTTGAGGTCAAGAGCAACGGAAGCGCCCTGACCCTGAGCCCCCTGTTCACCAATGTCTCCACGGACACCAATGTGCTGAAAGCGCTGAATATGGCAGGGCTTCCTGTGAATCAGGCTTCCGTGGAGATGACGGAACAGCTGATGGCGGCGGCCCTGCCTGTGAACAAAAATATGCTGCAGCAAATCTACAGGGAGATCCACAATTTTCCCCAGGGAACCATCTCGGATGTAATCAACCTTCACAAACTCCAGATGCCCGTGAACGAGGCCAATATGAACCAGATGGCCTCCTACAGAAATCTCACCCATTATCTCACAGAGGGTATGGACGCCATAGTGGAGTCCCTTCCGGAAGTGCTGGGCGCCATGGCGGAGGAGGGAGATATTCAGGGGGCGCTGGGATTGTTCCGGAAAATATTTATGCTGGGACAGGAAATGCAGAAAATACCGGAAGAGCCGGCCGTCGGCGGTTCTCTGCCGGAAGCAGTTCCTGAGGAAGGTGTCCCGGGAAATCCTGAGAGTGCGGAGGAACTGCCAAAAGGCCAGGAAGGCGCTGTGCCGGAAAAGAATCTGGCCCAGGGCATAAAAAATCTGCTGATGGGCACGGAGGATCTGGTTCAAGGGGCCCAGAATACAGCTCAGGGCGGAAAGGAAGCTGCCATAGGCCAGGAAAACACGGCCCAGGCCGTCAAGAACCTGCTTACAAACGGGGAAGAAATCCTTCCGGGCGAGGAAGGAGATCCTGTCCAGGGAGGTGCGGCCTCTTCCCGGGCGGAAGGGGCAGTACAAAAGCAGGTATTTTCCGACAATGTCCTCCAGGAGCCAGGGACGGGGACAGTGCAGGGAGAGATTTCCCAGGAACTGCGGGCGGCCCTCTCCAGGGAAATTCTGGATCTGTTGGGTAAGAGCAATTTGCCTCCCAGGGAGGAAGGGGCCCTGCGGGCCCAGGTGGCACAGTTTGTCCAGGGGCAGGGAGGTCCTCAGCAGCTTTTCTCCGCTCTTGCCCTTATGGCAGAGGGGGCGCAGCTCTCCGCCCGGACTTCTCACGCATGGGGGAAACTGCTCTCCGGAAAGGCTTTTCAGGAACTGCTGACAGGAGCGCTGAAGGATAAATGGACCATTCGTCCGGAGGAGCTGTCCTCCCCCGGAAAAGTGGAGGATCTGTACCGACACCTGGACAGACAGCTGCGGGCCCTGGCGGGGGCTTTGGAGGAGGCGGGACAGAGTTCTTCCGCCGCTTTCCGGGCAACCACCTCCCTGTCCCAGAACGTGGATTTTCTACAGCAGGTGAACCAGATGTACGCCTATGTGCAGCTGCCTCTGAAGCTGCAGAACAGAGAGGCCCACGGGGAACTGTATGTGTATGCCAACAGGAAAAGGCTCGCCAGCCGGGAGGGTTCCACCAGTGCCCTGCTTCATCTTGACATGGAAAATCTGGGGCCTGTGGATGTGTATGTGACCATGCAGAGCAGCAGGGTCAGCACGAAATTCTACCTGCGGGATGAGGAGATGATTGATTTTATCGGGGCCCACATGGATCTGCTGACTTCACGCCTGAGCAAGCGGGGATATGAGTGCAGCTGCTCCATGAGTGTCCGGGAGTCAGGGACGGGGGAAGAGGAGAAGAGCGGGCTGGCGCCTGTGCTGAACCAGGAGAAGGGAATCCTGCTCTCCCAGTATGCCTTTGATGTGCGAACATAAGGAAACTGCCGGCAATTCTGTACAGCATTGGAACAGGAAACAGGGGAAAGGGGGCATAATCTGGCATGGAAAATAAAAGAGAAGGAAGAGTGAAACAGGCCGTGGCCCTGGAGTACAATCCGGAGGAGGATGCGCCCAAGGTCATTGCCAGCGGCCGTGGCGCGCTGGCGGAGAGGATCATTGAGAGAGCCCAGGAAAGCGATGTGCCGATACACAGGGATGATAAGCTTGCGGACACATTGTCGCGGCTTCAGATCGGGGAGATGATACCGCCGGAATTATATGAGGTGGTAGCGGAAATACTGGTATTTGTGGACTCCATGGACAAGATGAAAGGGAAGATCAGAAGGTAAAAAGCAGGAGTGAACAGGCGCAGTACAGGAACAGAATGGGAGAGGCAGGCGGGGGCATATCTCACGGCCCGGGGCATGCGACTGGTGGAGTCAAATTTTCACGGCAGAAACGGGGAGATTGACTTGATTGGTTATCATGAGGGATATCTGGTATTTGTGGAGGTAAAATTTCGGAAAACCCAGCGGGCGGGCCACGCTCTTGCCGCGGTGGATTACCGCAAACAGTGCAGGATATGCCGGACGGCGGACTATTACAGATATCTCCATAAGCTGGGGGACAATGTGAGCGTGCGCTATGACGTGGTGGGCATCCAGGGGGAAGAGATACAGTGGGTGCAGAATGCCTTTCCCCATGTATATAGATAGGATTTTGAGAAAATCGGAGGTGTGGTATTGTATCAGAAAATTGAACGGATTCCAGGGGGAAGCAGGGTCCCAAGACCAAAAAGTTTTGTCCTGCGCAGTGCTGCCTCCTCTGAGGGCGGCGGGGAAGAACTGGAGTATCTGACCTTTCCCTCCCTGGAGGAGACAGGGAGGGTGAGGCATCTTTTTACCACCCGCCTGGGAGGCGTGAGCAGGGAGGAATTTTCCACCATGAACTTCAGCCTGGAGCGGGGGGATAGGAGAGAAAATGTCCTGGAAAATTATGAAAGAATCGCTCAGGTTCTGGGCTGCCAGGTCTCTGACATGGTGGGATCCCATCAGACCCACACCACCAATATCCGCAGAGTGGGAGCCGGGGACAGAGGAAAAGGAATTCTCCGGGAGAGGGATTATGAGAATGTAGACGGCCTGGTAACAGATGAGAGCGGCCTGGTGCTTGTGACCTATTTTGCAGACTGTGTGCCTTTGTTTTTCGTAGATCCCGTCCATCGGGCAGTGGGGCTGGCCCACTCAGGATGGCGGGGCACCCTGGGAAGAATGGGGGAGCGCATGGTGGAGACCATGGGACGCTGCTTTGGAACCAGGCCGGAGGATCTTCTGGCCGCAGTGGGGCCTTCCATCTGCCAGGCCTGTTATGAGGTCAGCAGTGAGGTGGCAGAGCAGTTCACGGATATGCTGGGGGACGAAGTGGCCGTGCCGGGGAGGCAGGCCGGAAAATATCAGCTGGATCTGTGGCTTGCCAACAGATTGATTCTGGAGCAGGCAGGCCTTGCCCGGGAGCACATTGCAGTGACGGATATCTGCACCTGCCACAACAGCGAGTATCTGTTTTCTCACCGGGCCACCGGGGGAAGGCGGGGCGCCATGGGGGCATTTCTGATGCTGGAAAGTCAGACTTCTGAGAGATCTTCCAGAATGTGATCATTCAGGACAGCAGGGAGGATAAATTATGTCTAATATACTTGTATGCGACGATGACAGAGAAATTGTTGACGCCATAGAGATCTATCTGGGCCAGGACGACCATCATATCTACAAGGCCTACGACGGAGAACAGGCCATTGAGGTGCTGAAAAAGGAGGACATTCACCTGCTGATCATGGACATTATGATGCCGAAACTGGACGGTATCCGGGCAACCCTTAAGATTCGGGAGAGCAGCAGTATCCCCATCATTATTCTCTCCGCCAAGTCCGAGGACACGGACAAGATTCTGGGGCTGAACATTGGGGCGGATGACTATATCACCAAACCCTTTAACCCCCTGGAACTGGCCGCCCGGGTGAAGTCCAATCTGCGCAGGTACACTTCCCTTGGCAGTCTGAACCCGGAGAGCAAGGCCCTGTACCAGGTGGGGGGACTTGTGATCAACGATGACACCAGGCAGGTGACTGTGGACGGGGAGCCTGTGAAGCTGACTCCCATTGAGTACAGTATTCTGCTGCTTCTGGTTAAAAACCAGGGCCGTGTCTTCTCCATTGACCAGATCTACGAGAGTATTTGGAACGAAGATGCCATCGGAGCGGACAACACTGTGGCGGTACACATCCGTCACATCCGGGAGAAAATTGAGATCAATCCCAGGGAACCCAGATATCTGAAAGTGGTCTGGGGCGTGGGCTACAAGATTGACAAACAGGCGTGAGGAAAGTATGAAAAAGCCAATATGGAAGAGGCTGGGGGCCCTGCTGCTGCAGCACCTCCTGGCCGCATGCATTCTGGTGGCGGTGGCGGGGCTTCTGCTCAATTCCTACATTGCAGTGGATACCATCGACGGGGTTCAGGTCTACAGGATTTTTCCCATGGACAGGAAACAGGAGTTTGAGGAGTCGGAGATCTACCACGCCCTGTTCCGAAACGCGGTCTCCGACATCACCCAGCTGGTGGCCATCAAAGGGCAGCTGGAGACAGAGGGCGTCCTGGATCCTGCCAAGAATATAGATGTGACAGAGTATGCCAGGCAGACAGGCACGGACCGGGGCTGCAGGCTGTCAGTCGTGTACGAGCTGGACAATATTGTCAAATGGGGAAAGTACGGCGTGGAGTACAGCAACCGTATTATGAGTATGTCGGAATTTGTGAACTATTTCGGCAACTGTTTCTATCCGGAAAATTTTGAGCTGGACGAGTTCGGGCTGCTGGCGTTTACAGGGTTTAATCGGGTGGACCGTCTCGGCTCTGAGGAGGCGCCGCCGGAAGAGGGGGAGGAAATTCTGGAGGATGCTTCCCTCATCCAGATTGCCGAAAAGATGAAGGAGTACACGGAAACCCAGCTGGAGGATCTGGTTTTTTCCTATATCATTACCCAGAATGTGGCGGATTTTGACATGTCCAGGGAGGATGACGGCAGGCTCATTGTGTCCATTCCCATGCTCAACTGCCGCTATGCCACAGTGGACGGGAAAAAGCAGCTGACCTATTATGCGGACAACTGGGTGGACTATATGCTGCTGCAGGAGAACGTGGCGGTGGCCGTGGAGAGCCTTACCCGGGACTATCAGCGCTACCAGGTCTGCAACACGGCCTACAGGGAAGGAAACAGCAATGTAAAGTTCATGGTGCGCATGATGACCGACGACGGCATTCTCACCTACACCAATGTAAAGCAGCTGAAGGACCTGGAGGACAACGAGGTCACAGAGTTTTTCGGGGAATTCCGGAGATACCTGATCTACTATCCGGATAGCCTGGTGTACATGGGGAACACTGTCCTGGATGAGACGGAGATTGACGATTATATCAGCATCTACGGCTATGCCTACCCTGACACCACCCATATCTGGATCGGCATAGACGCAGGCTACTCTGTGGAGGGGGATGCCTTTTACAGCGCCAATGCGCTCTACCAGAAGATTGTGCCAAATGTGGACAGGATTCTGGGGATGATTGTGGTTCTGGCTCTGGTTTGGCTGGGACTGGTGATCTGCCTGACAGTGAGCACGGCCGAGGCTGTAGAGACAGGGGCCGGAGCGGGAGGGAAGCGTTTTGACCGGATCTGGACGGAAGTCATGGCGCTGCTGGGGGCGGCGCTGGTCTACGGGGGTGTGCTGGGGCACAGGCTGATGATGGACATTGCAGGCACGGCGGGGGTGATACCCACGCAGCTTCTGGGAATTCAGATGACTGTATTGTGGCAGTATGGTGTCTTTGCCCTCTACGGATTCTACTTAAGCGCTGCTTTCAGCCTGCTCTGGTACAGCCTGGTACGGCGGGTCAGAGCGGAAAACCTGTGGAAGGGCAGTTTTCTGTATTTTATCTGCCAGTGGCTGGGCAGGTCTGTCCGGTTTATTCTGCGGCATAAAAACTCCGCTGTCAGCACCCTTCTGCCCTACAATGTGTTTCTGTTCTTCAATCTGGCAGGAATTGTCTCTGTCTATGAGCTCTGGGAGAGCCAGTTCTGGGTACTGAGTCTTATGGGATGTCTGGTGGTGCTGGACGGTTTGGTGGGAGTGCTTTTGTTCCGCCGCAGCGCAGAGCAGATTGAGATCATGGAAGGCATTAACAGGATTCGGAAGGGGGAGGAAGAGTTTAAGATTGACACGGAAAGCCTTCACGGCTCCAGCAGGGAGATGGCGGATGCTGTGAACAACATCGGGGAGGGAATCCGGGAAGCGGTAAAGACAAGCATGAAGGATGAAAAGCTGAAGTCGGATTTGATCACCAATGTCTCCCACGACATCAAAACGCCCCTTACGTCCATAATCAATTATGTGGACCTGCTGAAACGGCAGAAGATTGAGCAGGAGCCCGCCAGGGGTTACATCGCCATCCTGGACAGCAAGGCACAGCGCCTGAAACAGCTCACGGACGATCTGGTGGAAGCCTCCAAGATCTCCTCCGGCAGTCTGGTGCTTGAACTTGAGAAACTGAATGTGGCCGAACTTCTGAATCAGGGCCTGGGAGAGTTTTCCGAGAAACTGGAGGAGTGCCGTCTGCAGGTGGTCTTTGAGGGCGGAGATCTGCCCGCCTATATCTACGCGGACAGCCGCAGAATGTGGCGGGTGGTGGAAAATCTGTTCAACAATATCTGCAAATACGCCCTGGAAGGCACCCGGGTCTATGTGGACATTGCAGGGCAGGAGGGGAGGATTGTGGTCTCCGTGAAGAACATCTCCCGACAGCAGATGAGCGTCCGGCCGGAAGAGCTGGCGGAACGGTTTATCCGGGGAGATTCCTCCCGGACCACGGAGGGAAGCGGTCTGGGGCTTTCCATCGCAAAAAGCCTGGTGCAGGTTCAGGGGGGGACTTTTGAGATTCTTCTGGACGGGGATCTGTTCAAGGTGGTGTTTTCCTTCCCGGAATACACGGAGACGGTAGAAGAAACAGAGAAACGCCTGCCGGTATAAAGGCAGGCGTTCCAGGTGGAAGAGATAAATTATTCTCCCTCCGGCGCCGTTATACTCCGGCGGCTGTTGTAGGCATTCAGGATGCCATGAATCTTCTCCGCGGTGGTGAGAGCGTTGTTCAGGGATGTGTCATGATTCATAAAATCAATCAGGGAGGCAATGAACTTGCTCATGCCCGCCTCAATAAAATAGGGCTTGCTGTGGAGTTCCGGGGGAAGATAGGTCAGGTCCGTAGTGACCACTTTGTCAAAGTATCCCTTTTCATAGGCTTCGTCAAAGGCTTTCAGCCCGTCGGTGAACAGGCCGAAGGTGCAGCAGACAAAGATTCTTCTGGCATTCATCTTCTTCAGCTGCTTGGCGGTGTCCAGCATACTCTGGCCGGAGGAGATAATGTCGTCAATGATGATAATGTCTTTGCCGTCGATATTGTCCCCCAGGAATTCATGGGCTACAATGGGGTTTCTTCCGTTGATGATGGTGGAATAATCCCTGCGCTTGTAGAACATGCCCGTGTCCACCCCCAGGACATTGGCAAAGTAGACGGCCCGGTCCAGGGCGCCTTCGTCAGGGCTGATCACCAGCAGATGATTCTTGTCCACAATCAGATCCTCCTCCGAGTTCAGGAGTACCTTGATAAATTGGTAGGGAGAGATGAAATCGTCAAAGCCGCTTAAGGGTATGGCGTTCTGTACCCTGGGGTCGTGGGCGTCAAAGGTGATAAAATTGCTGATACCCATGCCCTGGAGTTCCCTCAGCGCATAGGCGCAGTCCAGGGATTCCCGGCCGCTTCTCTTGTGCTGGCGGCCCTCATAGAGGAAAGGCATGATCACATTGATCCGGTGGGCCTTGCCGTTGCAGGCTGCAATGACACGCTTTAAATCCTGATAGTGATCATCCGGCGACATATGGTTGGTATAACCGTTCATGGTGTATGTAATACTGTGATTGCAGACGTCCACCAGGAGGAACAGATCTTTTCCCCGGATGGACTCATGGAAGGTGGCTTTACCTTCCCCGCTTCCAAAGCGGGGTGTCTCAAAGTCCACCAGATAGTTGTCCTCGCTGTAGCCGTGAAAGGCAGGGTCTTTTTTTACCTTGTCATTGTGTATGCTTCTGCGGAATTCAACCAGATAATCGTTGATCTGCCGTCCCATTTTGCTGGCGGAGCGCAGAGCAACGATTTTTAAGGGGGCAATGGGCATGGCATTTTCAAGTTCGTGTAAATTAGGCATGAAAACCTCCCTCGTATAGATTAGCATTTGTAGTTCTGATATGTTTATATTACATCCAGTGGCTGTGGCGCGTCAAGAAATTTCTTGCAGGATGGCCTTGCAGGATGGGAAAGCCGAAGGGCGGTCCCTGAGATGGGCGCCGCCGGAGAGGCTGTGGACGTACAATCAGGGAAAGGCGGTAAAATATGGGTGGAAAGACACACAAGATCAGCAGAGTACTCCCGGGCAGCATTGGGGAGGAGTTGGGGATAGAGGCCGGGGACAGGCTCCTGGCCGTGGGGGAAACGGAGATAGAGGACATATTTGACTATCAGTTCCTGATTCAGGAGGAGTATGTGGAAGTCCTGGTGGAGAAGGGGGACGGGGAACAGTGGCTGCTGGAGGTGGAAAAGGATCCTCAGGAAGACCTGGGCCTGGAGTTTGAGAACGGGCTTATGGATGAGTACCGGCACTGCTGCAACAAGTGTATTTTCTGTTTTATCGACCAGATGCCTCCGGGAATGCGGGAGACGCTGTACTTTAAGGATGATGATTCCCGGCTTTCCTTTCTGCAGGGGAATTATGTGACACTGACCAATATGTCGGATCGGGACATAGAGAGAATATGCCGCTACCGGCTTTCGCCCATCAATGTCTCTGTTCACACTATGAATCCTGCCCTGCGCTGCAAAATGCTGAACAACCGTTTTGCCGGGGAGGCCCTGAAAAAGCTGGATGTGCTGCGGGAGGCAGGGATCAGGATGAACGGACAGATTGTGCTCTGCCGGGGGATCAACGACGGGGAGGAGCTCTCCCGCAGCATCAGGCAGCTGATGGAGTACATTCCCTGTATGGAAAGTCTCTCGGTGGTGCCTGTGGGCCTGACCCGGTACAGGGAAGGGCTGTATCCCCTGGAGCCTTTTACCCAGGAGGACGCTGCGGAAGTGGTGGACAGGATAGAGGCTTTCCAGAGAGTGTGCATGGAAAGGCACGGCATTCATTTTGTCCACGCCAGCGACGAGTGGTATGTGCTGGCAGGCAGGGACATGCCGGAGGAGGAGCGCTACGACGGCTATCTGCAGCTGGAGAACGGCGTGGGCATGCTACGGCTTCTGCGGGAAGAGTTTGAGGAGGGGCTGAAGCAGAACGTCTGTAAGGGCACCTGTTCCATGGAAAAGGTCTCTTTCTCCATGGCCACAGGCCATCTGGCCGCTCCGGAGATCCGCAGAATGGCGGACAGGATGATGGAGGCGTTCCCCCAGCTGGAGATTGCCGTGTATCCTGTGACAAACTATTTCTTTGGAGAGCAGATCACCGTGTCAGGGCTGATCACGGGAGCGGATTTGATGGAGCAGCTTCAGGGCAGGCCCCTGGGCCGGTGTCTCCTGCTGCCCTGCAACATGCTCCGAAGGGGAGAAGATATATTTTTGGACGATGTGAGAGTGGGAGAAGTGGAAAAAGCTTTACAAGTTCCGATTAATATTGTAAAATCAAGCGGATATGATTTTGTGGAGGCAGTTCTGAACGCCGGCCGTTTTGGGAGCTGATATCAGAATCACAGGAAGAGAAAAGGGCGTTTTCTGTAAAAAGCAGGAAATTCCCGGAAACTGCCTGGAGAACGGGCAGGGGAGGTGAAATGGCATGACAGAGAGTGAAAATACGGCGTCCCGCGCCAACAGGCCTGTGGTGGCCGTGGTAGGACGCCCCAATGTAGGGAAATCAACCCTGTTCAACGCACTGGCTGGGGAGACCATATCCATTGTGAAGGATACCCCCGGCATCACCAGGGACAGGATATATGCGGATGTGAGCTGGCTTGACAGGACCTTCACCCTTATCGACACAGGGGGAATAGAGCCGGACAGCCAGGATGTGATTCTGTCTCAGATGAGGGCGCAGGCCCAGATTGCCATAGAGACGGCGGATGTGATTATCTTTCTGGTGGACGTGAAACAGGGACTTGTGGACGCGGACGCCAAGGTGGCGGACATGCTGCGGCGCTCCCGGAAGCCGGTGGTGCTGGTGGTGAACAAAGTGGACAGCTATAAGAAATATATGGCGGAGGTGTACGAGTTCTATAACCTGGGCATTGGGGAGCCGCATCCGATCTCTGCGGTGAACAGGCTTGGCCTGGGGGATATGCTGGAGGAGCTTGTGTCTCACTTTGAGGATCCCTCCCAGGAACAGGAGGAGGACGATGAAAGGCCCAGGGTGGCCATTGTGGGGAAACCCAATGTGGGGAAGTCCTCTCTGATCAACAGACTTCTGGGGGAGGATCGGCTTATCGTGTCCGATATCGCCGGCACCACCCGGGATGCCGTGGACACGGAGATCACCTACAGGGGCAAAGAGTATGTCTTTATTGACACTGCGGGAATCCGCCGGAAGAACAAGGTCAAGGAGGAACTGGAGCGTTTCATGGTTCTGCGGGCCGTGACCGCCGTGGGTAAGGCGGATATTGTGGTTCTGGTGATCGACGCGGTGGAAGGGGTCACGGAGCAGGATGCAAAGATTGCAGGAATCGCCCATGAGCGTGGAAAAGCCGTAATTATCGCGGTAAACAAATGGGATGCGGTGAAAAAGGACGACAAGACCATATACCGGGTGGAAGAGAAGGTGCGCGATACCCTGTCCTTCATGCCCTATGGGGAAGTTCTGTTTATCTCCGCCCTCACGGGACAGCGTCTGGGGAAGCTTTTTGAGACCATTGACATGGTGAGTGAAAATCATGCCATGAGGGTGGGCACCGGGGTGCTGAACGAGATTATGACGGAGGCCGTGGCCCTGCAGCAGCCGCCCACGGACAAGGGCAGGAGGCTGAAGCTGTACTATATCACCCAGGTGGCGGTGAAACCTCCCACGTTTGTGATCTTTGTCAACGACAAGGAGCTGATGCATTTTTCCTATACCAGATATATTGAAAACCAGATCAGGCAGACCTTCGGATTCCGGGGAACGCCCCTGCGGTTTATCATCAGAGAACGGAACGAAAAGGAGCAGCAGATTTAGGTTATGGAGAGAATCATTTGTTTGCTGATAGGCTATGTGTTCGGCCTGTTCCAGACGGCATATTTTTATGGAAAGAGCAAGGGAATCGACATCAGGCAGTATGGCAGCGGCAATTCCGGCACCACCAACGCCCTGCGGGTGCTGGGAACCAAGGCCGGGCTGATTGTGCTGCTGGGAGACTGTCTGAAGTGTATTGCAGCGGTGACTGTGGTACGGATGATCTACGGAGACCACCAGGAAATAATCTATCTGCTCTGCCTCTATGGGGGAGCGGGCGCGGTGCTGGGACATAATTTTCCCTTCTACATGAATTTCCGGGGAGGGAAAGGGATTGCGGCCACTGCGGGGCTGATTCTGTCCTTCCACCCTTATTTCATCCTTATGGGAGTGACCATTTTCTTTGGTATATTTTTCACCACACATATGGTTTCACTGGGCTCTCTGCTTGTGTACGCAGGTTTTGTGGTGGAGATGGTGGTCTGTGGGCAGATGGGAGTGTTTGGGGAGATGTCCCAGGCCCATCTGTATGAAATGTATGCCCTGTCGGTGATTCTGGCGGCTATGGCTTACTGGCGGCACAGACAGAATATTGTGCGTCTGCTTCACGGGACGGAGAGAAAGACCTATCTGCGCAAAAAGAATAAACTGGATTAAAACAAGGCCGGCAGGGAAACGGGGGTATTTCCCGGGGCGGAAAAGAGGGATTATGGCAAAGGTAAGTATTATTGGAGGGGGCAGCTGGGGGATTGCACTGGGAGCCCTTCTGGGAAGAAACGGACACCGGGTGACAGTGTGGTCGGCACTGGAGCAGGAGATTGCCATGCTGCGGGAAAACCATGAGCACAGAATGCTGCCGGGGGTGATACTGCCGGAGGATGTGGTGTATACCACCCAGGACAGGGAGGCAGTGGAGGGGCAGGATCTGCTGGTGATGGCGGTGGCAAGTTCCTACACCAGGCAGACTGCCAGGCGTCTGGGGAGCCTGGTTTCCCCGGGACAGAAAATCGTAAATGTGGCGAAGGGGATTGAGGAGCGCACTCTGATGACCCTGGCCCAGATCATAGAAGAGGAGATCCCCGGGGCGGATGTGGCGGTGATGTCCGGCCCCTCCCACGCGGAGGAAGTGGGGCGCAGTCTGCCCACAACCATTGTGGTGGGAGCCGGAAGCAGGGAGACCGCCGAGTATATCCAGAACCTGTTTATGAACGAAGTGTTCCGGGTCTACATCAGCCCCGATATGCTGGGCATGGAGCTGGGAGGAGCGCTGAAAAATGTGGTGGCTCTGGCCGCAGGGATCGCCGACGGCCTGGGATATGGGGACAATACCAAGGCGGCTCTGATCACCCGCGGTATCACGGAAATCGCCAGGCTGGGCATTGCCATGGGAGGAAAATTCGAGACCTTCTGCGGCCTTACAGGCATCGGGGATCTGATTGTCACATGCGCCAGCATGCACTCCAGGAACCGCCGGGCCGGCATCCTTATCGGCCAGGGAAAAACCTGCCAGGAGGCCATGGATGAGGTGAAAATGGTGGTGGAGGGCGTACACTCTGCAAAGGCCGCCATGGCCCTGGCTGAAAAATACAGTGTGCAGCTGCCCATTATAGAGCAGGTAAATAAAGTGCTCTTTGAGGGCAAAAACGCCGCCAGCGCGGTGAATGAACTGATGCTCCGGGACAGGAAAGAAGAAGTGCCTGATTTTCCCTGGCTGGAGAAACAGCCCTGGCAGTAAGGAGGCCACAAGTTATTTCTGTGCAATCCCTAATATTTGGTGACAAGCCGGGACAATGGTGGTATAATTGTGAGGCACTGGGGTCTGTTTTAAGTGGTTTTTAAGTGGATTCCAGGTTGTTGACACTTAGAAAAGAGGTTGATCAGGATGGCTGCATCCAGTGGAAAAAAATCTGCCGCCCGGAGGAAAAGTCCTGGCAAAGGCGCCTCCGGGGCGCGTAAAAAGAAAGCCCAGGCCGCCAGGGCCCAGGACAGCGCCCTTTTTCATGAGATAGGGCTGATTGTGCTCTTTGCCGCCATGGTGTTTTTATTCTGCTGTAATCTGGGGATAATCGGTCCGGCGGGGGACGCTGTCAGCGGGGTGTTGTTCGGTCTGTTTGGTCTGACAGCCTATGCAGTGCCCATACTTCTGTTCCTGGCTGCGGCATTCTGGTCCGCAAATCTGGGAAATCCCAATATGGCCAGGAAACTTACAGCGGGAGTGGTACTCTTTGTGATGACAGGGGTGATCTGCGACCTGCTGGCGGGATACGGGGCGGGCATGGACGGCTACAGTGCCAAGGTTATATATGAAAACTGTCAGGAAAATAAATACGGGGGCGGGATTCTCTCAGGCAGTATCCGCTATTTCCTGCAGCATTATCTTGCCACCATCGGCACCGTTCTGGTGGTGCTGCTGTGCTTTGTGGTGTGTCTGATTCTGCTGACGGAAAAGTCTCTGCTGAGCAGCATGAAAAAGGGCGGAAACCGGGTGCGGGAACTGTCCAGAGAACAGCTTGAAATCCTCAGACAGGAGCAGGAGGAATATGCTCTGAGACGTCAGGAAGAGGCTGAGATACGAAGGCAGGAACAGGAAGAGAGAGCCCAGCTGCGCAGGCAGGAACAGGAAGAGCAGAGCATAAGGCGCAGGGAACAGGCGGCTCTAAGGCGTCAGGAGCAGAGTCTGCAGCGGGAGAGAAGGGCACAGGAGCGCAGGATCAGAGCGGAGGAAAAAGAGAACGAGAAGATACTGCGCATGGAAAGGAAGGTATCGGGGGTTATCCTGGATACCGCCCTGCCCAGGCCGGGGGGCAGCACCCGCCGTGACGATATGCATGAGATTTTCCTGGAGGAGGGCCCTCTGGCAGAGTCCGGTTTTGCCGGAGAACAGCAGGATGCCCTGGAACAGAGTACAGCGGAGAACTACTGGGAGGCAGGCCAGCGCCGGGAAGCCGATAAGGGACAGAATATTCCGGAAGAGGACTGGGGAGCCGGTCAGTCCCAGGGTACGCCGGATCTGTCCTGGAGCGCCGGTCAGCCCCAGGACATTCCGGAGGAAGACTGGGACGGCGGGGACTATGCCGGAGCGAATCTGGAAGAAGGAGAAGGACAGGCCGGGCAGGACTTTGGAGCCGGAGAAATGCACCAGGTGGTGTTCCAGGAGGAACCATTAGAAGAATTAGACGAAGATCTGTCCTCTGTGAAGATACATAAAGAAGGCATGGACGAGGAAGGCCGGGAGATACCTGGCGAAGCAGAGCGTCCGGTGGTGGAAGCCAGGGTTCGGCCGGAGGAAGCTGACCAGCCGGCTCAAAGGGATCGACCGGATCAGTCTATGCCGGAGACGGAAGAGGCAGTCCAGCCGAAACAGTATTTTTTCCCGCCTCTTTCTCTCCTGCACAAGCTTCCGGCCGCCACAGGGGATTCGGCCAGGGAGCTGCGGGAGACGGCCATGCGCCTGCAGCAGACGCTGGCGACCTTTGGCGTGAAAGTTACAATCACGGATATCAGCCAGGGCCCCAGCGTAACCCGGTATGAACTTCAGCCGGAGCAGGGGGTGAAGGTGTCCAAGATTGTGGGACTGACCGACGATATCAAGCTGAATCTGGCCGCCACGGACATCCGCATTGAAGCGCCCATCCCGGGCAAGGCGGCTGTGGGCATTGAAGTCCCCAACAAGGAAAACATGCCCGTGGCCCTGCGGGATCTGCTGGAGACAAAAGAGTTTCAGGAGTTTCCCTCCAACATTGCCTTTGCGGTGGGAAAGGATATCGGGGGCAAAGCGGTGGTGTCGGATATCGCCAAAATGCCCCACATGCTCATTGCCGGGGCCACAGGTTCCGGTAAATCGGTCTGCATCAACACCCTGATTATGAGCATTCTGTACAAAGCTCATCCCGACGATGTAAAGCTCATTATGGTTGACCCGAAAGTGGTGGAGCTGAGTGTCTACAATGGCATTCCTCACCTGCTGGTGCCGGTGGTGACAGACCCCAAGAAGGCTTCCGCGGCCCTGCACTGGGGTGTGGCGGAGATGGATGACCGGTATAAGAAATTTGCGGAATACAATGTGAGGGACCTGAAGGGATACAACAAAAAGATAGAGGCGCAGGGAGGATCCAAGCTGCCGCAGATTGTGATTATTGTGGACGAGCTGGCGGATCTGATGATGGTCTGTCCTGGGGAAGTGGAAGAGTCCATCTGCCGTCTGGCCCAGCTGGCCAGAGCCGCAGGCATCCATCTGATCATCGCCACACAGCGCCCCAGCGTGGATGTAATCACCGGACTTATCAAGGCAAACATGCCCAGCAGGGCGGCTTTTTCCGTCTCCAGCGGTGTGGATTCCCGCACCATTCTGGACATGGCGGGGGCGGAGAAACTTCTGGGGAAGGGGGACATGCTCTTTTACCCCCAGGGGTACTCCAAGCCGGCCCGTGTGCAGGGGGCTTTTGTGTCAGACCAGGAAGTCTCCGATGTGGTGGAGTTCCTGAAAAACCAGGTATTGGGCAATATTTACGCAGAGGATATTGAGGAGAAGATCAAAAGTATTGGGTCTTCTTCCGGCGGAAGATTTTCCGGGAGCAGCGAGGTGGACGACCTGTTTGAAAAGGCAGGCCACTTGATTATAGACAAGGACAAGGCGTCCATCGGCATGCTGCAGAGAGCTCTGCAAATCGGCTTTAACAGAGCCGCCAGAATCATGGACCAGCTCTGCCAGTACGGTGTGGTGGGTGAAGAGGAAGGGACAAAACCCAGGAAAATCCTCATGAGCCCTGAGCAGTTTGAGCAGCTTCTGGAGGAAGTGGGATAGGCCAGGCAGAGGCAGGGGGCTGTCCGGACAGGACGGGTATACCCGGAAAGGATGAATGTCATGAAAACAGACCACGTCAAGACTGATATTATGATCGCACAGGAGGCGGTGATGGAGCCTGTGGGCAGGGTGGCCCAGGGGCTCGGTATACCGGAGGATGCCTTGGAGTATTATGGAAAGTACAAGGCAAAACTCTCAGAGGAATACCTGGATGGCCTGAAGGAGAAAAAGGACGGAAAGCTGATTCTGGTGACGGCCATCAATCCCACTCCTGCAGGGGAGGGAAAGACCACCACCAGCGTGGGACTGGGACAGGCTTTCGCCCGTCTGGGGAAGAAGGCCGTGGTGGCGCTGCGGGAGCCCTCCCTGGGGCCCTGCTTCGGTATCAAAGGCGGCGCCGCAGGAGGCGGCTATTCTCAGGTGGTGCCCATGGAAGAGCTGAACCTGCATTTTACCGGCGATTTTCATGCGGTTACGTCCGCCAACAACCTTCTTGCTGCCCTTCTGGACAACCATATTCAGCAGGGAAATGAACTGCAGATCGACAGCAGACAGATTGTGTGGAAGCGCTGTATGGATATGAATGACAGAGTGCTGCGCAATGTTGTCACAGGGCTGGGGAGCAAACTGGACGGATTTGTGAGAGAGGATCATTTTGTCATCACGGTTGCCAGTGAGATCATGGCCATTCTCTGTCTGGCTGAGGACATGAAGGATCTGAAGGCGCGTCTGGCAAGGATTATTGTGGCATATAACTATGGAGGAGAACCTGTGACAGCAGCGGATCTGCAGGCGGTGGGAGCCATGGCCGCCCTGCTGAAAGACGCTATGAAGCCTAATCTGATCCAGACGCTGGAGCACACTCCCGTGCTGGTTCACGGAGGACCTTTTGCCAATATCGCTCATGGCTGCAACTCTGTCAGGGCCACCAGAACTGCTCTGAAGACGGCCGATTACTGCATCACGGAGGCAGGGTTCGGCGCCGATCTGGGAGCGGAGAAATTTTTTGACATTAAATGCCGTATGGCGGGTTTAAAGCCTGATGCGGCGGTGCTGGTGGCGACCATCCGCGCGCTGAAATACAACGGCGGCGTGGCCAAGGCAGATCTGGGACAGGAGGATCTTGCCGCCCTGGAAAAGGGGATTGCCAACCTGGAAAAACATATGGAGAATCTGCAGAAATATGGCGTTCCGGTGGTGGTAACGCTGAACCATTTTATGACGGACACTCAGGCGGAGATAGATTTTGTAAAAGAGTTCTGCCAGAAGAGAAACTGCCGTTTTGCCCTGTCCCAGGTTTGGGAGAAAGGGGGAGAGGGCGGCGTGGAGCTGGCGGAAAAGCTCCTGGAAACCCTTGCACAGGAGGAAAGCCATTTTCATGTGCTGTATGAGGACGAGGTCTCTCTGGAGGACAAGATCAGAACTGTGGCGGGTGAGATCTACGGCGCGGGCAGTGTGGCTTTCTCCCCTGCGGCAAAGAAACAGCTTCAGAGGCTCACGGAGCTTGGGTTTGGCGGATTTCCTGTCTGCATGGCCAAGAACCAGTATTCCCTGTCGGATGATCCGAAACTTCTGGGACGTCCGGAAGGGTTTGAACTCACAGTCAGGGAGGCTTATGTGTCGGCGGGAGCCGGATTTGTGGTGGCTCTCACAGGGGATGTAGTGACCATGCCGGGGCTTTCAAAAAAGCCTGCAGCCTATGGTATCGATGTCAGTGAAGATGGTGTGATCACAGGATTGTTCTAAACTGGATTCGAGGTAATACATGTATGAAATGTCCCAATTGCGGTGAGGAGATGGCCGAGGACAGGCTGTATTGTGAACATTGTGGAGAGGACATCCATATTGTGCCGGATTTTGAGCCTGAGCTGGAGCGGAACCTGGAACAGAGTATCAGTGCGATCATGGAGGATCTGCAGGAGCCGTCGGACAGCTTGCAGCCGCCGGGAAGGATGGCGGCTGCAGCTTCACCGGAAAAGCCGCCATCGTCCAAAAATGCGGCGCAGGAGTATTCCCCCGGGAGGCAGTCACAGCCCGGTAAAACTGCGTCAAATTTTCCTGGGGGGAAGCAGCCCCTTTCAAACAAGACGGCCCAAGGGTCACTTTCAGGAAAGGCATTGTCATGTGGAAAAGCGGGCACGGCAGCTCCTCTGGGAAAGCCGCCTGCCGGTAAAGGGAGACAGGTTCGCAGGAAAAACCTTCTTCCGAAAATACTTCTGGGTGTGATGGTTTTCTTTGTCATAGCTGTCATTGTGTTTGTCAGAATGGTATACAACTATTTTTCCCTGGACTACCAGGTGGGCAGGGCGGAACAGTATGCCGCAGCCGGAAAATATGACAGCGCGATCTCCTGCTACAGCCGTGCCCTGGAGCTGGACAGGGGAAATGTGGAGCTGACGTTCAGTCTGGCGGAGATGTATCTTTTGAAGAACAATAAGGTTGAATATGAGTATTTCCTGCGGGAAATCATCCACAGTGAAACTGTCACCTCCGAGCAGCTGGAGCGGGCTTACGGCAAGCTGATTGTTATCTATCGGGACAGGGGAGATTACCAGACCATCAATGACATGCTTCTGGCAAGTGAAAACGAGACATTGATGTCCACATACCAGAGCTATATCGCCAGGGCGCCGGAGTTTAACCTGAATGAAGGATATTACACTGGTGTCCAGCCCCTGAAACTGACTGCGCTGGGAACCGGAAGGATATATTTTACCATGGACGGGAGTATGCCCACCCAGGAGAGTGAGCAGTATACAGCCCCCATAATTCTGGAAAACGGAGATTATATTATCACAGCCTATTTTGTCAATGACAATGGCGTGGCCAGCGAGAAGGTGTCCAAGGAATATCATATCCAGAATGACGAGATCCCGGCTCCACAGATCAGTGTCTACAGCGGGGAATATTATGCTCCAATCAATATTGAGATCCTGGACGGAGGGGAGGATGTATATTATACCATGGACGGCAGTGATCCCACGGTTTCCTCCACACCCTACTCGGGGCCGATACCCATGCCTCTGGGGAATTCTATTTTTAAGTTTGTCAGGATTGTGGACGGGGTGACGGGAACGGTGGATGAGATGCATTACCGCCTGGTGCTGAACACAGATCTGACGCCTCAGCAGGCGGTGGACTTGATAACGGAATATTCTCTGGTGACAGGTAAGATTTATGATAAAGCAGGGCATTTTGACGATAGTGGCGCCATGTACTATTATGAATATCAGCATGTGGCAAACATCAACCAGGTAGCGGATTTCTACGTGATCGCTGAGTTTTTCCAGGATCCGGATGTTGCTTCTGCCAAGACGGGAAATTATTTTGCCGTGGATGTGTACAATGGCACCCGCTATAAGCTTCAACAGGATAACCGCAAGCGTTATAAGTTGACTGAGATAGAGAAAGAAGCTCAGGCTGCGGCGGAGATTTATGTTGAGAGGAACGCCGGGGAGGCAGGAGAGACCGGGACAGATTCTCAGGGGCAGTCGGAGGAGCCTCGGACAGAGACGGAATCCCATGAGGGAGTGGAGGGAACTCCATGAGAGAGTGGAGGACTTGGCTTTGGAGGGATGGAACTTCATGAGAGTCTGTGGATAACTGGCCAGGAAGCGGAAACTTTTCGGATGCAGAAATTAGGAGAGGTGGATCAAATGTATAAAATTGTAAAAAAACAGGAGTTGACCACAAACATTTATCTCATGGATGTGGAGGCGAAAAGGGTTGCAAAGTCCTGTCAGCCTGGACAGTTTGTCATTGTGCGGATGGGGCAGGATGGGGAGAGAATTCCTTTGACCATCTGTGATTATGACAGGGAAAAGGGAACTGTAACCATTGTGTTTCAGTGTGTGGGCGCCGCCACCCATTTGATGGCAGAACTGCAGGAGGGAGATTCTTTCCATGATTTTGCAGGTCCTTTGGGTTGTCCTTCTGAGCTTGTAAAGGAGACTCCTCAGGAGCTGCAGAAGAAGAAAATTCTGTTTGTGGCAGGGGGCGTGGGAGCTGCCCCTGTGTATCCTCAGGTGAAATGGCTTCATGAGAATGGTGTGGAAGCCGATGTGATTGTGGGAAGCAAGACCAAGAGCCTGTTGATCCTGGAAAAGGAGATGGAGGCTGTGGCCGGAAATCTTTACATAACCACGGATGATGGTTCCTACGGCAGAAGCGGCATGGTGACACAGACCATCAAGGATCTGGTGGCAGAGGGAAAACACTATGATCTGTGTATTGCCATCGGTCCTATGATCATGATGAAATTTGTGTGTCTGTTAACAAAGGAGCTGAATCTTCCTACGGTCGTAAGCCTGAATCCAATCATGGTGGACGGCACTGGCATGTGCGGTGCATGCCGTGTGACAGTGGACGGAAAAGTGAAGTTTGCCTGTGTGGATGGGCCTGAATTTGACGGACACGGAGTGAATTTTGACGAAGCCATGAGGCGCCAGCAGATCTACAAGACGGCTGAAGGCAGAGCCATGCTGAAGGTGCAGGAGGGAGATACCCACCACGGCGGATGCGGGAACTGCGGGGACTGAATTTGACGGAGGCAGGCTGGATTTAGACAGGAAAACGGTTTTGGATAGATGAGTATGGAGGACATAAAATGGATGTGTTAAAAAGAGTTCCGGTGAGAGAGCAGGATGCCAAAGAGCGCGCCGCCAATTTCCAGGAAGTCTGCCTGGGATATAATCAGGAAGAGGCTCAGGCGGAAGCTTCCAGGTGCATAAACTGCAAGAATGCACAGTGTGTCAAGGGGTGTCCTGTGGCGATCAATATTCCGGGTTTTGTTGAAAAGGTAAAGGAAGGAAAGATCGAGGAGGCCTACCAGATCATCAGTCAGGACAGTGCGCTTCCTGCGGTCTGTGGCCGTGTATGTCCCCAGGAGTCCCAGTGTGAAGGCAAATGCATCAGGGGGATCAAGGGAGATCCGGTCTCCATCGGCAAACTGGAGCGTTTTGTGGCCGACTGGGCCAGGGAAAAGGGGATCAAGCCCGCAGGCGCAGCCCAGAAAAAGGGCAGGAGCGTTGCGGTCATAGGTTCCGGTCCCGCCGGACTGACCTGTGCCGGAGATCTGGCAAAAATGGGATACGATGTGACTATTTTTGAAGCTCTTCACGAGCCCGGGGGCGTGTTGGTTTACGGTATTCCTGAGTTCCGTCTTCCCAAGGAGGAAGTGGTGGCAGCGGAGATTGAGAATGTGAAATCTCTGGGAGTTAAGATAGAGACCAATGTGGTAGTGGGAAAATCCGTTACCATTGACGAACTGATTCAGGAGGAGGGTTTTGACGCCGTGTTCATCGGTTCCGGTGCAGGTCTGCCTAAGTTTATGGGGATTCCCGGAGAGAACGCAAACGGTGTCTTTTCTGCCAATGAGTATCTGACCAGAAGCAATCTGATGAAAGCTTTTGAGGGTGGTTCTCAAACGCCTATTATGCAGAGCAGAAAGGTGGCTGTGGTAGGAGGCGGCAATGTGGCCATGGATGCTGCCAGGACGGCACTGCGCCTGGGAGCAGAAGTGCATATTGTCTACCGCCGCAGTGAGGAGGAGCTGCCTGCCAGGGTGGAGGAAGTTCACCACGCCAAAGAAGAGGGCATTATTTTTGACCTGCTGACCAATCCCACGGAAATCCTGGCGGATGAAAAAGGCTGGGTTACGGGCATGAAATGTATCAGGATGGAACTGGGCGAGCCGGATGCTTCCGGGCGCAGGCGGCCTGTGGAGATTCCCGGTTCCGAGTTTACCATGGAGCTTGACACGGTGATCATGTCCCTGGGCACATCCCCCAATCCCCTGATCTCCTCCACCACAGAGGGGCTGGAGACCAACAAATGGAAATGTATTGTGGCTCAGGAGGAGAACGGCCAGACCAGCAAGGCAGGCGTTTACGCCGGCGGCGATGCCGTCACAGGGGCCGCCACCGTAATTCTAGCCATGGGCGCCGGAAAGTCGGCAGCGAAAGGGATAGACGAATACCTCAGCGGCAGGTAACTCGGCGGCCTTGGCTTACGATGGGCGCCGGAAAGTCGGCAGCAAAAGGGATAGACGAATACCTCAGCGGCAGGTAACTTGGGAGGTTTGATATGGTCAAACATATTGTACTGTGGAATTTTGTGGCAGAGCTTTCAGATGCTGAGAAAACAGCAGCAGGAAATAAAATGAAAGAATTACTGGAGCCCATAAAAGAGCTTGTGCCGGGAACAGTGGAAATCCAGGTGATTTCAAATCAGCTCTCCTCCAGCAACCGGGATATAGCTCTGGTTTCCACTTTTGAGACGGTGGAGGCACTGGCAGCTTACCAGAATCATCCTGCTCATGTGGAGGCAGGAAAATATGTGAGAAGCGTCACCTGTGACAGGACTTGTATGGATTATGAATTTATGCCACAGCCCTGAAAGCAGCGATTAATCTATATTTAAATGCATATCAGCGGCGGTTTTGCGTTTACACCGATTCTAAAGAAGAAAGAAGGTAGAAAATATGCCTTGGTGTCCGAAATGCAAAAGTGAGTACAGGGAAAAGTTTACAGTTTGCCCCAGGTGCGGCTGTGAACTTGTGAAGGCTGCTCCATTGCACAGAATGGAGCAGAGATCGGATTTTGTGTCCGGATCCGCAGGGCCGGGGGATAACCCGGGTCTGCGGAAGTCCTGTGCTGCCGCCGTAAAACCCTGGCAGAAAGAAAACTTTGGGTGTCACTTTACTGTCTGGGTGACGCTGTTCCTGGGGAGTCTGGGCATGGCGGGTATCAGTTTGTGTATTTTCGGTGTAATTTCTTTGGAATGCGAAGATTCCTATCTTTTTTACGGCGTTGCATCCGCTGTCTTTATTCTGTTTATTATCTCTGGATTTATGTCCCTGAAAAAAGCTCTGATCTTTGAGAAAAGATCTCGATCCCAAAATTTCCTCAGAAGTACCATGCTGAAATGGTGCGGGCAGAACCTGCAGGCGGAAGAACTGGACAGGCATATCGGCGCGGATTCTGCGTCTTCGGAGGAAATACTTTATTCTAAAAGATGTGAAAATATCAAAGCCAGAATTAACTATGCATTTGTGAATGTGGACCAGAAGTTTCTGGAAAAATTTGTCGCTGACAGTGTATATGATATGATTTATGGCGGAAAGGGAGACAAAAAAACATGAAAATAACCATAGCCTGTGTGGGAAAAGTAAAAGAAAAATTTTACCGGGAGGCAATTCAGGAATATGTAAAACGCCTCAGCGCTTACTGCAGGCTGGAATTTATAGAAGTGGCGGATGAGAAGACGCCGGATGGCGCCAGCGCTGCCCTGGAAGAGCAGATTAAGGAAAAAGAAGCCCTGCGTCTGTTGGACAAAATCCGGAGTGACGCCTTTGTCTGTACCCTGGAAATCACCGGAAAACGTCTCTCATCAGAAGGATTGGCAGAAATGCTGGAGCAGTTGGCGGTGGGTGGTTCCAGCCATATTGTGTTTGTCATTGGCGGTTCTCTGGGACTGCATGAATCCTTGCGCAAACGTGCGGACATGGCCCTGAGTTTTTCGGATATGACATTTCCCCACCAGCTCATGCGAGTTATTCTTCTGGAACAGATTTATCGGGCGTACCGAATCATTAATCACCAGCCGTACCATAAGTAAAGGCGGAGTTTTGAGGAAGGCCGGAAAGTGCAGAAAAGCTAAGATTTAGGCGGGAAATAGAGGGTTGGCAAAAGTTGTTTTAAGATAATAGTATGAGATTTTTCGCACTTAAGGTTATTATGGAGAACCATACATAAGTAAGGACGCAAAGATGGACGGTTTCAGGAGACATATAGAGATGGATTTTATGTTGAACTTAACTTAAAGTTGTGCTCTGTGACTGGCACACAACTTTTTGGGTATGGCAGAGAGCGAAATATTCCCTTATAATAAAAGAAACATTCTGTTTCGGGAAAGAAGTCAGACTGGAATAATAGGAAAGAGGCGAAAAAATGTTTGACAATGTGAAAGCGGGAAAGCAGGTTTGTCAGAGTTATTGGGATGTACGATAGATCAGATTATATATCCTTCTCCTATGCCTGCTGTAAAGGCCAATTTTGAGCATATTTTGCTGCCATATGCGCCTATTGCGGATTTCACAGGCAGGAGCTGGCCACGTAGCATGTCTCAGCCGGCAATACTTTCGGCTGTCAAACTATTTATGGGCCTTGAGGAACGCAGAGATATGATGAAACGTCAGATAAATGACGATACAGAATATATTCTCCAAGCTGCATTTTCCGGCAACAGCTTTGGTTACTCCTGGGGATTTGATGATATCTGGGAGGGATGTCTTGCGGTATACGGATTGACATGCGAAGTTTTTGCCAGCACTGAGTATTCACAGGAAGTATTTATTCAAATGGCAATAGATAATATAAAGGGAGGATATCCGTTAGTTGTTATCCCGCATGAATATGAGGAAACAATACTTGCAACCGGATATTCTGATCAGGGCAGAATTTTGA
>CAJUNZ010000002.1:0-892 GCA_910587755.1 uncultured Acetatifactor sp. | reverse complement strand
GAGAAGGTATATCTTTTCTGGATGGTGATGATGAAAAAAATTCCATCATGTCTTTTGGGAATCTGAAAAGGTATTCCGAGTGGTATGCGAAAGATTGTGTCATGGTTCTTATCAAACCTGGTATGAAAATGAATTCGGTTGTTGATAAATGCAGAGAAACCTTGCGAAAAGGTTATGTGCTATTAAGCAATAAAAGGCATTTATTTGATCAGCCTCTTGCAGGATATGGAGTGGTTATTTATGATAATTGGTGCGAAGAACTCCGAAAGGAGACGAATCAGGATTTGGTGGACATAAAATGTATGTTTCCACATTTTTTCATACACTATGAAGGGAAGCTTAGAATTCGGGAATTTCTTGAACTCTGCACGCATTTGATGCAGGAGATTGACAAAAGCGCATTTAAAACTGCAATATCAAAATATGATGAAATATTGTCTATCAGTGAAAAATGTATGCATGAAATGCTTCCTAAAACTCCACTGAATGCGGCGGAAGCCGGAATCAAAAGACAGGCATATATAGGGATTTTGCAAAGATGCAAGGAGTTGGAAGAGGAAGCTTTGGCGGCAATAAGTTCTTATGGGGTTAAGTCGGTATGAAATCTTCTGAATTTATCCGCTGTGTTCTATTGTTCCGTGAGAATAATATGTTTAGAGTATTGAGACTATAGTTGAGTGACTGTATGGCGGCAGAGGATGCGAGGTTGGTTTACACTGTGGCTATCCAAAGGATGAAAGCATACAACGGGAAAAGTGCGCCTTGGTTATTTATAAAGACTGAAAAATATAGTGGTCTGTTCGTATGAAATATGATAAAATACCAGTAAAAGCAGGGGGTGAGGCCATGAATACAGATACTACCATAGCGAAAAACATCCGTGTGGCTGATG
>CAJUNZ010000001.1 GCA_910587755.1 uncultured Acetatifactor sp. | reverse complement strand
GGAATCATATTTCCATTGTTTTATTGCCGCTCCTAACTATATCCCAACCGCACAGATGGAAATATTTTCTAGATAGTGGCGTGGCAGTCGGTATGGTGATTTTGTTGGTTATCCGGCCGCTTCAGATTTATGCCCGTAATATCAGAGAAGAAAAGATGCTTGATAGCATCTTATAATACAAAATAAATTTATCTGCTAACAATCCATTTTTTCCGTTAATTTCATAATAATTACGACAAGAATAAATCTCTGAATATAGATTAATCTTTACTTAAAAAATAAAATAATATGTTCTGTATATTTCTTTTTGCCTCTCTGTTGTGCACAAGATATAAACATTTCACATTAAGTTTCTGTACAGCTGTGACCTGTCTATAATAACTTACCAGACTCCCCCGCATATTCTAAACTTCTTAAATATTCTGCTGCTTATCATGTATTTCACCATCCAACACACACTATCCTACAGCTCTCTCAAATATATTCCTTTTCACTTGTATGTTAATTGTTCTCCAATACGTTACTTTTTCCTCTCCTGTCCACTTTAATAAACAATGCCTAACTTGCATTTTCAAAATTGGGTTCCTTGCTTATGTAAGAATTCCATTTATTGTTGGACTGCCGCAACTGGCTTTGAGTAATACGCAGAGAACCATGGATACCCTTGCCATTGTCAATTCCATAGTAAAAAAATACGATTTTTATAACCTAAGATTTTTAAGTATCCGAACTACAAACTTGAACATCTTTTAAAAGCCAATATGACAGAAAGTTTAGGTATTTCTACACGCCTTACTGGCTGGGGCTTGTAACTCCTTTCTCTGATTTGCTCCCTGATACTGTTCCAGTTCTCACAGATATATCCCTTAAGTTATTCCAATTCCATGCCGCCCATACCGCCTGCCTCTTTATTGGCACAGACTTTCCTGTACGCTTTGTTCATGTTCCTGTTTATCCAGTATCTTTTCCAGTAATTCCGACATGCTTTGTGTGCTTTGCTACTTTCCGTTCCCTGCAGTAAATCCTATGTTTTCGCGTTCACAGCTCATATACGTTTCACCTACATCCGCTGCCAGATATCCACAGATACATATATTCGTCTGCACAATTACATTGTTCAGCCCTTCGGTAACTTTTTTATTGCCTATTATTGCCTCTGCTGACTTCTCACAATAAACTGTTTTTACCGTAAGCGGGATACTTCAACCAATACTTACGTCCGTGAGACCTCACGGGATAAGCCCGTGTTCTTTCCTCGTCTACCCTCCCAATCTACGCATATGAATACAGCTACCTTTAGAGCATTGTTGCTATTATACAACTTACTCGCAATATACTTTTTATTATCAGGTTTCTGTCAGTAGGGCTACATTTTCGCTATCCCTTCTTCTCGCCCACACCTCACAATATAAACCTTGAGAGTCGCTATGAAGTTCGTCGGTAGCTACGCCTATGTGGACTCTCACCACAGAACACGGGCATGCCCGTTATACTAATATATAAAAATGTTTCACGTGAAACATTCTCATTTTAAATTAAGCTATCTTTAACTCATATTTAATCATTAAGCTTTTTGTTTAAGATAGATATCTGCATTTACTTATCTACAAGATATACAAGTAAAGCAGCCCACAATTAATAAACCATCAAAAAACCTTTGTTCCTGAACAAAATAGATATAATAAATATGGTGCTAATAGATTAATGAGTTTTTAGAGATCTCTCTCAACGTGGGAGAAGCATTTTCTTAGCATGAATCTTCTGATTAATTGTATAAATATGTTGATATTACACTGTATGAATTTTAAAAAAGAGAAATTATAGCTGCAGTTTTTATGAGAAGAAAAATAAAGAGTGTGAAGAGAAGGACGTAACATGAAGGATAAAACCGCAGAATAGAATTGTAGAATGAATATAGAGTCAATGCAATCAAAACCTGTTGGAGTAAAACCATGATTGTAGGATTAAGGTCTGGGGAAAAAAGGTTTCGGAATGAGATTGCAGGGTGTATATTGTAGGAGATAGAAAAATAGGAGAATTTGTAAAATGAATTATTATAGACGAGAGCTGGATGGGGATAATGGCAGGGTAAATAAAAGAAGGATACAGCTGCGTGAATAAATTATGGGCTGAATGTTGCAGGATAAAATTGACTGAGAAGGACAGAATGAATAAGAAGTAAAAATCTGTAGAGGAATTTAATGATTGAGAATTAAACCGTCTCAAAAAGCCGTCTTGTGAGCTTAAGTTTTATCAATATTTTAATGGAACAAGAGAACATAATGACTGTAATTTTATCAGTCTCAATTCACAAAATTTAATTTATATAAATGATAAAGTAAGTATCTATAACATGCTAAACTCTATAGCTTATTCTCTAATGAAAACGCAACTCTAAAAAAGTACTTAATAACTTAAAATGTAAATAACATATTAGTAAGAGCTGTTTTAAAAGATCAACAAATACAATTAATAATGCTAATAATTAATTCCATGAAATAACTTAATCCATTATCGGCACATACCTTTTTTTACTGCATACACTGCTGCCTGTGCCCTGTCAGACACATCAATTTTTCTGAATATATGAAACATATGATTTTTTACGGTTCTCTCTGTAATGTGAAGTTGTGAGGCAATCTCCTTATTTGACAAACCGTGAACAAGTTGTGCAAGAATTTCTTCTTCCCGTATTGTCAAGATCCCTTTATTTTCTTCATCTTCTTCCTGACTTTTCATCTCCGCATCAATATATTTATTTCCATCCAATACAGAATAAACTGCATTCTGCAGATCCTCCGGCGCAGACTCTTTGGTTAAATAACCATCCACACCCAGCTTCATAGCCTGTGTTAAGATACTTCTCTCCTTTCGGGCTGTAACCATCAATATTTTCATGGCTATTCCCTGTCCACGCAACTCCCTCAGAACCTCCATACCATCTTTTCTGGGCATGGAAATATCAAGAAGCAGAAGATGTGGCCGTTGTACCGTCACCATTTCGAGACACTCCACCCCATCTCCAGCTTCTCCCGCAAGTTCAAGTCCATCTATATCTAAAAGCAGCTTTCCAATACCTTTTCTAACCAGGACATGGTCATCCGCCAATATCACTTTCACACTCATACACTACTCCTATAAATCGGAAGAATCACTGTTGCACCCCATCAAGCATTTCCCTAAGAGCTCTGGTTACATAGGCAAGCTCCTGTTTTGCCTGAGAAGTGTGATTTTGGTCAATATATTTACTCCCTGTCTCTACCCTGCGCAACATTTCCTTTAACTTATACAAAGAGGCATCACTCAGGTCCTTTCCTGAATTCTGCCTCTCTAACACTTTCTCCAATCTCCCCAGGCGCTTTGATAGAAACTCTCTCTCCTGAAGCAGATCGACATTTTTTTCCTCAAAAACTGCCTTATCCTTCCGAGCCTTCTGAATTTCCTCTTTATGGAGAACCTCCATTCTCCTGGGAGAAAATACCTTAACATCGTCTGATTCTGATTCTGTATATTTTTTTAAGATAATATCAGCCTCCTTAACTCCTCTGAGATTACATTCTATCCTTGCATCCAGATCAGCCAGATTTTGTCGAAATTCTTCTGCAATTTCAATCAATACACTATAATCTCCAAAAAACATATTTCCTCCTTAAATCGCTTTCTATTCTCCATTCCCATGAATTATTTCTCACTTCACTTTTGGAATGACATCTTTTCCCATATTTTTGCTGTAGCACGTTTTCCTTGCTTATTCATCCTGCAATTTCTTCATACAGTTTTTACCTTACTATTCATCCTAATCTATCCCTGCTTTCATCCTGCAGTTTCCTCTACAGCTTTTCCCTTCCTATTCATCCTGCTTTTCTCTGTCGTTTTCTTCTGCAACATTCATCCTACAATTTACCCACACAGCTTTCGCTTTCCTATTCACCCTGCATGTTGCCCACACAATTTTCACCTTTCCTATTACCCTGCATGTTAACCACACAATTTTCGCCTTTCCTATTCTCCCTGCATGTTTTAACCACGCAGCTTTCGCCTTACTTATTCACCCTGCCAATATCCCCATACAGCTTTCGTCCATCCTAATTCTTCAGCATTCTCCCACAATACACTTCCTGAAATACCATCCCAAAACCTTTCCCCAATGCTTAATCCTACAATCATGGATTTCCGCCAACAGATTTCGACTGCATAGACTGCATATTTCTTCCACGATTTTATCCTGCAGTTCAATCCTGCATACCCTTCATGTTTCCTTCTTCACTTCACACTCTTTATCCTTCTTCTCATAAAACCTGCAGCCACAACGTCCCTTTTCTTTCACTTCATACAGTGCAATATCAGCATTCTTATACAATTCATCAGAGAATCCATTCTCAGAAAACGCCGCTCCCACACTGAGAGAAATCTTCGGAAGCCCATCATCGGGATTTTTCAGCACCATATTTATCATTTCTATCTTGTTCAGAATCACAGATTTCATATTTTCTGAAAAATCAGTCACAATCACAGCAAATTCATCTCCCCCGATCCTCGCGGGAAAATCTGTGGAACGAAAGTTTTCGGACAGAAGGTTTGCCACTTTCTGCAGTATGCTGTCCCCCACCTGGTGTCCATAACCATCATTAATCTGTTTAAAATTATCTAAATCAATCATTAGCAATGCCAGTGGATTTGGATCTGACTTATGAATCTCCACCAGCCGGTTAAATGCCCCCCTGTTTATTATACCCGTCAAGGGATCATGATCTGCCTGATGGCTCAACATGGCCTTGCTTGCATTGTTCACCTCATAGATATGGTTATAAGTCATGGCCAGGTGATTCAGCTCATAGGATCCCGTGACATCAAGCATCTTTTCTTCTCTGATATTACGGGCATAGATCTGAAGCGGGCGGATAACCAACAAAATCACCATGCCGAAAACAATCATATTCACCCCGAACAGAAGCCCCACTTGTATATGCTGCCTCGCCACTATCTGTTCCATCTTTTCAATGCTCTCCTGCTGCCAGGAATGTGTTTCACTTCTAATACTCTTCAGAAAAGAATCCAGCTTCTGCCTGATAATCTCCTTGGATTTCTGATAATCAGAATCAAATACAAGACCGGCTGCCTTATCCAGTATTTCCTGCTTCTCCATCAGTAAATCCTCCTCAAACAGATCTACATCATACTCTCCATACGTGTACTGTTTCAAAGAATGTTTGCTGGAGTGAGCCACCAGACTTATGGCATATACTTCCTTCTGAATCAGCCTGTCTGACATCTCTTTTGCTTCCATAATATAAAAGTAGGCTTCATCACTGATGTCCCTATCCCTCAGATAATCCATGGCATGATGCATGCGCTGAACACTTCCCAGTTCCATGAAATAATTATTCGCATAAGTTATATCCTTCGTCACAACATACAGCCGAACCTGTTCCGTGAGATGATCAGAAGTATCTTTTAAGAGTAAAGCTTTTTCCTCACATCTCACATATTCTTCCATGGCCTCCACCATGAGATGATATCTCACCGACACATTTATCGTTGTCACTACAAGTAAAACATACAAAATACATGATACTACAAATACGATAAGATTAAGATTGTAGATTTTTATGCTCCTAAAATGCTTCTTTCCATCTTCCGTCATGTCCCACTCCGCCACCATACATATTTTCTCAAAATTGAAATCATTATACTCCACCTATCAAATTATTTCAATCACAAAAAAGGAGTTTATAAGGGTTCTTTTCCAGGAAGTCCGGCTTTTCTGGGATACTTTGCCGGAGTAGGTTTCACCTTCTGTACCATCACAAGACTTCTGAAAATATCAGAGTTCGGGAGCATAAATTCAGCCCTTCCCACTATCCTTCCCCCCAACAGTTCCACAGCTCCCCCAGCGGCCTCCAGCTCTTCGGAGATCTTCTCAGACTTATAGGAAACGAACATTCCATCCTGTTTTACAAACGGAATACAGTATTCTGACAAGGTGGACAAATTCGCCACTGCCCTGGAGACACATAGGTCAAAGCTCTCCCTCAGCTTCCCCTTCACCGCCCAATCTTCCGCTCTGCCATGAATAGCCCTCACTCCTTTAAGACCAAGCTGCTCAATAACAGCTTCCAAAAAACGGACTCTCTTCCCCAGGGAATCCAAAAGTGTTATCTCCAGGCCCGGAAAAGCTATCTTCAATGCAAGTCCCGGAAATCCCGCCCCCGATCCCACATCCACCCCCTTGACAGCCTCACTGATATTGTATGCCTTAACCAGGGTTAAACTGTCAACAAAATGCTTTTTCACCACATCGTCAAAATTTGTTATGGAAGTCAGGTTCATTACCTTATTCCACTCCAGAAGCAAATTATAATACTGGCAAAACTGCCCATACTGTTTCTCTGATAGTACCACCCCCAGTTCGCTCAGATCCCTGGCGAAATCATCCATTCTACACTGTTCCTCAGTCATATTCCCTCCAATTTATACTCAAGATCTAAAACATTTACCCGCTGCTACAATTCAGAACAGAAAGCGGCAAACAAGAGCCCTGAAATCTCTGAAATTATCCCCTGACAAGGCAGAAGGGATATTTCAAAATCCCTTGAAATATCCCTTGAGTATCCATCTGGCTTATTTCCCGTTGGCCATCTCACAGAGGTCATCCAGCATCTTAGGAAGCTGCGCATCCATATTTTCATTGCTGAACTGGCAGGTGCCCACCTTTTTATGCCCTCCGCCATTATACCTAAGCATCAGACTTCCCACATCAATGTCAGAGGTCCTGTTGAGAATACTATACCCCACGGCTGCTGAACAGCCCTGACCGCCACGACCGCTGACAATCCAGGCAGAAATATTCTGCTCCGGGTACATGCTGTAGATCATAAAACGGTTCCCTGTATAGATGGGATCCACTCCTCTAAGATCCGTGATAATCACATTGCCGTTTACCCTGGTATACTGAGATACCATCTTCTTAAACTTCTCCGTTTGTTCATGATACACTTCAATCCTTTCCTTCACATCGGAAAGATCCAGGATCTCCTGTGTGGTCAAATTGCGGCAGGCATGCATTAATTTCTCCATCAGCTGATAATTGGACACGGTGAACTGCCTCCACCTTCCTAACCCTGTCCTGGGGTCCATCAGAAAGCCGATAAGTATCCATCCCTCAGGATTCATTACTTCTTCTATAGAGAGATTTCCCGAATCCACCTTGTCAACCGCCTCCATCATCTCGCCAAACTGAGGAAAACGCTCTGCACCCCCATAATATTCATAGATTATCCTGGCGCAGGAAGGAGTCATACGGCTCTCCCCCTTATATTTTCCTTTCAGTTCCAACCTCTCATGCTCACTGGAGTGATGGTCAAACCACAGGCCGCAGCCCTCCACAAAGGGCACATTGGCCAGACAGTCATTTTCGTTCACCTCCACAAGGCCGTCCTGCAGATCCTTGGGATGTGCAAACTTCCAGGAATCAATGATCCCCGCCTCCAAGAGCAGCGCTCCGCACGCTAATCCGTCAAAATCGGAACGTGTTACCAGTCTCATTGCTGTTTCCTCCTTTTTTCTCCCTTTTCAGAAAAGTGTTCTTTGGCTTTAAGTATAGCATATTTTTCCTCCCCGCACAAACAAGAAAATCATCACATTTTGCCGTGTTTATGCCAGGGCATTGCCGCAAACAACGAATACGGCCTGGTCCGCACAAGGCTGTAACTTCCTGATTCCTTAAGTACAGCCCCGACCCAGATAGACCAACAGCACGGATACATCCGCCGGGGACACCCCTGAGATCCTGGAGGCCTGTCCCACGGTGGAAGGACGAAACTGCTTCAGTTTCTGCCTTGCCTCAAGTCTCAGAGAGGCGATGCCGTCATAGTCTATGTTCTGAGGGATCATTTTTTTCTCCATTTTCCGGTACTGCTGTACCTGTGCCATCTGTCTCACAATGTACCCCTCATATTTAATCTCAATTTGGACCTGCTCTGTTACATCCTGCGGAAGGGGCTTTCTTTCCCCGTCTATATCCCCCAGAAGTTCATAGGAAATCTCAGGCCGGCAGAGAATCTCCGCAAGGCTGGCGGCAGTCTTTAAGGTAGAGCTCCCATGAGCCTGAAGAAATTCCTGCACTGCCCTGCCGGCGCCCACCATGGTTCCCTTCAGACGGCTGATTTCTTTCTTTATCATATCCGCCTTCTCAAGAAACCTGTTATATTCCTCCTGAGACACCAGACCGGCCTGGTAGCCCTTCTCCCGCAGCCGCAGATCTGCATTATCCTGCCGCAGCAGAAGCCGATATTCCGCCCTGGAGGTCATCATCCGGTATGGTTCCCTGTTATCCTTAGTGACCAGATCATCAATCAGCACCCCAATATACCCCTCGGATCTGTCTATCAGCAACGGCTCTCTTTTTAACAGGCACATGGCAGCGTTGATCCCTGCCACCAACCCCTGACAAGCCGCCTCCTCATAGCCGCTGCTCCCGTTAAACTGCCCCCCGCTGAAAAGCCCTTCAATGTCCTTAAATTCCAAAGTTCTGTCCAACTGTCCGGAATCCAGGCAGTCATATTCGATTGCATATGCGTTCCTGACAATCCTGCAATGCTCCAGCCCCGGCACGGTTCTGTACATGGCCAGCTGCACATCCTCCGGCAGAGAAGAAGACATTCCCGCCACATACATCTCATTGGTGTGAAGTCCCTCCGGCTCAATAAAAACCTGATGCCTTTCCTTGTCCGCAAATTTTACCACCTTGTCCTCAATAGACGGACAGTATCTGGGTCCCGTCCCTTCAATCATTCCTCCATAGAGGGGAGATCTGTCCAGATTTCTGCGAATGATCTCATGGGTCTTTTCATTGGTGTAGGTCAGCCAGCAGGACACCTGCTCCTTCTGCACATTCTCCGGATCTGTGGAAAAAGAAAAAGGCACCACTCTCTTATCCCCAGGCTGCTCTTCCATTTTGGAGAAATCTATGCTCCGTCCATCCATTCTGGCCGGTGTTCCTGTCTTAAAGCGCCTTAGGGCGATTCCCATCCCCTTCAGGCTTTCTGTCAGTAGGTTGGCCGCCTGAAGTCCTCCCGGCCCGGTATAAGAAACAGCGTCTCCGCACAGACATCTGGCTCCCAGATATGTACCAGTACATAAAATCACTGCTCTGCACTCGTATACCATCCCGGTGAATATCCTGACTCCTCTCACCCTTTTTCTTACTCTATGACAGGAGCTTTTTTCCTGGGATTCCTGAGAATTCCTTTCACAGCAGATTATTCTATTCTTTAAATTCTCATAATTTCCAGAATTTTTATCCAACAAAATTTTATCTTTTTCTGCTGTTTTGTCATTCAAATCTTTAAAATAATTATCTTCTCCATCGGCTTCTTTATCTGAATTTTCTTCACTTTTTTTTGCTGATTTCTCCTGATTTATACTCCCTTTACCGGGAAAATTCTCTGCAAAATCACCCGTATATCTGGCATTTTTTTCTGTATAACATACGCTATTTTCTCTGTTTTTTTCTTGCTGATTTCTGTCGATTTCCGCCGATTTTTCTTGCAGTTTTTCATCATTTTTAGCAGGTTGTTTTTCCATATCAGTATCATTTTTTATAAATTTTTTCAATATTTTTATATCACTATCAACAAGGTTTTTCTCAGAATTTTCAGCACTGTTACCAGGTTTTTTCTCGAGATTTTCGACACTTTTATCATGTCTATTTTCGAGATTTTCAGCACTTTTATCAGGTGTTTTCTCGAGATTTCCAGCACAATTATCAGGTGTTTTCTCCAAATTTATATCACTTTCAGCGGATATTCTCTGCAAAATTTCCTTACATTTAACAGCACCTTTCAGCTGATCTTTTTCCATTATTCCAGCATTTTTCTTTGCAGAATCACTCGAACAGCAAATATTTTTTCTTTCAAAATCAATGCTATTTTCAGCATTTTTTTCGCCTGAATTTACTGTCAGATCCCTATTATTTTCAGTAAAAACTTGTTCTGAATTCTCACTATTTTCATTTATTTTTCTCTCTAAATAAACGCCATTTGCAGAATTTTTCTCTCCCAGATCCCCATCGATCCCAAAGGTGTTTTCCCCCGATCCCTCTCCTTCCTCAAGGACTTCCTCCCACAATATTTCACAGACTTCCGCCTGTTTTATGCAGAGGTGTTCCTGGTTTTCCAGCACCCTGCGCATGGCTCTGGAGTATTCCTCCTTGTCCGCCTGGGCCCGGAGAGAGTGAACCGCCGGACCTTTGGAACCGTTCAGCATTCTGGACTGTATAAAAGTCCTGTCTATATTCTTTCCCATCTCCCCTCCCAGGGCATCCAGTTCCCGCACCAGATGACCCTTGGAAGTACCTCCTATGTTGGGATTACAGGGCATCATGGCGATGCTGTCCACACTGACAGTGAACATTACCGTCTCAAGCCCCAGTCTTGCGCAGGCAAGAGCGGCCTCACAGCCCGCATGTCCTGCCCCCACCACACATACATCCACCTTCTCGCGATATGCTTCCATTTTTCCACCTCACTTTCCCATGCAGAACTTTGAAAAGATCTCTTCCACCAGGTCATCGTCCACTTCCTCACCTGTGATCCTGCCCAGGCAGGAGTAGGCTCCCATCAGATCAATGGAAAAGAAATCCTCGGGCATCCCCTCCTCTATGGCTGATGCCACCAGCCCCAAAGATCCGCAGGCTTCCAGCAGAGCTTCTTTGTGCCGCATACTGGTGATAACCACCTCTCCGCTGCTGGCCACATCACCCTGGAAGAACATATCCTTCACTGCCTTCTCCAGCAGATCCAGCCCCTCTCCACTCCTGGCACAGGTCTTCACCAGGGCACGGCAGGGCCTGCCTGCTGAATGGTCCTCCCGCCGGCTGTCAGAGAGCAGGCTGTCCTCCCCTGGAGCACCCTTTTCCCCGCCCCACTGCATCTGATCCCTGCCTTCCATAGCCTGCTTTTCCTGAGAGGAATTCCCTGTGTCTCCCTCCAGAAGATCCCACACATCCTCCTCCCTCACCGTTCCCGGCAAGTCACTTTTGTTTAACAGCACAATCACATTCTTATCCCGAATCAGAGCAGCCGTCTCCCTGTCATTTTCGTCCAGTTCCCCTGAGGCATCTACCACATACAGCACCAAATCCGCCTCTGCGGCATGCTTTCTGGCCCGATCCACACCGATCTTTTCCACCACGTCATCCGTGGGCCGTATTCCCGCCGTGTCCACCAGATTCAGGACCAGATCCCCCAGTCTCACCGTCTCCTGCAGCAGATCCCTGGTGGTTCCCGCAACATCGGTGACAATGGCCCTCTCCTCCCCTGCCAGACAGTTCAGAAGGGAGGATTTTCCCACATTGGGCCTCCCCAGAATCACCGTGTCGATCCCTTCCTTCCGGATTCTGCCGTTGTCCGCCGTGGCAGCAAGCTTTTCCAGCTCCAGCCTGAGCCCGGCTGCCTTCTCCAGAAGCCGTTTGGGGTATCCCTCCAGACTGTAATGTTCCGGGTCGTCCAGAGCAGATTCTATAAAAGCAGTCTCATGAAGAATTTCTCCCCTGATCCTCTCAATCTTTTTCCAGAGAGCCCCCTGAAGCTGGCTCACCGAAGCCCCAAGGGCCAGATCATTCTGGGAACGGATCAGATCCATCACAGCCTCCGCCCTGGTGAGATCGATCCTTCCATTCAGAAAGGCCCGCTTGGTGAACTCCCCAGGCTGGGCCATCCTGGCCCCCTGTCCCAGAGCTGCCTCCAGGATTCTTCCCATCACCAGCACCCCGCCGTGACACTGAATCTCCACCGTGTCCTCCCCGGTAAAGCTCCTGGGCCCCCGCATCGCCACCGCCATCACTTCATCTATGGTAAAATCCTTCCGGGGATCATAAACAAATCCATAGTACAGTCTGTGATCCTCCCCCTGGGACAAAAACTTTCCTGTGCCTCCAGATACATTCCCGGCGGCAGGAAAGCGGAACAAAGCATCCCCAACCTGGAGCGCTCCCTTCCCGCTGATCCTCACAATACCTATGCCTGAATCCGTAAGCCCTGTGGCAATAGCGGCAATCGTATCCTCACTCATCATATCCAGTCCCTCCCCGGCACTCTCCCACTTACATTTGTTAAGAGCTAACGCTTCACATTCCATACCATCCATACCAAGTCTGATTTTTCAACATTTCCCTACAGACAGGGCTGCCGCACAAGCAAAAGATTTACAGCCGATTACACTGTATCTCTTTGCTCCATGCGGCAGCCCTGCACTGCTTGTCAAGGAACTGAGCCCGAAAATGTCCCTTTACCTATGAACAGCTCCTAAGCCTGCCTTTTATATGTCACTACCACCCTGCGGAAAGGTTCCTCCCCCTCGCTGTGTGTGCTGATAAATCTCTCGCCCTGAAGGGCAGAATGGATGATTCTTCTCTCGTAGGGGTTCATGGGTTCCAGAGTTACGGATCTTCTGGTCTTCTTCACCTTCCCGGCAATATTCCTGGCAAGATTTTCCAGAGTTTCCTTCCTTCTCTGACGATAATTCTCCGTGTCCACCTTCACCCTTACATACTCTTCCGTCTCTTTGTTCACCACCAGGGACACCAGATACTGCAGGGAATCCAGAGTCTGACCCCTCTTGCCGATAAGTACCCCCATGTCCTCCCCCATAAGGTTGATCTCCAGACTTTTCTCTTCTTCGTTATATTTTATATCCACCGCCACAGCCATATTCATGGCCTTGAACACATCGCCCAGGAAACGATCCGCCACATCCTCCATGGATAATTTCTCCACCTTCACCGCAGCCCTGATCAGAGCAGGCCTGGAACCGATCCCTAAAAATCCGCTGGAACCTTCTTCCACCACCTGATAATCCAGCCTGTCACTGGTGACACCAAACTTCCTGCAGGCCTCCGTGATCGCTTCACTCACTGTCTTGGCAGATATCTCTGCATACTCCTGTTCCATATTCATATACCACCCTTCAATGGCCCGCTGAAACGGGCTCTCCTGTCAGAATGCGTTCCCAGGTTTCTCACCTGTTATTGTTTTTCTCATTGTACTGCTTGACCATATTGGCCTTATCCATCATGCTGCCGGGCTTTGCGCTGGTGCTTTGGCCGCTGCCGGTGCCGCTCTTCATGGCCTCGTCCTTCTCCTTCTCAGACAGGCCGGAGCCGTATCCCGCCCTGCTCTGAATACTCTTGGTACTCATATTGGCGTAGGCGTTCATTCTCTCCTGGGCTTCCTTCATCTTCTCCAGCTTTTTGGCGCTCTTGGCAGAGTTTTTCTGGATAATATCATCAAAATCCATCTTGTCGATATGCTTGTTGATGACAACCTGCTGAATACTCCTGACCACGCTTCCCGCCACCCAGTACAGGCCCATGCCCGCAGGCAGAGTGAAACACAGCCAGGCCGACATAAGGGGCATGAACAGATTCATGGTCTTCATGGAAGCCGCCATACTGGAGGCTCTCTCATCGCCGGTCTTGGGCGGCTGGGGCATCAGAAGCACATTGATCCACTGAGTCACTGCGGAGAGCACCGGGATCATCACAGCCCCGATCACAATCCCCCATGCGCCGACAGCCCAGGCGTTTCCCACCAGAGCCGAGGGGGAATCCCCCATATTTAATCCAAAGAAATTGTTATACGTATCAATAAGTCCTCTGGTGGTATCGCTGCTGAGGATCAGCTGCCCCTCATAGGTGAGCTGGCTCAACCCATAGTGATCCGAGATCACCGCCAGATCCGCAGAGGACAGCTTGTTCAGCACATCCACAATGCCGTTGGATAAAGTTCCGTCCACCATGGCCTTCCCGTAGATGGAGACCGTGCTGGAGATGGAGTCAATGCCGGAATTCTGGAGAAAAGCTCCCTGATCCACAGAGATAATCTTGTCCGCCAGAACCCTGAAAGTATCCCCTATCTTGGTCACATAGGCCGGAATGGCATAGATGACGCGGTAGAGGGCGAACAGAATGGGCAGCTGGATCAGCATCTGCACACAGCTTCCGCTGGCGGAAACGCCGTATTTGGCGTATACCGTCTGAATCTCCTGGTTCTTGGCCATCATGGCCTCCTGATCCGTTCTGCCCTTATATTTTGCGTCAATGGCCTGTATCTCCGGGTTCATCTTCGCCGAAAGCTTAGAAAATTTCTGCTGCCTGATATTCAAAGGCAGCATCAATAAATTTACCACAATGGTGAACAAGATTATGGCAAGACCAATGTTGGGAATCCCTATCAAGTCTATCACATAGAAGATCCCGTTCATGATCTTGCCCAGTATCCATGCCACCTGCCCTATGATGGGGGTGGAATTCTGTGTCAATAAAATGAGATTCATTTATCCTCCCGCTCTGGATTATGCCGGCCTGAAAATTCGGGCCTGTCCGCAGGAACCGCGCAGCCGCGCCCGCCGGTCTTCACCGGACCGGGTCGAATCCCCCTTTGGAGAAAGGGTTGCAGCGCAGTATCCTCCAGACAGCCATAAGCCCGCCTTTGAATGCCCCGTACTTTTCCACCGCCTCCAGCCCATACTGTGAACAGCAGGGAATATAAGGACATTTCGTTCTTTTCAGGGGAGACAGGTATTTCTGGTAAAACCGGATGCCGGCAATCAATAATTTTTTCATTTCCCAACCTTTACTGTTCAAAAGACAGTATCCTGTGAAGCTTCCCAAGGTGAAGCAGCGCTTTTTCAACCTCTCCATAGGCCACCGAAGCCGCATTCCTCCTTGCAACGATTACTATATCCAAACCACTATTGAATAACGCCTCATGTAACCGGTAACTTTCCCGCACCAGTCTTGTAATCCGGTGTCTTACAACACTGTTGCCCACTTTCCTGCTCACACTGATTCCAATCCTGTTTCTGCCGGTGCCATTTTCCTCCACATACATAACAAGGTATTTGTTCGCATAAGATTTTCCGTTTTTGTACACGAATTGGAATTGATGATTCTTTTTTAAACTCTCAGATTTTTTCATATTATACAGTATACAAATCCGTGTCTGTGACAGACACATTTATTGGGGATGAAAGTGAAAAAGCCACATTTCTGTGACCTGCCGCACCACATTGCAGCCTGTCACAGGAACATGACCTGTCACATTCCCCCAAATTATGCGGATAATACTTTTCTACCCTTTGCGCGTCTAGCCGCAAGCACCCTTCTTCCGCCGCGGGTACTCATTCTTGCCCTGAAGCCGTGAACTCTTGCACGGGAACGCTTTTTAGGCTGAAATGTCATTTTCATGGACAGGCACCTCCTTTGCTCTGAACCTCTTATAATAAGGTAACAAAATTTTTACTCCGGACACTTCTCATGCATCTTATTTGGAAAATAGCATATTGATTGTATAAAAAAAACCCCACAATGTCAAGGATATTAAGCGAAATACTGGCTAAAAAAAATTCCGGAATGGTTATTCACCCGGATATCCACATAAAAGTACAAGCCCTGAGTTATACACATGATGTTGATAACCTGTGGATAACTCTGCGGATTTTGTAGAAAAGATGTGAATTAACGGTTGAAAACTTTAAAAGATCCCAGAAGTACAAGCTTTTCCTGTTTTTTCCACTTATCCACTTATTCACATTTTTATCCACATTAAAATCCACCGTCCGGATTTATAAACATTCCTATCCACAAAATGTGGATAACTTTATCCCCTGACCGCTTTTTTATCCTCCAAATGTGGATTTTCTCCCCTGTTTGCAAAACTAATATTTGAAATCTTGGTGAATCTATATTACAATAGGTGGAAGAACAGGATTAAATTGAAAAGGGACAAAAGGGAGGTTCTTAAACACAACATGGACAATATCAGGAAAAACTGGGGCACGATCAAAGAGAGCATCCGTAGGGAATACAATCTCACAGACATATCATATGTGACCTGGGTGGAACCTCTGGCTTTTTACACGGTTGAGAACGATGTGGTGAGCATCATCATCCCGGCCGAGCAGTCCCACATGCTCAATTATATCTCTTCTAAATATAAGAGCTTTTTTCAAGTCACCATCACGGAGATGTTCAACCATTTCTATGATGTGAAATTCATCCAGGAAAACGACGTAAAAGCGCTGCAGGAGAAAGAGGCCGCGGACTCCCCCTACAATATCAACTATGAGAACGCAAATCTGAATCCTAAATATAAATTTGACACTTTTGTGGTAGGAAGCAGCAACAAATTTGCACATTCTGCCTCCCTGGCGGTGGCTGAGTCCCCCGGGGAGACCTATAACCCCCTGTACCTCTATGGGGGACCGGGACTGGGGAAGACCCATCTGATGCACTCCATGGGCCATTTCATCCTGGAACAGCACCCCGACAAAAAAGTGCTCTATGTGACCAGCGAGGTGTTCACCAACGAAGTTATCGAGTCCATCCGAAGCGGTAACGCAGCTTCCATGACCAAACTGCGGGAAAAATACAGGACGGTTGACGTACTGATGGTAGATGATGTACAGTTCATTATAGGCAAAGAAAGTACACAGGAAGAATTTTTTCACACCTTCAACGTGCTCCACTCTGCCAGAAAACAGATCATCCTCTCCTCGGACAAACCCCCCAAAGAGATTGAGACACTGGACGAACGCTTCCGCTCCAGGTTTGAGTGGGGCCTGATTGCCGATATCCAGCCTCCCGACTATGAGACCAGAATGGCAATTCTGCGCAAAAATGCGGAATCCTGTGAACGCCAAATCGACGAAGAGATCATTAAATACATTGCCACCAACATAAAATCCAATATCAGGGAGCTGGAAGGGGCCTTCAACAAGATTATCGCCTCCGCAAAGCTCAACCAGGTGGACCTGACCCTGGCAGTGGCGGAGGAAGCCTTAAAGGACGTGATCTATCCCAACACATCCAGAAACATCACTCCCTCCCTGATTATAGACGTGGTCTCGGAACATTTCGGCGTCAGGCCCGAGGACGTGGCCTCCAAAAAGAGAAACTCCGAATTCGTACTCCCCAGGCAGGTGGTCATGTACCTGTGCCGGGAACTCACCGACACGCCCTACGCGGCCATCGGAAAGCTGCTGGGCAAAAAAGACCACACCACCATTATGCACGGTGTCAACAAGATTACCGCTGAACTGCAGAACAATGAAGACCTGAAAAACAAGATAAGCATTATCATAAAGAAAATAAACCCCTCTTAAAACTTGTCCACCTGCACTGGGGATAAGGATGTTGATTTTCTGTTGAAAACTTCCAGAACTTTTTTTACGGGAAAAAGGAATGTGAATAAGTTGACCTTAATTCTTAAGTTATCCGGGAAACATTCACGCAGTTTTCCATTTCCTTTTTCCCCGGAAAATAGTATAATAGAGTGGGTTATGCACATATCAACACCCCCTACGACTGAGACTACGAAATTATTTATCTATCTATAATACCTGCGCGCCCCTGAAAAAGCCGGCAACATTATCCACATGAACGAAGGGAGTCCTGTACATGAAAATAGTATGTTCCAAGTCAAATCTGCTCAACGGCCTGCAGACAGTTTCCAAGGCTGTTCCTAACAAGACCACCATGTCCATCCTGGAATGCATTCTGGTAGACGCCACAAACGGTATGATTACATTGACGGCAAATGATATGGATCTGGGGATCGAGACTGTAATAGAAGGAGACATTCAGGAGGAAGGCATTATCGCCCTGGACGCCAAGATATTTCTGGAGATTGTCAGGAAACTCCCTGAAAACGACATTAAGATTGAATCTGACCCTTCCTTCAAGACAAATATCACCTGTGAAAAAGCCAAATTTTCCATTATGGGCAAGTCGGGGGAAGATTTCTCCTACCTTCCGGCGGTGGAAAAGCAGGACAGCATTGTTATCAGCCAGTTCACCTTAAAAGAAGTGGTAAGGCAGACAATCTTTTCCATCTCCGACAATGAGAACAACAAGCTGATGACCGGGGAGCTGTTTGAGATCAAAGGAGACGAGATGCAGGTGGTCTCCTCGGACGGGCACAGAATATCCATCCGCAAAATAAGGCTCAGAGAATCCTATGACCCCAAAAAAGTTATCGTGCCGGGCAAAACCCTCAACGAGGTGAGCAAGATACTCAGCGGGGACGCGGAGAAGGATATTACAATATACTTTACTTCCAAGCATATTGTCTTTGAGTTTGACGATACTATTGTAGTATCAAGGCTGATCGAAGGGGAATATTTCCGGATTGCCCAGATGCTCTCCGGCGACTATGAGACAAAGGTCAGGATCAACAAGAAGGAGATGCTCAGCTGTATCGACAGGGCCACGCTTCTCTCCAGGGAGGGGGACAAAAAGCCCATTATTATCACGATTACGGATCACAATATGGAGCTGAAGATCAATTCCCTGTTCGGCAGCATGAATGAAGATATCGACATTTCAAAGCAAGGCAGGGATCTGACCATCGGTTTCAACCCCAAGTTCCTGATAGACGCCCTGCGGGTAATTGACGACGAGGAAGTGGATCTCTATATGGTGAATCCAAAGGCTCCCTGCTTTATCAAGAATGAAGAGGAGAGCTATATCTATCTCATTCTGCCGGTGAGCCTGCTGGCATCCCAGACATGAGGATAAGCGGAGCGTTTGCAGCAAATGAGAGAGAATTCGGGAGGCATATATGCAGGTAATTCATCTGAGGGAGGATTATATCAAGCTGGGGCAGGCTTTGAAGGCCGCAGGGCTGGTGGAGTCCGGCGTGGAGGCGAAGATGGTGATCCAGGACGGTCTGGTGAGAGTGAACGGGGATCTGGAGATGAGGCGCGGTAAGAAGCTTGTTGCCGGGGATGTGGCGGAGTATAACGGTCAGACCGTTAAGATAGAATCGTAAAGACGGTATAAGAATGATTATTAAATCAATAGAACTGGCAGATTACAGGAATTATGATACTCTCACCATGGAGTTTGACAAGGGCACCAATATTCTGTATGGGGATAACGCCCAGGGAAAGACCAATATTCTGGAGGCTGTATTTGTGGCGGCTACCACCAAGTCTCACAGGGGAAGCAAGGACAGAGAGATTATCAATTTCCACAGGGAAGAGGCGCATATCAGGACTTATCTGGAAAAGGACGGCGTGGAGTCAAGGGTTGACATGCACCTGAGAAAGAACAAGTCCAAGGGTATCGCCATAGACGGACAGAAGATCAAGAAGGCAGCGGATCTGCTGGGCCTGTGCAATGTGGTTTTTTTCTCTCCTGAGGATTTGGGGATCATTAAGAACGGTCCTGCGGAGAGAAGGCGGTTTGTGGACATGGAGCTGTGCCAGCTGGACAGCGTCTATCTCCACAGTCTAAATAATTACAACAAGATTATAAACCAGCGCAATAAGCTTTTAAAGGATCTGTATTTGAAGCCGGAATTAAGAGCCACCCTGGGCGTATGGGACATGCAGCTGGTGAATTTTGGAACAAAGGTCATTCAGCGCAGAAAGCTTTTTGTGGATCAGCTCAATGAGATTATCTACGGCATCCACGGAAAACTCTCCGGAGGCAGGGAGGAGCTGAAAGTTCTCTACGAGCCCCATGTGGGGGTGGAGGACTTTGAACGGAAGCTTGCGCAGAACCAGGAGAGGGATATTAAGGCAAAGATGACATCGGTTGGGCCCCACAGAGATGATTTCGCTTTCACCGCAGGGGAGGTGGATATCAGAAAGTATGGGTCCCAGGGACAGCAGAGGACTGCGGCTCTTTCCCTGAAATTGTCGGAGATAGAACTGGTAAAAAAGATCACCGGAGACACCCCCGTGCTGCTTCTGGACGATGTGCTCTCCGAGCTGGATTCCAACAGGCGCAATTTTTTGCTGGACAGCATTGGGGATATTCAGACCATTATAACCTGTACCGGTTTGGAGGAATTTGTCAACCACCGGTTTGAGATCAATAAGGTTTACAGGGTAGCGGAGGGAACGGCAGTCTGTATGGGAGGGCAGGTATCGGCATGAAGGAAGAAAATTTCAACAGTACAGCGGCGGAACAGGAGTACGGAGCGGACCAGATCGAGATTCTGGAGGGACTGCAGGCGGTGCGGAAGCGCCCGGGAATGTATATCGGCACCACTTCCAGCAAGGGCCTGCACCATCTTGTATATGAGATCGTGGACAATGCGGTGGACGAGGCGCTGGCAGGTTTCTGTGATACCATAGAAGTGACCATACATGAGGGAAACTCCGTCACAGTCACGGACAACGGCCGGGGGATTCCCGTGGGGATCAACCATAAGGCGGGAATTCCCGCCGTGGAGGTGGTGTTTACCATTCTGCACGCGGGAGGAAAATTCGGCGGCGGGGGATACAAGGTCTCCGGGGGACTCCACGGAGTGGGGGCTTCGGTGGTAAACGCCCTCTCAGAGTGGCTGGAGGTGGAGATCTGCCAGGAGGGCAAGGTCTACCGGCAGCGCTATGAGAGGGGTAAGGCCTGCTATTCCCTGAAGGAGGTGGGAACCTGCCCCATGGAGAAGACAGGCTCCAAAGTCACCTTTTTCCCTGACAAAACCATCTTTACAGAGACCACTGTGTTCGACTTTGATATCCTGAAGATCAGAATGCGTGAGATGGCTTTCCTCACCAAGGGGCTCAGAATCATTCTCAGGGACGAGAGGCAGGAGAAGCCGGAAGAGCAGGCTCTGGAGGCAGGCACGGAACACGAAAACAGCCAGATCTCAGATCTTCTTCAGCGGGCAGAGGCAGACAGGGAAGCCCGGGAGGAGGAGAATTCCACCGATCCCCTGGAAAGGGCCCCTATGGAAGAAAAGATGTCCAGGGAAGAAAAGATATCCAGGGATCGAGGGACGGCCCAGGAGAGTGGAACATCTCTGGAGGCGGTGTCCGGGGAGAAGAAAAAGATCAGAACCATGGAGTTCTACTATGAGGGGGGCATTAAAGAGTTTGTCACCTATCTGAACAAGAACAAGACGCCTCTCTATGAGAACATCCTGTATTTTGAGGGACAGAAGAACAATGTGTATGTGGAGGTATCCTTCCAGCACAATGACTCCTACAATGAGAGCGTATTCAGCTTTGTAAACAATATCAACACCCCCGAGGGAGGCACCCATCTGCAGGGATTCCGCAATGCCCTCACCAAGACTTTAAACGACTATGCCAGAGGGGTAAAACTTTTGAAGGACAGCGAGCCCAATCTGTCGGGGGAGGACATCCGGGAGGGGCTTACAGCCATTATCAGCGTGAAGATAGAGGACCCGCAGTTTGACAGTCAAACCAAGCAGAAGCTGGGGAACAGCGAGGCCAGAGGGGCTGTAGACAGTATTGTCAGCGAGCAGCTGACCTATTTTCTGGAGCTGAACCCCCAGGTGGGCAAGACAATCTGTGAGAAATCCATTCTGGCACAGCGGGCCAGGGACGCCGCCAGAAAGGCCAGGGAGCTCACCCGCAGGAAGACCGCTCTGGACGGCATGACCCTGCCCGGAAAGCTGGCGGACTGCTCGGACAAAGATCCCAAAAACTGCGAGATCTACATTGTGGAGGGGGATTCCGCAGGGGGAAGCGCCAAGACAGCCAGGGCCAGGGCCACTCAGGCCATCCTTCCTCTGCGGGGCAAGATCCTCAACGTGGAGAAGGCAAGGCTTGACAGGATTTACTCCAATGCGGAGATCAAAGCCATGATTACGGCTTTCGGGACAGGGATCCACGACGACTTTGACATTAAGAAGCTGCGGTATGATAAAATCATACTGATGACGGACGCGGATGTGGACGGCGCCCACATCAGTACCCTGCTTCTGACCTTTATCTATCGTTTCATGCCCAAGCTTATCAAGGAGGGACATGTATATCTGGCAAAACCGCCCCTCTATAAGCTGGAGAAGAATAAAAAAGTGTGGTATGCCTATAGCGACGAGGAACTGGAAGCCATACTGAAGGAAGTTGGAAGGGATCAGAATAATAAGATCCAGCGCTATAAGGGGCTGGGGGAGATGGATGCCGAGCAGTTGTGGGAGACCACCATGGACCCGGCCAGAAGGATACTTCTGCGGGTGAATTATGACGAGGAGATGGAGTCTGAGATCGATCTGACTTTCACCACCCTGATGGGAGACAAGGTGGAGCCCAGGAAGGAATTTATAGAGGAGAACGCGAAGTTTGTCAAGAACCTGGATATTACTTGAGGGATTGTCCATATGCCCCGGCGGCAGTCAGGTAAACCACAACTAGCTTGTTAGAGAGAGGAATTGCATGAAGGATGATGTTTTTGACAAGATCCACGAAGTTGACCTGAAGGAGAGAATGGAGACATTCTACATCGACTATGCCATGAGTGTAATCGCGGCCAGGGCCCTTCCCGATGTGAGGGACGGCTTAAAACCTGTCCAGCGCAGAGTGCTCTATTCCATGATCGAGCTGAACAACGGACCCGACAAGCCTCACCGTAAGAGCGCCCGTATTGTGGGCGATACCATGGGTAAATACCATCCCCACGGGGACAGCTCCATCTACGGCGCTCTGGTGAACATGGCCCAGGACTGGACCATGAGATACCCTCTGGTGGACGGGCATGGAAACTTCGGCTCCATGGACGGGGACGGGGCGGCGGCCATGCGTTACACAGAGGCAAGACTTTCCAAGATTTCCATGGAACTTCTGGCGGATATAGGCAAGGACACGGTGGATTTTGTGCCCAACTTTGACGATACGGAGAAGGAGCCCGTGGTGCTGCCCAGCCGGTACCCCAATCTGCTGGTAAACGGCACCACCGGCATCGCCGTGGGAATGGCAACCAATATCCCTCCCCACAACCTGCGGGAAGTGGTGAACGCCATTGTGAAGATTATCGACAACAAGGTTCTGGAGGACAGGGATACCTCCATAGAGGAGATCCTGGAGATTGTGAAAGCGCCGGATTTTCCCACCGGAGGCATGATCCTTGGAACCAGGGGCTGTACGGAGGCCTACAGGACAGGCAGGGGGAAGATCCTTGTAAGGGCAGTCACCGACATTGAGACTCTGCCCAACGGCAAGACACAGATTATCGCCACCCAGCTGCCCTACATGGTGAACAAGGCCAATCTGATTGTCAAGATCGCTGAGCTGGTGAAGCTGAAGAAGGTGGACGGCATCACGGACATCCGGGATGAGTCCAACAGAGAGGGCATCCGGGTGGTAATCGAACTGAGAAAGGATGCCAACGCCAATGTGATTTTAAACCAGCTGTACAAGCACACCCAGCTGCAGGATACTTTCGGGGTGATTATGCTGGCTCTGGTGAATCAGGAGCCCAAGGTCATGAACCTTCTGGACATGCTGATCAACTACTTAAAACACCAGGAAGAAGTCGTTACCAGAAGGACCAGGTACGAACTGCACAAAGCGGAGGAGAGGGAACATATTCTACAGGGACTTTTAAAGGCCCTGGACTATATTGACGAGGTGATTTCCATTATCCGCAGCAGCTCCAGCACCCCGGTGGCCAAGGAAAGGCTGATGGAGCGTTTTGAACTCTCCGATCCCCAGTCCCAGGCCATTGTGGATATGCGTCTGCGGGCTCTCACCGGACTGGAGCGGGAGAAGCTGGAAAATGAGTACAACGAACTGGAAATACGGATCAAGGAGCTGCGCAGGATTCTGGCGGACGAGAAACTGCTTCTGGGCGTGATCAAAAACGAAATGGTGGAAATATCCGAGAAATACGGCGATGACAGGCGAACCATAATCAGCTATGACAATACGGACATCACCACGGAGGACATGGTTCCCAGGGAGAACACGGTGATCGCCCTCACCAACCTGGGCTATATCAAACGCATGACCGTGGACAATTTCAAGGCGCAGAACCGCGGCGGCAAAGGGATCAAGGGAATGCAGACTATCGAGGATGACTTTATCGAGGATCTGCTTATGACCACCACCCACCACTATCTGAATTTCTTCACCAGTCTGGGGCGGGTTTACAGGCTGAAGGCCTATGAGATCCCTGAGGCGGGCAGAACGGCCAGGGGTACGGCGGTGGTGAATCTGCTGCAGCTGGCTCCGGAGGAGAAGATTACGGCCATGATCCCCATACAGGAGTACGACAAGGAGAAGAATCTCTTTATGGTGACAAAGCGGGGGATTGTGAAAAAGACTTCCATGGTGGAGTTTTCCAATATCCGCAAAAAGGGGCTGGCGGCCATCAGTCTCAAGGATGACGATGAGCTCATTGAGGTGAAGACTACCGACAGGAACAGTGAGATCTTTCTTGTCACCAGCCACGGCATGTGCATCCGATTCCGGGAGACGGACGTCAGGGCCACAGGCAGGAACTCCATGGGCGTCATAGGTATGAACCTTATAGACGATGAAATTATAGGCATGCAGCTCCAGAGCCAGGGGGACTCCCTTCTGATCGTGTCGGAGAACGGTCTGGGAAAGAGGACTTACCTGAATGAGTTCACCCTTCAGAACCGGGGCGGAAAGGGCGTAAAGTGCTATAAGATCACCGAGAGAACGGGAAATGTGATAGGCATCAAGGCTGTGGAAGACGAGAACGAGATAATGATGATTACCACAGAAGGGATCATTATTCAGCTGAGGATGCAGGACATTTCCACCATGGGCAGAATCACCTCCGGGGTGAAGATGATGGACCTGGAGGAGGGCGTGAAAGTGGCCAAAATCGCCAAGGTGAGGGAGAAGATATCCAACGGAGAACAGGAATTCGACAATGTGGATGACGCCATGCTAGAGATTCAGGAGCAGGACCAGACTCAGCTCCAGGATCAGGAAAACGAATCTTTTGCAATCGAGGACACCAGGACGGAAGAGGAGATCCTGGAGGAGAAGATGGGCGGAGAAGAAGAGGAATAAATATTTATCAAAGGCATATTATATGCGATACATCCAGGAATGACGGGGAGAAGTGAAAAGACATGGAAGCATACAGTGTATTCAAGGATCTGGCCATTATAATCATATTTGCCAAGTTTTTCGGCATTCTGGCCAGAAAATGCAAGGCGCCCCAGGTGGTGGGAGAGATCATTGCAGGACTGCTGATCGGGCCCAGTATCCTGGGACTGGTGGAACAGACGGATTTTCTGATGGAGATGGCGGAAGTGGGAGTGGTTCTTTTGATGTTTTCGGCGGGGCTGGAGACGGATATCAAGGAACTGCTGAAGACCGGCCCGGTGGCTTTTCTTATCGCCTGTGCGGGAGTGTTTATCCCCCTGGTGGGCGGCGCTCTGTTTTACATGGGATTTTACGGCTTTGCACCTTGGGGCTCTGAGAAATTTTACATGGCCGTGTTTATCGGCGCGATTATGACTGCCACCAGCGTCAGCATCACGGTGCAGTCCTTGAAAGAGATGGGAAAGCTGAAAGGGAAGGTGGGAACCACCATCCTGAGCGCCGCCATCATTGACGATGTGATCGGCATTATCGTGCTGACCTTTGTGGTAGGATTTAAGAACCCGGAATCCAACTCCGGGAGCGTGATTATGTCCACGGTGCTGTTCTTTGTGCTGGCTTTAGTGGTGGGGATGATTCTATACAGGATTTTTAAGAAGATTGACGCCCGTTACCCCCACACCAGGAGGATTCCCATTATCAGCCTGGCTCTGTGCTTTTTCTTCGCCTATGCGGCGGAGAAGTTCTTTGGCATTGCGGACATAACCGGCGCCTATGTGGCCGGCATTGTGCTCTGCTCCATCAAGGACTCCAACTATATCGAGGAGAAGATGGAGGTGAGCTCGTACATGATCTTCGGCCCGGTGTTCTTTGCCAGCATAGGGTTGAAGACCAATATAGAAAATGTGGACGGGGGCATCCTGCTTTTTTCCGCAGGGTTTGTACTGGTAGCCCTTCTGTGCAAGATTATCGGCTGCGGTCTGATGGCAAAGCTGTGCAGGTTCCGGGGAATGGACTGTCTGAAGATAGGGGTGGGAATGATGACCAGGGGGGAAGTGGCCCTGATCGTGGCCCAGAAGGGTCTTTCCGTGGGACTGCTCACCCCGGTGTATTTTACTTCGGTGATTCTGCTGATCATCGTCTCCAGCATCTCCACACCCATTATCCTGAAGCTTCTCTATGCCAGGGATAAGGAACCGGAGGCAGCCGCAGCCTCCTGAGCTTGAGAATCGAGGTGTGATGTGGAGTTTGAGAAGTTAATGGCAAAGGTTATGGCGGAGACAAAGAAGCAGCTTGAGGATGTATTCTATGAGATAGAGTATGACGCCTGTCCCATGCCGGGGGTGGGAAAGTTTGTTCCAAAATCCAGAAAGGTGGAGAAGGCTCCGACGGACCCTGTGCGGGATCGGTTCTACCGGATGCGGGAGATCGGCAGGGAGAACCGATCCCTGGGGGCAAGGGGGAACAGTTTCTACGACGGAAGAGTCCGTCAGGAAAATTCCAAAGTCTTTTACCTGCAGGGACAGTTTATGGCTGATTTTGAGGATGAGTACGATAAAAGTGTTCCATACTCCTCCTATTACCCTGACTATCATACCATGGGATACGACCAGCTGAGAACTTACTTCACCTGGAGAACCAGGATCAGGAATGGGTTTATCTCAGGCACTTCCACATCATACGCCTTTGTGTATCTCTATGAGCTGCTGAACAATATCGGGGTGGAAACACCCCTGGAAGGACTGGAACAGATACTGTCCTTCTGGGAGGCTTTCCGGATGTTTGACGTTACCGTTGATAAATATGTGGTAAAGTGGCTAAAGGATTACCATATCTATTATGATTTGCCCCATTCCTTCCAGGAGTTTGTGGAGGAAAATCAGCTGAGAGAGTTTTACCCGGATCTGGAAGTGATGGAGGACAGGTTTGCCCTGCTCTGTTCCCTTTCAAAGTACGATCTTCGGAAGTCGGTTTTCTATAAGCAGGATGAAAAAAGCGAAAAGCTGATAAGGGACTGTTTTTCGTATATGATGGAGAGGCTTGAGGAGGAATTTCGGGCCAAATACGGCCCCCTGGAGGATCTGATCTTCCGGCCTGCCAAGAGCAGAAGCCGGTGGATACCTTTCCAGGAGGCACTTTTTTATTCTGATCGGTGTGAAGAAGATAAAAGAATCGTTATCTCGAAGAAAGAGATTTATACCTGCAGCGGCGGTCTGTGGAATCAGAGCACGGTGTTCACCATGGAGAGCGGGAAGCGGCTTATGGGGTACTGCATGAAGCAGATGGAGGCTCTTCTGCGGAAAGCAGTAAAATACAGAAATAAGCTCTCCGGGGGACAGGACATGCTGGGCCCTGCTCTGGAAAAAGAGCTGAAGGAGGCAGGGATCTCTCTGGAGGAGCTGATTACCGGGGCTGTGGAGGATTTCTACAGGGAGTCCACCAGAACGGTGGTGCAGGTGGAGGAGGGGGTCCTGGAGAAGATACGCCGGGAAGCTCTGTTCACCCAGGAAAAACTTACCGTGCCGGAGGAGGATCCCTGGGAGGGGATTCTGCGGGGAGAAGCCGGAACGGCGGTTTCCTCAGAGGGGATTCATCCAGGAGAGGCCGGAACGGCGGTTTCCTCAGGAGGGATTCAGCCAGGAGGGGCCGGAACGGCGGTTTCCTCAGGAGGGATTCAGCCAGGGGAGGCCGGAACGGCGGTTTCCTCAGGAGGGATTCAGCCAGGGGAGGCCGGGATTTTATCGGGACAGATAGAGATGCCGGAAAGGTCTCTGGGAGGGGAAGAAGCCTCTGCCCAGATGGGAATTTTCTCTTCCCCGGAGGGGGATCCCTGGGGAGAGCTTGGGGCGGCTTTGACCTGTGTGGAGCGGGAGGCTCTGGGAGTCATCCTTGCGTCCGGGGATCTGAAAGCTTTCTCCGACCTCAAGGGCGTGATGGTGGAGGTTCTGGCGGAAGGGATCAATGAGAAGGCCATGGATCTCACAGGGGACGGTATTCTGGATGAAGAATTTGCATTGTATGAGGACTATAGGGATCAAGTAGAGAGAATGTTGGAGGGCACATGACCAGGCAGGTACCGACGAGAATAGCGAATATTCTGATAAATTCACTGAAGGGCGGTGTGGTGCCCCGGGCGGGGCTGGAGTATATCACCGTGGGGCGTACCCAGGAGATCAACGCCATCCTTCATGACATTGAGATGATCCAGGAGGGAGGGGCTTCCTTCCGGTTTATTGTGGGAAAGTACGGCAGCGGCAAGAGTTTTCTGCTGCAGACCATCCGGAATTACGCTGCCGCCAGGGGATTTGCGGTGGTGGACGGGGATCTGTCCCCGGAGCGCAGGTTTGCCGGCACCAAGGGCCAGGGGCTTGCCACTTACAAGGAGCTGATTCAGAACCTGTCCACCAAGGCAAAGCCCGACGGGGGAGCCCTTCCTCTGATTCTGGAGAAGTGGATCTCCGGGATACAGGCCTCTGTGAAAGCGGAGCAGAATGTGGAGGGGGAGGAGTTTGAGGCCCTGGTGGAGCGGCAGATCTACGCTGTGGCAGGTTCCCTGGAGGGCATGGTGAACGGGTTTGAGTTCGCCAGAGCGGTGGTTCTGTACTGGAAAGCCTACAGGGAGGACAACGCCGCCCTGAAGAGCAATGTGCTCCGGTGGTTCCGGGGGGAGTATCCTTCCCGGAAGGAGGCCCGTGGGGATCTGGGGATCAATTTCATTGTCAACGACGAGACCTGGTATGATTTTCTGAAGCTCTTTGCGGTGTTCCTGGTGGGAGCCGGGTACAGAGGACTGCTGGTGCTGATAGATGAGCTGGTGAATCTGTACAAGATTCCCAATTCCATCACCAGGGCCAACAACTACGAGAAGATCCTCACCATGTACAATGACGTGCTTCAGGGGAAGGCCAGATACATTGGATTTCTCATGGGGGGCACGCCCCAGTGTGTGGAGGACAAGTACAAGGGCCTGTTCAGCTATGAGGCCCTGCGGTCCCGGCTGGCGGAAGGACATTTTGCCACGGAGGATCGGAAGGACATGACAGCCCCCATTATCCGGCTGCAGATGCTCACCCAGGAGGAGATGTATATTCTGGTGGAAAAACTGAAGGACATCCACGGGCAGCTCTACGGCTATACCCCTTCCCTTACCCATGAGGATCTGGTCTATTTTCTGACAGTGGAATACAACCGTGTGGGGGCTCAGACCCATATTACTCCCAGGGAGATTATAAGGGATTTTATTGAGCTGGCCAATATCCTGTACCAGAATCCCGGCCAGAGTCCAGCGGAGGTGCTGGGAGGAAACAGTTTCCAGCTGGCCAGGGGCGGACTGGAGAACCAGGAGGAAGTCAGCGGGGAATTTAAGGAATTTGAACTGTAATATTTTTGGGATCAGAGACAGGGTTTGGGCAGGGTTCTCCGGGGAGGATGCGGGTATGGATGTATTCGAGAGGCTGGCGCCTTTTATTCAGGATTTTATCTACAGAAGCGGGTGGGAGGAACTGCGGGGCAGCCAGGTGGCGGCCTGCGAGGTGATCTTTGACAGCGACGATAATCTGCTTCTGTCTTCGGGCACAGCCTCCGGGAAGACGGAGGCTGCTTTTCTTCCTGTGCTCACCCAGCTCTATGAGAGGCCTTCCGCCTCTGTGGGAGTGGTGTATATCTCCCCTCTGAAAGCCCTGATCAATGACCAGTTCAAACGTCTGGATCTGCTGCTGGCGGACTCGGGCATTCCTGTGACCAAATGGCACGGGGACGCCTCCGCCACCCAGAAGAACAAGCTGATGAAACAGCCCCAGGGCATTCTGCAGATTACGCCGGAGTCCCTGGAGAGCCTGGTGACAAACAAAAGGGGAGCATGCATGAACATGTTCTCGGATCTGCGCTTTGTAATCATTGACGAGGTACACTATTTTATGCGGGATGTAAGGGGGCTGCAGCTGCTCTGTGTTCTGGAGCGGCTCCAGCGCCTTACAGGGGTGGTGCCCCGAAGGATCGGTCTCTCCGCCACCCTGGGGGATATGTCCCTGGCCTGGAACTGGCTGAACACCGGCACCGGCAGAAACTGTGCGGCCCCTGTGGGGGACGAGGGAAAGAAGCGGGTCCGGCTGCACATAGAAAGATTTGTAAACTATGCGGACAAGCGGGATTTTGTGGAGCGGGACGGCACCCAAAATGTGGTCCATGCGGACTCCGGAGGCGACATAGGGGACAGGGAACACTATAATTACCTCTTTCAGAGTACCCTGGACAAAAAGACCATTATCTTTGCCAACAGCCGGGAGGAGATTGAGCTTGTGATGGCCAACTTAAGGGAGATTGCCAGAAAGTGCAAGGCTCCCGACGTGTACCGGGTTCACCATGGGAATGTGTCGGCGCTGCTGAGAGAGAACACCGAGGATGAGATGAAGTCTGCGGAGGAGAAGATTGTCACCGGGGCCACCGTTACCCTGGAGCTGGGCATTGACATAGGATCCCTGGACCAGGTGGTGCAGGTGGGGGCGCCCCTGAATGTGTCCAGTTTTGCCCAGCGCCTGGGCCGCTGCGGCAGACAGGGGCAGGTCCCCCAGATTCTCTTTACTTTTGTGGAGTGCATTAAAATCAACTCCTCGGACATTCTGGGACCCATCAACTGGGAGTTTATCCGGACCATCGCCATTGTGGAGCTCTACCTGCGGGACCGCTGGCTGGAACCCATACCGCCCCTGCGCCATGCCTATAACCTTCTGTACCACCAGACCATGAGCTGCCTGAAGGGAAACGGGGAGATGTCCCCGGGAGCCCTGGCCCAGACAGTGCTCACCCTGGGGAGTTTCAGGGATATCACCCAGGAAGATTACAGGACGCTCCTTCGCCACCTGGTGGAGACGGAGCAGCTGGAGCGCACAGAGCGGGGTGGTCTGATGGTGGGCCGGGAGGGGGAAAAGGTGGTCAACAGCCACAAATTTCTCACGGTCTTTCTGGCGCCGGAGTATTTTCTGGTGAAGGATGAGAACCGCACCATCGGCACGGTGGACAAGGCCTACAAGGTGGGGGTGAGATTTGCCCTGGCGGGTATGGCCTGGGAGACGGTGGATATCAACGAGAAATCCAAGGTGATCTTTGTGAAGCCCGTTCCAGGTATCTCCCTGGTGGACTGGGATGTGGACTTTGACGTGGAGTTTCACACGGTGCTGGTGCGCAAGATCAGAAGCGTTATGAGGGGAGGGGATTCCTGTCCGTACTTAAGCCCAAGGTGCCAGGAGCGGCTTACCGAGATACGCTACATTGCCGGAAACACGGGAATTCTGGATACCATGGTCACTGCCCTGTCGGAGAAAAAATATGCCGTGTTTCCCTGGGTGGGCACAAGACAGCTGATAACCCTTCACTACCTTCTGCTTCAGAGAAAGATCAAGAACAGACTGCCCTGGATCACCAGTGTGTATCTGGAAGTGGTCTTTGAGGGCAGCGGGCAGGAGCTTTTGGCCATTATCCAGGATATCCTGGTCTCTGAGCCGGATCTGTACGCCCTGCCCCTGCCGAAGGATATCCAGCTGCGGGGAAAGTACAATGAGTTCCTTCCACCTGGGCTGCTGCGGAAGCGGTTTATCGAAGATTATCTGGATTTTGAGGGACTAAAAGAGGATATTACCGGGGCATAGCCCGGTACAGGTACAGCCGTCCCTTTTTTCCCACCCGGTCTACGGCCCCCACATGATAGAGCACATGGAGTACGGTCTGGGCCAGGGGTATCTTTATCCGGGCTGCCTGGGCGAAGTCTTTGGAGGTAAAGTCTTCGTCCGCCAGATCCGGGGGGATGAACTGCAGGTAATCCTCCCGGGAGTCCACCGTCACTTCCTGGACAAATTCCAAAGGGATCCGGTCGTAGGAGGCCGCTCCCTTCTTTCTGCCCTTTCTCTGGCCGTTTTGCAGCTTGTACTCCTCTATGTCCAGGAGCGCCAGCCTCAGACGAAGATTCTTCTGATTGAGGAACATTTTGATCCCATAGAGCTCTGTGAAAGCCGTATAAGGACTGCCCTTCAGAGGGGATTTTCTCCTGGGGGTCAGGGCGCCGCTGTCCTGGTCCACCCAGATCAGCCACTTTTCCCGGGGGATGGGGTGGACCACAGTCACCGGGTACAGAGCCAGGAACACGGAGAGCTTTTCCTTCATCTTGTAGAGCTGCCGGGTCTGGATCTCAATCACCTCCTGCCCGGTAAAGATGTCGGCCACGTAGCCCGCCAGGGGCACTTCCTGTTTTTCCTCCCGGGGCTCGTAGTAATTTTTTAAGATTGCGTGTACGGTTTTCTCGGCCAGGGTGCCAATGCCCAGCCGCTGTCTTTGAGTTCCCAGGATTTTCAGTTTTGCTTCCTCAAAGGCTTTTCTGTCTGGTTTATGGGATGAATCTGTAATTGTATTCATATGGATTCCTTTCGCGAATTTCCCAGGTTACTTTATGGATAAAAACAGGTAAAAATAAGTGGATGCAAAATTCATATATCTGCAGGGAATTTTTAAGTCAATTTATCATATAATGAAATAGTGTACAGCGGGATCCCTGTACATTTTATCAAAAACGATATGTTTTGTAAACCATTTCATTTATGCAAATTGCAAGAGAAAAAACTAAGAATTATTTTCCAAAACCCTATTGCTTATTTCTTGAGATATGATAAAATAGCGCGTGATAAGAAAAGGCAGGCTGAGAGGAACAAGATTTCAAAACAGATCCATATACGAAAAAGCGCCTCAAGGGTATGGCGGAAAAGGAGGAAGCATGCATTTTTTAGACAAAAGGGTCAATGTGATCTGCGATGAATTGAAAAAGCTTCAGTGGAAGCAGAAATTTCCAGTGACAGACTGGAAATATAAGGAGGGAAATTACATCCATCCCCAGGACGCTGAGGCGGACAGTGCGGAGTGGAAGGATTTCGACAGCAAGGACATGCACTGGTACGGGCCTGACCGCCACTACTGGTTCAAGGCAGTGTACAAAGTGCCCCAGGAGCTGGACGGCAAGAGAATGTGGATGAGGGTCAGAACCCAGATCAATGAGTGGGACGACGCCAAGAATCCCCAGTTCCTGCTGTTCGTCAACGGAACTGCCACCCAGGGCATGGACATGAACCACAAGGAAGTATTCCTGCGGGAGAAGGCCGTGGCAGGGGAGGAGCTGGTTCTGGAGCTGCAGGCCTACACGGGCACGCTGCACAATGAGTTCAAGCTTTTTGTGGACATGTGCGAGGTGGACGCCCTGGTGACGAAGGTGTTCTATGACCTGTGGGTGCCTCTGAGCGCATTCCCCAGAATGAACGAGGACGACAAGATCCGCAGGGATATTGAGAATGTTCTCAATGAGACGGTGAATTTTATAGATCTGCGCACTCCTTACTCGGAGGAGTTTTACAGTACATTGCAGCAGGCGTCAGACTACATTGACAAGGCTCTGTACACAGACATGGCAGGTTACAAGGATGTGATTGCCACCTGTATCGGACATACCCATATCGACGTGGCCTGGTGGTGGACGGTGGAGCAGACCCGGGAGAAGACCGGCAGAAGCTTTGCCACGGTGCTGAAGCTCATGGAGGAGTATCCGAACTACCGGTTTATGTCCAGCCAGCCCCAGCTGTATGCATTCCTGAAGGAGCGCTATCCGGAACTCTATGCCAGGGTGAAGGAGATGGTGAAGGAGAAGCGCTGGGAGCCGGAAGGGGGCATGTGGGTGGAGTCGGACACCAACCTGACTTCCGGAGAGTCCCTGGTGCGCCAGTTTATGCATGGCAAGCGTTTCTTCAAGGAGGAGTTCGGGGTGGACAACCGCATTCTGTGGCTGCCCGACGTGTTTGGATACACAGGCGCTCTTCCCCAGATTATGAAGAAGTGCGGCATTGACTATTTTATGACCACAAAGCTGGCCTGGAATCAGTTCAACAAGGTACCCTATGACACTATGATGTGGAGGGGTATCGACGGAACGGAAGTCCTCACCCACCTGATCACCACCCTGGGCGTGGGACAGCCTGTGACCAATTTCTTCACCACCTACAATGGCATGCTGCACCCTGACGCCATTATTGGAGGCTGGATGCGCTACCAGAACAAGGATATCAACAATGACATTCTGATCTCCTACGGCTACGGGGACGGAGGCGGCGGCCCTACCAGGGAAATGCTGGAGACTTCCATCCGTATGGAGAAGGGTGTGAAGGGCATTCCCATGGTGCGCCAGGAGTTTGCAGGGGTATTCTTCGACGAGCTCAAGGAGAGGGTGAAGGACAACAGAAGGCTTCCCGTGTGGGAGGGCGAGCTGTACTTTGAGTACCACAGGGGCACCCTTACCTCCATGGCCCGCAACAAGCGCTCCAACAGGAAGACGGAGCTGGGTCTGATGGATCTGGAGCTTCTGGCCGTGCTTGCAGAGAGCAGGATTCCCTACCCTGTCCAGGAGCTGGATGACATGTGGAAGCTGACTCTGATCAACCAGTTCCACGACATCCTTCCCGGATCTTCCATCCACCAGGTCTACGAAGTGACCAAGCAGGAGTATGCGCAGCTGAAGGAGGATCTGGACAGGCTCTCCGGGGAGCGCATGAAGTCCCTGGCCGGAGAAGGAGATGCCGTGATGGTGTTCAATACCACCGGCAGGGATCGGTGTGATGTGGTCAGCCTGGGAGACTGCCAGGGGGATTATCTCACCGACGGAGAGGGCGGAACCTATCCTCTGCAGCAGACGGCGGAGGGCAAGGTGGCCTTTGTGAAGGGCATTCCTTCCAAGGGATACCGTGTTCTGCACCGGGGCAGCTGGGAGAACGGGCAGCAGGCTCCTGCATGTCCCTTCACTCTGGTGGATGACCATTGCCTGGAGACGCCCTACTACACAGTGCATTTTGCTGACAACGGAGAGATCGACAGAATCTATGACAAGGAAAACGACAGAGAAGTGGTGCAGCCCGGCAAGACACTGAACCATTTCTGCATGTACGAGGATAAGCCGATCTACTTCGACAACTGGGACATTGACATCTATTACACGGAGAAGAGCTGGAGCGTGGACAGCCTGGAGCGCATGGAGTGGACCGAGGTGGGATGCGTCCGTGCGGTGGTGGAGATCACCAGGAAGGCCAGCAAATCCACCATCACCCAGAAGATTATCTTCTACGGTGAGCAGCGCAGGATTGAGTTCCAGACCCATGTGGACTGGAAGGAGCACCAGACCCTGCTGAAGGTGCATTTCCCCGTGGCGGTACACACCGACGAGGCAACTTTTGACGTGCAGTTCGGCAGCCTTACCAGAAAGACACATACCAACACCAGTTGGGATGTGGCAAGGTTTGAGAGCTGCGGTCAGAAGTGGATGGATCTCTCCGAGGGACATTACGGCGTGAGCCTTATGAACGACTGTAAGTACGGCCACTCCGTCAAGGACAGCAATATGGCACTGACTCTGATTAAGTCCGGCATTGAGCCCAACCCTACCACCGATCAGGAAGAGCATGTCTTTACCTACGCGCTCTATCCTCACAAGGAAGGCTGGAGGGCAGCGGGCACTGTGGCGGAGGCTTACAAGCTCAACCAGCCCCTGAGAGCGGAGCTCCAGGCGGGAGAGAGCGGAAGCTTTTCCTATGTGTCTGTTGACGCACCCAATGTGGTGATTGAGACGGTGAAGAAGGCAGAGGACGGAAAAGGCATTGTGGTGCGCATGTATGAGTCCGAAAATTCCTACACCAAGGCCAAGGTGAAAGTGGCCGGGGACTATGGAAAAGCGTTTGTGTGCAACCTGCTGGAGGAAGAGGAGCAGGAAGCTCCGGTTCAGGCCGGGGAGATTGCAGTGACCCTGAAACCTTATGAAGTTGTTACCCTGAAGCTTGTATAATTACATGAAATCTGATTAACTGACCGTGTGCCGCTTATGACATAGCCATAAGCGGCACATATTGCAAAGTGGAAAAAGTCCGCCGCGGGCATGCGCGTCCGCGCGCGCAGAGAGGTGTAATATGATAGTGCCGAGACATTATGAGAATCTGGAAGTCCTGCATGAGAATACCATGCCCAGCAGAGCCTACTACATACCTTCTGACAGAAGGCAGCAGGATCTGGTGGAGCACAGAGAGAATTCCTCCCGTTTCATGCTTCTGAACGGAGAGTGGGATTTCCGCTACTATGACAGCATCTATGACCTGAAGGAGAAGTTCTACCAGGAGGACATGACGCCGGGACAGGAGTGGGGCAGAATCCCTGTGCCCTCCGTGTGGCAGATGCATGGATATGACAGTCACCAGTACACCAATGTGAACTATCCTTTTCCCCTGGATCCCCCCTATGTGCCCCAGGAGAATCCCTGCGGCTCTTACCGCCATGTATTCCAGTGGAAAAAGGATGAGGCGGCTCCCAGGACTTACCTGAACTTTGAGGGTGTGGACTCCTGCTTCTATGTGTGGCTCAACGGAAAGTATGTGGGGTACAGCCAGGTGTCCCACTCCACCTCGGAGTTCGATGTGACGGAATATCTCAGAGAAGGGGAGAACCTTCTGGCGGTGCTGGTGCTGAAGTGGTGCGACGGAAGCTATCTGGAGGATCAGGACAAGTTCCGCATGAGCGGCATTTTCCGGGATGTGTATCTGCTGAGCCGTCCTGAGGAGTGTGTCTATGATTACTTTGTGAAGACACATCTGGGGCCCGAGAAAGGACAGGCCCGGGTGGAAATCACCTTCTCCTGCCTGAACAGGGAGATTCCCGTGCAGGTGTATCTGGAGGACGGGGAGGGAAAAAGAGCGGCGGAGGCCCTGGGGGCCGGTTCCATGACCCTTGAGGTGAAAGATGCCAGACTCTGGAGCGCTGAAAGCCCTTATCTCTATACTCTGGTTATGGAGACCCCCGGAGAAGTGATCACCGAGCGGGTGGGACTGCGGGAGGTTGCCATCCGGGATGCGGTTCTGTACTTCAATGACGAGAAGATCAAGATTCACGGCGTGAACCGCCATGACAGCGATCCTGTGACAGGTTTTGCCATCAGCCTGGAGCAGATGCACAGGGATCTGAAGCTCATGAAGGAGCACAATGTGAACGCTGTCCGCACCAGCCATTACCCCAACGCGCCCCAGTTCTATCAGCTCTGCGACAGCTATGGATTCTATGTCATTGACGAGGCGGACAATGAGAGCCACGGCACCGTCATGCCCTACCGCCAGCCCTGGGGAGGAGCCAGCGCCTGGATTGCGGACAACCCTCTCTTTGTGGAAGCCACGGTGGACAGAGTCAGCAGGTGCGTGATTCGGGACAAGAACAGACCCTGTGTCTTTGCCTGGTCCATGGGCAATGAGTGCTCCTACGGCTGTACCTTTGAAGAGGCCCTGCGCTGGACCAAGGCCTACGACGACACCCGTATCACGCACTATGAGAACGCCTACAGCAGGCCTGGGGACAAGGAGTACGACTATTCCTGCCTTGATGTGTACAGCAGAATGTATACCAGCATCAAGGAGATTGATGAATACTTTGAGGACACGGAGGAAAAAGACAGCGATCACTGCTATGCCGCACCCAAAAAGCGCCCCTATATTCTCTGCGAGTACAGCCATGCCATGGGCAACGGCCCGGGAAATCTGGAGGAGTATTTTCAGGTGTTTCAGAGGCATGACGGCGTCTGCGGCGGTATGGTCTGGGAGTGGTGTGACCACGCCATTGACAAGGGATGCGCTGAGGACGGCAGGAGAATGTACTGGTACGGCGGGGATCATGGAGAGTTTCCCCATGACAAAAATTTCTGCATGGACGGACTGGTGTATCCGGACCGGAGGCCCCACACCGGGCTGAAGGAGTTCTGGAATGTGTACCGCCCTGCCAGGGTAGTCTCCTTTGACGCCGGAAAGGGTCTCCTCAGGCTGCACAACTATATGGATTTCCTGAATCTGAAGGATTACTGCACCCTTGCCTGGGAGGTATCCTGCGACGGCGAGAAGGTGGCGGAGGGCCATGTGGAGGATCCGGCCCTGCTGGATATTCCTGCTCACGGGGAGGGACAGCTGCACCTTGGACTTCCCGGCTGCGGCAGAGGAAAGTGCTATCTGAAGGTAAACTGGATCCTGAAAAAAGACATGGGTGTGCTGAAGGCGGGATATTCCATGGGATTTGACGAGGTGGAGCTGAGCGCCCGGGAGAGCCGGTGCGTGCTGTCAGGGGAGCTTCTGAACAGGCCTCTCATGGCAAAGGGCGGAAAACCGGAAGTCCGGGAAGACGACCGTACTCTGGTGGTGGAGTCAGGAGAGTTCTGCTATACTTATGACAAGCTCAAAGGCCTGTTCTCCAGTATGGTGAGCCACGGAAAGAGTCTTCTTGAGCATCCCATGGAGTACAATATCTGGCGTGCCCCCACGGACAATGACATGTATATCCGTAACAGCTGGAGGGAAGTACAGTATGACCGTCCGGTGGCCAGGTGCTACTGCACGTCCCATATCCAGGGAGAAGAGGGGACGGCGTATGTGGATATCGTCAGCGACCTGTCTCTCTCCCCTGTGTATATGCAGAAGATCATGGATATCCGGGCGGTATGGCGCGTGTGGGCGGACGGCAGCGTGGATGCCCGTCTGGAGGTGAAGAAGAATCCTGTTTTCCCCAGGCTTCCCAGGTTTGGCGTGCGCATGATGCTTCCGAAGGATATGGAGAAGGTGGCATACTATGGACTGGGGCCTGTGGAGAGCTATACGGACAAGCGCAGGGCCAGCTTCCACGGAAAATTTGAGGAGACGGTGGACTCCCTGTTTGAGGACTATATCTATCCCCAGGAGAACGGTAGCCACTGGGATGTGAGCTATGTGCAGATGTTTGGAGGGGATATGGAGCTGTCCGTGACCTCAGGCCGTCCATTCTCCTTTAACGCCTCCCGCTATACCCAGGAGGAGCTGACGAAGAGAATGCACAATTACGAGCTGGAGGAGAGCGGTCACACGGTTCTGTGCATTGACTATAAACAGGATGGTATCGGCACCAACAGCTGCGGTCCGGAGCCTGAGGACGAGTATAAATTTTCGGAAAATGAGTTTGCCTTTGCCTTTGGCCTGCGTTTTGGCCAGGGAGAGTAAATTTCTTTGACAAAAGCGTAACTACCGGGTTGTGTGAACGGAGAATATTTGTTATACTACAAATAGAATCTAAGTTGTTATTTTTATTTCAGGGGGGCAAAGGAGAAGGAACATTGAACAGTTCAGAAGCACAAAAATGCCTGGATGATCTCTGGAGGGAATACTGTGAGTCCCTCCGGGCAGACCCAGGCCGCAGGGCAGAAGTGGAAGAGCGGTGTATTTCCCACGGCGAAGTGAAAATGCGCTATGGGATGGAAGTGATAGGGGAGCCGGGGCCGGAGGGCTACCCGGTGTACATTGCCCTTCACGGCGGCGGCAGCGGCGAAACGCCGGACATGAACAACAGGCAGTGGGAACACATGAGTGTGTATTACAAGGATAGTGTGAAATGCGGCATCTATGTGAACCCCAGGGGAGTGAGGGATACTTGGGATACCCATGCCAACCCGGAGTCATACCCTCTCTATGACAGGCTTATCGAGAATCTGGTGGCCTTCTGCGGGGCGGATCCCAACAGAGTTTACCTGATGGGATTTTCCGCCGGCGGGGACGGGGTCTATCTGGTGGGACCTCGTATGGCGGATCGGTTTGCGGCCCTTCACATGTCGGCGGGACATCACAATTCCGGGAGCCTGGTAAATCTCTACCGCACGCCCATCCAGCTCCAGGTGGGCATGAACGACACCGCTCACGACCGCTGTTATGAGACCGTGCGGTATCAGGATTACCTGGAGTCCCTGCAGAAAGGGGATCCGGAAGGGTATATTCACAATGTTTATGTGCATGTGGATAAACCGCATAATTTCGGCGACAATGTCCAGGAGGATCAGACCGTGCTGGTGGACAACCGGGTATGGCTTTCCCGGGGCACGGTCACAAGGCGCAGGGTGGATGCCAACGCAGTACACTTTCTGGAGCAGTTTCGGCGGGATCCACTGCCCGACAGGGTGATCTGGGAGCTGGATGCCAGGGAGAGGGCTGCACAGCGGAGCGTGGAAAGTTTTTACTGGCTCCAGGTTCCGGGGGAGATCAGGAAGGGAACCATTGTGGCGCGCCTGGACCGTGAGACCAACAGCATTGTGGTGGAGCGGGACGACACGCAGGGACGTGCCAGGGCGCTCTTAAATGACAGCATGCTTGATCTGGATCGTCCGGTGAAGGTGGTATTCCCTGACGGGTACAGAAATGTCCACAATGTGGTCAGAACGAAAGAGACCATGGAAGAGACGCTGAGAGAACGGGGAGACCGGAATTATATTTTTTCTGCCAGCCTGCCGCTGGCGTTCGACTGGGCCTGACAGAGCCCGGATGGAAAACGGAGGAAAACGGATATGATATTACTGCCAATTCCCAAAAAAGTAGAGGAAAAAGAAGGCAGCCTGATGTTGCGGATGAATACCATGATTATGATGGATCAGTCATGCCCTCAGGGGGCCCGCGTCTATGCAGGGCAGCTGAAGGAGGAGATTTCCACCTGGGCCGGCCTGAAGCTGGACATCAGCAGGGGAGTTTTCCGCAAGGGGGATATTCTGCTGAAGGTGGATGAGTCCCTGGATCAGGATCACTACAGTCTGAAGATTGACAGAGAAGGCGCGTTCCTCACCGGCGGCAGTCTGCACGCTCTGGGGTATGCGGTTCAGACCCTGCGCCAGATCGTGCGTCAGAAGGCGGGGCTTCTGCCCTGGGTCTCCATTGAGGATGAGCCCGACATCAAAAACAGAGGATTTTACCACGATGCCACCAGGGGCCGGATCCAGTCCATGGAGAACCTGAAGAAACTGGCTGACACCCTCTGCTTCTACAAGATGAACCAGCTGCAGCTGTATGTGGAGCACACCTACCTCTTCCGGGATATGACGGAGCTTTGGAGGGACGAGGAGCCCCTGACGGCGGAAGAGATTATGGAGCTGGATCAATACTGCTATGACAGAGGCATTGAGCTCATTCCCTCCCTGGCTACCTTCGGTCATATGTATAAGCTTCTTGGCACCAGAACCTGCGAAGATCTGTGTGAGATGCCTGACAGTTTCGGCAAAATGTTCTCCTTTGAGGACAGAATGGCGCACCACACGGTGAATGTGTCCAATCCGGGCTCCATCGCCATGGTGAAGAACCTGGTAAGGGAGTTCATGCAGCTGTTCAGGACGGATAAGTTCAACATCTGTGCAGATGAGACTTTCGACCTGGGCAAGGGCAAGAGCGCCAAACTGGCGGAGGAGAAGGGAACGGGCGTCCTGTATGTGGATTACATCAAGGAACTCTTCCAGTTCCTGGTGGACAACGGCAAGGTGCCCATGTTCTGGGGAGACATTATCAGCGGTCATCCCGAGCTGTGCCCGGAACTGCCCAAGGAAGTGATCTGCCTCACCTGGGGCTATGTGGAAAACCAGTCTGACTGGGCGGCCAAGATTATCCACAAGGCAGGGGCTCTGCAGTACCTGTGCCCGGGAGTGTGCGGATGGAATACCTGGGTCAACTACATGAGCGGCAGCTACAAGAATATTGTCAGGATGTGCGGGTTTGCCAGGCAGTACAATGCCATCGGCGTCCTGAACACAGACTGGGGCGATTTCGGACATGTGAACCAGCCCATCTTCTCCATTCCCGGCCTGATCTACGGCGCGGTGTGTTCCTGGGGAGAGAATGTGCCTGAGTACGAGGAGATGAACAGGCAGATTTCCATTCTGGAGTTCGGCGACGCATCGGGAGAGTTTGTGGGTCTTCTGGGAGAAGGCTGCGGCAAGCAGGTCTTTGGCTGGTACAATGCGGTGGCCATAAAGGAGTGGGCGCAGAAGGGCAGGGAAAGAGAAAAGATCCAGGAGCTCTTTGAAAAAGAAGACATGAGCAAGGTGCCCGACCGCAACGGAGCCATCGAGATTCTGGAGGCGAAGCTGAGGGAGTGCAGCCGTCATCTGGACAGCCGCAGCCGCTGGATCCTGGAGTGCGCTCATGTGGCGCTGGAGGCCACCAGGGTGTGGAACGAGACAGGTCTGTTCCTCTCCAATCTGCAGAAGGGCCAGAAGCCGGAGAACGGCGCGGCTATAGCGGGAGAACTGGAGAGATGCCTGCACTATTACCAGAGACTTTGGAGGGAGAACAGCAAGTCAGGGGACATCGACAAGATCTCCGATGTGTTCTGCTGGTATGCGGATCTGCTGCGCAGACCTGTGGACTGACGGCTGGCTGAGAGAAGGAAAAGTTGTAGTTTTATACAGGCTTGAGACAGGAAGATTGGTCAGAGTGTGAAAGGAGGAGCGCCAGAGGGCAGAATGCTTTTTTGGCGCTCCTGTCGGCATTTTAGAGAATAAAAATGATAGAAAGAGGAATGAAGATGAAAAAAGAGATTATCGGATATGTGGGCAGCGGAGAATTCACCAGGGAGGACGCCGGAAAACTGACAGGGATCAACCTTGCCTTCGGTGAGCTCCACAGGGATGGCAGCGTCACCTGCAACGGCTGTAAAGAGAAAATTGATTTGATCCCTCAGATTCGGCAGTGGAATGGAGATCTGCGGATTATTCTTTCCATGGTGCAGGCTGACAGGGACGCTTTCACCGTGTGCTGTGCTACGGAGGAAATGCGGGAGAAGGCTGCGGCGGCTCTGGTGGAGGCCTGTGTGAAATATGATCTGGACGGGGTGGATCTGGACTGGGAGTACCCTTGTGTGCCCTCCAACGGAAGCGCGGTATCCCCTGATGACAAACACAATTTTACCCTGTTCTGCGCTCAGATCCGTAAGGCCCTGGATGCTCTTGGGGGAAAGAAGCATTATCTGACCATCGCCGCCGGGGCAGATGTGTACTATGTGAACTGTACGGAACTTCCGGAGCTGATGGAATATTTGGATTATATCAATGTCATGACCTATGACTTAAAGTGCGGCTTCCACGCTCTGGCAGGGCACCACACGGCTCTTTTCTCCAATGTGGGAGATGTGTTCAGGAACAGCTGTGCCCAGGCCCTGGCTCTGTTTGAGGCTCACGGGGTCAGCGCGGACCGCCTGAATATGGGGGCTGCCTTCTACTCCAGGAAGTGGGTAGATCTGAAGGAGAACGGGAACCACGGTCTTCTGGAGCTCTGCCCCAAGGGCGGCGGATACGGCCCGGACTATGGTATTCTGGTAGAAGACTATATCGACAAAAACGGCTATACCTGCTATTGGGATGAGGAGGCTCAGGCTCCCTATCTGTTCAATGGCTCCACATTCCTCTCCTACGATGATCCCCGTTCCCTGAAGGCCAAGGCGGAGTATGTGAAGGAGAAGGGATACATGGGTATTTTCTACTGGGAGCACAAGTGCGACAGCACACGCACCCTGCTGGACACTCTGTACAAGGAACTGGCATAGGGCAGGAGAGAAGCTTATTCTTTTCTGCGGGAAGGATTGAATCAATATGTTTTCTGCGGAGTATTTTTCTGAGATAAAAGCTGCTTTTGACAGGCAGATGGCCCTGCTGGAGGACAGAATCCAGGCTGCAGGGCAGCAGGAGGCCGGACTTGCGCCCGGTATGGGAAAAGAATTTCTCCTTGGGAAGAAGGAAGAAATCCTGGGGATCCTGGGACAGTGCGGCCAGGATCAGGCGCAGGCTCTGACCTTTCTGTACAGCGCCATGCCCTTCAGCGATCTTCTGGACTATCCCGCCAGTTTGTTTAAGGCTTACGCGGAGCACGGGGTGTATCTGTGGCATGAGGGGGATTTTGCAGGCCGTGTGCCGGAGAAGATTTTTGCCAACTATGTGCTTCATTACAGGGTGAACAATGAGGATATCGCAGACGTGCGGAAGTTTTTCCACGACAGAGTTCTGGAAGCCGCAGGACGGCAGAAGGGCACCATGTATGAGGCGGCGGTGGAGGTGAACTACTGGTGCGCCAGGGAGGCCACTTACCGGGCCTCTGACGGGCGTACCCAGGGGCCTCTGACCCTGTTTTACAATGTGCTGGGACGCTGTGGGGAAGAGTCCACCTTTGGAGTTACGGCTCTGCGCAGCATAGGGATTCCGGCCAGGCAGATCTATGCCCCTCTGTGGACTCACTGTGACGATAACCACGCCTGGGTGGAGGCCTGGTGCGACGGAGAGTGGCATTTCCTGGGGGCCTGTGAGCCCGATGAGCGTCTGGATACGGGATGGTTCATAGAGCCCGCCTCCCGGGCCATGCTGCTTCACTCCAGGTGGTTCGGCAAGGACAGGCCGGAGGACGCCCAGGTGGGGCCTAAGGGTATGGCGGTGGTGCTGAATCATCTGGACCGCTATGCGGATACCACAAAGCTGTGGGTGAAGGCTGTGGATGAGGATGGCAGACCTGTCCCCGGAGCGGTTCTGGATTTCAAGGTGGCAAATCACGGCGAACTGGGAAGCGTTGCCCTGATACATACAGGGGAAGAAGGAGAACAATGCGGCCAGGCTGAGCTTATGACAGGGTACGGAGATCTGTATCTCTGCGCCGGCAAAGGAGATCTCTACGGTGAAAATCTGGTGTCCCTGGCAGGAGTGGGCCAGGAGGAGGAAGGGGCAGTGTGCACAGTGGTGCTGAAGAAGCAGCCCCAGTGCTGGGAGGGCTGGCGGCAGCTGGACTTCCATGCCCCCAAGACCTGTTATATCCACGACGGTCTGCTCACCCCCAAACAGCAGGAGACGGGAGCCCGGCGCCTTGCCCAGGCGGCGGAATATCGCCAGAAGAAAATAGAAAACTTCTACGATGCCCAGACGGCGGAGAAGGCGTTGAAGCGCTTTTCCGGCCAGGACAGGGAGCGGATGGAGGCTATTTTGAACAAGGCCCGGAGCAATATGGGTGAGATTGTAAAGTTCCTGGAGTGGGATCCCGGCGATCTTCTGCCGGTGGAGTGGAGAGCAGAGAAGAAAGATCTCTGGAAACTTCAGGCGTTGGAAGTCCTGCGGGAGAAGGACTGCTGGGATACCCCGGTGGAGGTACTTCTGGACTGCTGCAGGAGCGCCCTGCCTTATGCGGGGAAGGTGCCTGAGAAAGTATTCTTCAGATATCTGCTCTGTCCCAGGGTGTCCAATGAGATGTTAAGGCCCTGCAGGGAGGCTCTGGGATCCTGCCTGGATCAGGGAACCAGAGAGGCTGTGGAACGGGATCCCGCCTGTCTTCCGGCGCTGGTGGACCGCTGGGTGGTCTCCCTGCCGGAGGAGGAGTACGAGAATCTGATCACCTCCTGGGAAGGTTGCCTGAAAGGCGGTGTGGGCAGCAGGCATTCCAAGGAAGTGCTCTGCGTGAACCTTTACCGCAGCCTGGGAATTCCTGCCAGGCTCAGCGGCCTTGACGGCCGGGTGGAGTATTACCGTGAGGGCAGATTCACAGCTCCGGGGGATGCCGGAGAAGTGCCCTGCAGCCTGACCCTGCGGGAGGACGGTACGCTGAAACTCAATGACTGGGAACACTACTCTCTGGATCGTTTTGAGGAGGACGGGTTCTATCGTCTGGGTCTGTGGGGAGAGACAGATCGCATTGAGAACGGGGAGCTCACCCTGGCTCTGCGGCCGGGCATCTACCGGATTCTGACGGTGAACAGGGAGAAAAACGGCGACCAGCTGGCCAATATGGCTGTATTTGCCCTCAAAGAGGGAGAACAGAAGACCATGACCATTTCTCTTAGGGAGGTGGCTGTGGAAGGCCTGCTCTCCAAGGTGGAGACGGAGGATTTTGACCTGAGAGATATGGACGGAAAGTCCCATAGGATCTCTGCCCTCACAGGGGAGAAAGCCCTGTTTTTGTGGCTGGAAGTCACCAGAGAACCAACAGAGCATATTTTGAATGAGCTGTTTGAGCGGAAAGAGGATTTTGCTGCCCTGAAGGCGCCCATTTACATGGTGCTTAAGTCGCCGGAGGATCTGGAAAACCCCACTCTCCACAGGACCCTGGAAGCTTTGCCCGCTATCCACTGCTGTCTGGATGATTTTGGGGATAACTACCGGGCTTTGGCGGAAAAAGTGGGAAGAAAACCCGGCAAACTGCCCCTGGCAGTGGTTCTGGAGAACGGAAACCAGTGCGTCTACAGCGATGCAGGCTACAACGTGGGACTTGCAGATATCCTCTGGAGAATTCTGCAGTGACAGTAATGGAATTTAGGAGATATTTATGATAGATTTTTTGAAAGAGGCTGCGGGGGTGGCGCCATCCCCCCGGCAGCTCATGTGGTACGACACAGGATTCTATGCCTTTATTCATTTTGGCATGAATACCTTCACCGATCAGGAGTGGGGAACGGGAAAAGAGCCCGAGAGCCTTTTTGATCCAAAGGGACTTGACTGCCGCCAGTGGGCACGGGTTTTGCGGGAAGCGGGAATCAAGGGCATGGTGCTTACGGCAAAGCACCATGACGGCTTCTGTCTCTGGCCCTCCAAGTACACAGAACACAGCGTGAAAAACGCTCCCTGCAAAAGGGATGTGGTGGCCGAGGCGGCCAGCGCCTGCCGGGAGGAAGGAATTCGCTTTGGGGTGTATCTCTCCCCCTGGGACAGAAACAGTGAACTCTATGGAACGCCGGAGTACAATGATTACTATTGTAACCAGCTGGAAGAACTGCTGACCCAGTACGGAGATCTTTTCTGTGTCTGGTTTGACGGCGCCTGTGGGGAAGGACCCAACGGGAAAAAGCAGGAATATGACTTTCCCCGTTATATTGAGATGATACGAAAGTACCAGCCGGGTGCGGTGATTTTCGGAGGGCCGGACGTGCGCTGGTGCGGCAATGAGGCAGGCAGCAGCCGTGTCTCAGAGTGGGCGGTGGTACCTGGGGAACTGTATGAACTGGCAGATATTCAGACAGGGCCCGGCCCTCTTGCGGGAGAAGGCTCCCTGTCGTATATGGGATGCACGGACGGTCTGATCGGCAGTATGAGCAGTATTCTCTATTCCAAAGGCCTTGCTTTCCTGCCTTCGGAGGTGGATACTTCCATTCGTCCCGGGTGGTTCTGGCACAGCCAGGAGGAGCCCAGACCTTTGAAGAAGCTGTTTCAGATCTACCTGGGATCAGTGGGCGGCAATGCCTGTCTGAACCTGAACATTCCTCCCAACAGGGATGGCCTGCTGGATGAGCGGGATATAACCCGTCTCAAGGAACTTCGAGCCCTGCTGGACAAAGAATTTGGCACACCTCTGAAGGCAAAGGTGGAGAAGATAGACGGGAAGTATCCCACTCAGCCTGTGTATCTGGTGACTCTTGACAAACCGGTTCCCAGGGTAAAGTATGTGGAGCTGAGGGAGGATATCTCCAAAGGACAAAGAGTGGAGAGCTTTCGGATTGAGTATGCCGGCGGAGGGGATTATCCTCTGTTCCAGGGGACTACCATCGGAAACCGGAAAATCTGTGCTCTGACAGATCCTTTTGCGGAGCAGAACAGACTTCTGGATGACACCGGGGATCAGGTGGAGCAGATTGTGGTGCGGGTGACTGCCGCCAGAGGAGAAGTGTTTATAAAGAACATAGACTTATTCTAAAAATAACCTGTTTTCAATGACAAAAGATGCACATGCTCTTTCGAGTATGTGCATCTTTGTGGTTATGAAGAAAATCACTCCCGCTTTATGAGGAGAAAGAAGTTGTCTTTCCGTCGGAGAAGATGGCCAGGGTCCTTGCTCCGTCCTGGGAAGGGCAGGTGATCTCGAAGGTGTGGGGCGTGGTGGAAAGCTGGAAAGGAAGCTCCTGCACCGTTTTGTTGGCCTCGCAGGGGCTGAGTCTTGCCAAAGTCTCCTTCAGCACGTCCAGGCTGTCGGAATAGCTTCCCGTCTCGTCCCAGTGGGCCTGCTGTGCATAATAGAGCTTGCGCAGTTCCCATTTGCGCAGTTCATCCTCCGGAATGCTGAAATCTTTGGAGCTCCTGGGCTCGTCGGTGAAGAAGAGGAAAGCCCACAGTTCAGGATAGTGAATGTTGATTACCCCTGTGGGAGCCCACACCCAGTTGTCCTCCGGAAGGGGTCTTCCTGTCTCTTTGTCCAGGCGCTTGGCGAAGGCGCCTTCTTTAATGTCTACCTTCCACTGAACCCTGGAGAAATTCACACGGTAGTATTCGCCTGAGACAGGAGCGCGGTTCTCTGCAGCGCACTCGGACAGGGCTGCAAAAGGAATCACAATCTCCACGGACCAGGAGTGGTTGTGGGAGCCGGGTTTGTTGAGTTTTCCGTCAATGTACACGGCGGAGCGCAGGCCTTTAAGCTCCAGGCCGTTCACAGGCTTTCCGTTGTCCCGGTAAGCCTTGGTCAGAAGCAGATCCCAGGTGGTGTTCAGGGCGTTCATCTCATACTCTGTGTAAGCCTGGGTGTCAGAGTCCGGATCCACAAAGATCTCAAAGTCATTGTCCTGGAAAATTACGCTGTCGTGTTCTGTGAGAGTGGCCCAGATCTCGTCTCCCTCCAGCAGAGCGCCAAAGTACAGATTTTCGTGATCCCAGGCCATTTTCGCCCGGGTGCGGAACCGGGGCACAGGTCGGATGCTGCCCTCGATATCCACAAAATTGTCCGTGAAAGGGATGTTCCTCCAGAATTCCTTGTCCAGGTTGCCGTCCAGCTGGAAGGGCTTGTCGTTAAACCGGCAGGCGTAGATGGGGGGATGAAAGTCCACGGCCGGAATGGGAATGCGGTAGTTCATGCTCACGTTACCTCTCTTTCTGTAGAGAAACTGCTCCGGGATGTGCTCCCAGAGCAGTTTCCGTCTTTATGTCTCTAAGTATAACCCTCGGCGGAAAAAAATACAAGGAAGGAATCTGCTGTCAGGGCAATTCTTTTCACAGGGTCATGTCCTGAGGGATCTCAAATTCCAGCAGCTGTACTTCCTGACCTGTGAGGCGGCGGCTTCTGGGGTCAGGCCCCTGTCCTCCTATGGAGACACTTGCCCTTCCTTTTTGGAGCAGAAGTTTTCCTTCCTGGCTGTAAAGGCCGAAGGCCCGGGCGGGAAGGTGGATCAGGGCCTCTCCCTCCTCCCCCGGGGAGAGCCGCAGTTTGCAGATGCCCTTCAGCTGGGCATTGGGAGTGCCTTCCCGGTGGATTTTCACATAGGCCTGCACGGTCTCAGCCCCTGCCCTGGCTCCGGTATTTTTCACGGAAACTCTGATGGTGACACCCTCTTCCGTCACCTGATCTTTGTCCGCAGTGGCCTTTTTGTAGGCAAAGGTGGTGTAGGAGAGGCCATACCCAAAGGGATAGAGAGCTTCCCCGGTCATATAGCGGTAGGTTCTTTCCTTCATGCTGTAGTCGGTGAAATCCGGCAGCACATGGTCTGCATGGTAGAAGGTGACAGGAAGTTTTCCCTCAGGGCAGCGATCCCCAAAGAGAAGCTCCGCCAGAGCCATTCCTCCCTGGGCTCCGGGATACCATCCCTGGATAATGGCAGGCACGTGGTCCTGAGCCCAGTCCACCCCAAGGGCGCTGCCGGAGAGAAGCACCAGGACCACGGGTTTTTTGCTGTCCACCACGGCTTTCAGCACTTCCTGCTGCAGTCCCGGAAGCCCCAGATCCGGCTTGTCCCCGCTTCCGTACTCGTTGTTGGCGTCCCCCTGCTCGCCCTCCAGCCCGGCGTCCAGACCCAGACATACCACCACCAGGTCGCTGCAGTCGCACACGCCCTTTACCTCGGCCATGCGGTCGTTTCTGTCCCCTATGGTCTCCACTCTGTCCCGGTACAGGTGACAGCCCTCGGAGAACATGACTCTCACTTCCTCCCCCAGATACTCCTGGATTCCTTCTGAGATGGTCCAGTACCGGGAGGCAGTTCCCTCATAATTGCCCACCAGGGCCTTGCGGCTGTTGGCATTTGGTCCGATGACTCCCACCGTCTTCAGGGAGGACTTGTCCAGAGGCAGCAGGCCCCCTTCATTTTTCAGCAGTACCATGCTTCTGGCGGCAGCCTCCCTGTTCAGAGCCTGCATGGAACTGCTGTCCACCGCACTGTAAGGGATTTTGTCATAAGGATTCTCTTCCTCCCTGTCCAGCACGCCCAGCTTCATCCGGGCTGTGAACAGATTTACCAGAGCTTCGTCCAGGCGGTTTTCGTCCACCAGGCCCTCCTTTACCGCCTGCTTCAGGAAGTGGTACATGTGCCCGCAGTTTAAGTCGCATCCATTGTTCATGGCCATGGCGGCGGATTCCATGGGAGTGTCCGTGAGATGGTGTCCCGCGTGAAAATCTTCAATGGCCCCGCAGTCGCTGACCACATGTCCCTCAAATCCCCACTCTCCCCGCAGAATATCCTGCAGAAGCATGGAATTCCCGCAGCAGGGCACTCCATTGATACAGTTGTAGGCCCCCATAACCGCTTCCACATGTCCCTCCTGCACACAGGCCTGGAAGGCAGGCAGGTAGGTCTCATAGAGATCCTGTTTTCCCACCACCGCGTCAAAACTGTGCCGGATGCCCTCAGGTCCGCTGTGGACGGCAATGTGCTTGGCGCAGGCGGCGGCTTTCAGATAATTCTCGTCATGGCCCTGGATTCCCTTTACAAAGCCCACCCCCATGCGGGAGGTCAGGTAAGGATCCTCCCCGAAAGTCTCATGGCCCCTGCCCCAACGGGGATCCCGGAATATGTTCACATTGGGGGACCAGAATGTGAGGCCCTTGTAGATGCCCCGATCCCCTTTGGCCTGGTGCAGGTTGAATTTGGCCCGTCCCTCCGTGGAGACGGCGTCCGCCACCTGTTCGATAAAGTCCTCGTCAAAAGTTGCCGCCAGACCGATGGCCTGGGGGAACACGGTGGCCACCCCCGCTCTGGCCACCCCGTGGAGGGCTTCATTCCACCAGTTGTAGGCTTTCAGCCCCAGACGCTCTACCGCCGGGGTGTCGTTGACGGTCTGTTCCACTTTCTCCTCCAGGGTCATCTGTGCCACCAGAGCCCTGGCGCGGGTTCTGTACTGCCGGGTTTTCTCCTGATTTTTGGCTATGTCCATCTGCTTTCTCCTTTTCCGCACGGACTGTACCGTGCTGTTTTATACACACCGGCAGAAGAAGGAACCTTCTCTGCCGGATTGATACAGAGTGCTCTGTGCAGATAAGTATACTACTGAAAGAAGAAAAATGCATCCTGAATTTCCCATGGATTTCATTGTAACAGGTTCCAAAGGAGAGATAAAAACTATAGAATAAAATATAATATGCCATAGTAAAGATAACCAACTTTAGAGTGTAGAATATATAATACTATAGTAAAAATATGTTTATTCTTTAGGATAATAACCTCAGAAAAAATGTGAATATGCCGGGAATTTTCATGAGGGAAAGAATTAACAAAAAAACGGCAAAAAACTTGGAAATATTACACAAAGGAATTTGAGAAAAAAAGAAAATACATATGGATTATATATAATTTTTGTGTTATGATACTTGGAGCTTAAGTTATCTGGCATCAAGAAAGGAGATTAATAATTATGATGCAGGAATGGTTTAAGGAGGCCAAGCTGGGGATTTTCATTCACTATGGAATCTATTCACTTGGGAATGTGTCTGAATCCTGGTCCTTCCACAATGGAGCCATCTCATATGAGGACTATATGAAGCAGTGTGAGGGCTTTACGGCTTCAAAGTTTGACGCAAAAGCATGGGCTGATCTGTTTAAGCGCGCAGGGGCACAGTATGTGGTGTTGACTTCAAAACATCATGACGGCGTAGCTTTGTTTGACACCAAATATTCGGATCTCAGCGTGGTGAAGAAGACTCCTGCGGGCCGGGACCTGATCAAGGAGTACACCCAGGCGGTGCGGGAGGCAGGCATGAAGGTGGGCCTGTACTATTCACTGATTGACTGGTCCGATCCCCGCTACAGGACAGTGTATCCGGAAGGGTCCGATCCTCAGAATCATCTCAAGGACGTGTTTGCCACCCCGGCGGGAGGCCCGGAAGATCCGGAGAAATGGCAGGAATTTCTGGAGTTCAACAACAATCAGCTTAAGGAGCTTCTGACCAATTACGGCACGGTGGATCTGCTGTGGTTTGACGGGGACTGGGAGCGCAGCGCCAAACAGTGGAAAGCCAAAGAGTTCAAAGAGTACCTTCAGAGTCTTAACCCCAATATTCTGGTGAACTCCAGACTTCAGGGCTATGGGGATTATGAGACGCCCGAGCAGGGGATTCCCCTTCACGGCCCCAAAGGAGAGTGGGAATTCTGCACCACCATCAACAGTTCCTGGGGATACAGGGTACAGGATAATCACTACAAGACCAGCCGCCAGGTGGTGCGCATGTTCTGCGACTGTATTACACTGGGGGGCAGGATGCTCCTGGATGTGGGTCCCAAGGAGGACGGCACTCTGGACGAGAGACAGGTGAAAGTGCTGGAGGATCTGGGAACCTTTATCCATGACCATGAGGAGGCGGTTTTTGGCACGGGAAGAGGGCTTGACTACAGCCAGTACCTGGGAGGCAGCACCCTGTCAAAGGATAAGACGACCATTTACCTTTTTGTGTACGATAAGCCGGCAGAGTTTATCTGTGTGAAGGGCGTGAAGACCAGGGTAAAGAAGGTGAGCGTACTCCACACAGGTGAGGAGCTTGACTTTGATTATACGGGTTCTCTGCCCTGGAGCGGTATTCCGGGCACGCTCTGGATCCGGGCGGACAAAATGCAGCTTCATCCCCTGACAACGGTTCTGAAGGTGGAACTGGAGGGTGAAATTACTTATAATCTGGGCCATGGGGAAGTGGTGACTCAGAACGATTAAACTGTATGAGAACCTTGTTCAGGGAGGAATTTCCTGGCAGGGTTCTTTACACAATCTGGGGTAAAAGAGTACGAAATCTAGGCATTCTCTACAAAAAATCTGGGCATTATTTCAGCAGAAGTTACAAAAAATATCCTATAGATTAAATATTATTGACAATTTGCCGGATTAGAGATATCATTTACATGGTCACAGGTATATTATTGTATGTCAGTGACTGCTGCAAGTAACTCATAATAATATTTAAGGAGGATTATGTATGAGAAAGAAATTTGCGACAAGGATCTGCGCAATTGCCATGGCAGCGGCAATGGTGGCAGGCGTGGCGGGCTGCGGGAATGATTCCGCTGAACCCAGCGGCAGCGCTTCCGGCGGCAGCGAGTCCAGCGGCGGCGAGAGCTCCACAGGCGGAGAAGAGTCAGGGGGGGCAGAAGATCAGAGTCAGGAGACACCGGAAGAGACTTATGATTTCGGCGGTGCGGTTGTCAGAGTTAACGGCGGTATCTTCGGTGACTTGAATGAAGAGACCAAGTTGGATGATGACGGCAATGTAAAGCAGGGATATACCAAGAAGTGGGATATCGCCCATCAGCTTGAGGCAAAGTATAATATTAAAATTGAGTATGTAAATCTTACAGGTGACGACGGATACGAGACCGGCGACAAGATCCTCGCCACTTTCACCAATGGCGAGTGCTTTGCGGATATCTTCACCGTAGGCGACGACCTTGTCCTGAGTCTCAAGGACTATCTGGCAGATATTACCGCAGATGTGGACCAGCTGAAGCTGGGAAGCGCCTATGTGACACCCGGTACCTGGATGGGCAAGGTATATGGATGGACCTATGACAACATGGGAAGCTCCTATGTGCTTGTGTACAGCCGGGAATACCTGCAGAGTATCGGTATGGAAAAGACTCCCACCGACAAGTTCATGGCGGGCGAGTGGAGCTATGACGATTGCATCGAGTATCTTACCGAGATGAAGTCCAAGCTTCCCGACGGCACCTATCCTATCTCCGTACATCCCAATCACTGGGTGAGCATGGCGCCCGGAGCCAACGGCACCGTGTCCATCGATTCCAACGGCGAGATCCACATGGCAGACGAGGCTTATATTGAGGCTCTGGAATTCTATACAAAACTTCAGCAGCAGGGTCTGGCTCCTGCGGCAACCAATGTAAATCTTGACGAGGAGACCGGCGGTATCAGCGCTGACTTTGTCTACCAGATGCAGGATATGTGCGGCCCCACAGAGGCAAAGACATTTGTGCTTGGCATGGTTGAGGCATGGCAGTATGGTGATGTGAAAAAGAATGTAGGCGACTGGGGCATCGTTCCCTGGCCTTGGGGATCCCAGGTGACCTGCAGCGGCGATTACAAGACACTCAGCGATACATATCTTGTTCCTCAGTCTATCTGGACGGACGTGGTTGTTCCCAAGGCTGAGTACAGGGGAGCCGGCGCAAAGGAAATTCCTGATATTATACTTCACCAGATCGCACGTGACTTCTGTGACCTTGATGTTCCCGACGGCCAGGCGGCAAGAACCGCTATGTGGGAGGCAGAATCCAAGGGTGAGACTTATGTGAACATGGGTTACGATCCCGGAGATCCCGGCCACTTCTGCAACGAACAGGACATCGAAGTGTTTGACTGGCTGCATTCCAGATCCACCGTTGACTGGGGTCATGCGTTCAACAGCAACGGAGTTGTGCGTGTGAACAGAAACGGCTACTACGTTATCGCAGCCGGAAGAGATGCCAGATCCACAGGCGAGAACTTCAAGAGTGAAGGTGATGCCAACATGAAGGATCAGGGATTCAAGTAAGATCTGTCATACTTAGATAGAGTATATATTAATTGCGCTGTGTGGCTGTGATTTCTATGCAAATAGGGGCGCAGCCACACAATATTTAGAAACGAAAGGGCTGATGGGGTGAAAAAGAAAAAGAACAAAACCCGCATTCGCAATATATGCATTCTGGTTGCACTGATTGTCGTGGCGGTTGTGGCATATAACATGGCGTCCAGCGATGAATATGCCCAGACCCGCGATACAGTTCTGGCAAAATACCTCAGCTATGAGGATGCGTCCGCCGTATCGTATGATGCTTATCTCTCCCAGCATTCCAAGGCATATGTGGAGAATCCCACAGGCAGGATCGCCCTGGGCGCTTCCCAGTACGCGGAAGCAGACATGAACGGCCTTGCGGAGAGAAACGGTATTCTGTGGACGCAGGGTGAAGGCTCCGTCACCTACGACTTCAACGTAGCGGAAGCCGGTCTGTATTATATCCAGCTGACATATTATACAGACATATCCAGCACTCAGGCAATATTGCGCAATGTGTATATAAATGGGAAATTACCCTTTGACGATTGTAGAGATATCAGTGTCGACCGCCTCTGGGTGGATGACAACAAGGATTGGCTGATGAATACCAACGGCAACCAGGCTGCGCCCACCCAGGTACAGACAGCAGGGCCGGCATCTGCCTATATCAACTCCAATGACTGTGATACCCTGGGAAGTTATATGTTCTATTTTGGGAAGGGCAGCAATAAAGTGACCCTGGAGTCCACTCAGTCGGCTCTGGGAATCAGCGAGATTGCCCTGGTGCCCGCGTCAGAGATTCTGCCCTATGCCGAGTACCTTGACATGTGCCAGAAAGAGCTGGATGCGGAGATCATCAGCGCCAACAATGTGAAGGAAGGCGCCGTTATTGTCCAGGCGGAGGATGCGCTTGTGAAGTCAAGTTCTTCCCTGTCCCCTAACAATGACCGTACTTCCGTGGCGTCTCAGCCCTACCACGCCAGCAATATTGTGTACAATACCATTGGCGGCAAGAACTGGGCTTCTGCGGGACAGAACATCACCTGGAAGGTGGAAGTGGAAGAGGCCGGCCTCTACAAGCTGGGCGTCCGCTTTAAGCAGTACCTGAACAGGGGATTCTATTCCGCCCGCAGCCTGACGGTAAATGGGCAGCTTCCTTTTAAGGAGGCAGGCGAGGTCAGGTTCGACTACGGTCCTGACTGGCAGACTGCTTTCCTGGGAGGAGAAGATGGAGATTACTATTTCTATCTGGAAAAAGGGGAGAACACCATCACCATGACCGCCACTCTGGGCGAGCTGGCGGAGGCGGTGGATCTGGCAAGCAAGAGTGTGGATAATCTAAATAATCTATACCGTGAACTCACGGCGGTTACAGGGGCAGATCCTGACCAGTACCGTGATTATCAGATTACTACATATGTCTCTCATATGCAGGATGTTCTTGAAGTGGAGTACACCAGGCTGAACGCTGTGGTGGAAATGTTTGGCGAGAGTCTGGAAGTGTCCAACAAGACTTCCGGCGTGGTGGACATGATGAACTCCATGATCAAACTGATCAAGAAGCCTGACGATGTGGCCAAGTACCTGGGCGATTTCAACACCAAACTCTCCGCCCTGGGCGAGTGGGTCAACAGCATCAACAACCTGCCTCTGGAGATGGATTATCTGATGGTGGCAGGGGAGGGATATAAGCTTCCCAGTGCAAACGGCGGCTTCTTTGCCAATGTGGCCCATACCTGGAATGCCTTTATCGGTTCCTTTACCAATGACTTCAAAGTTCATGCCAAGGGAAACGAGGATGGTCAGAAGAAAGAAGAGCTCACAGTATGGGTGGCAACGGATACCAGAAAACAGTATGACATCATCCAGAAGATGATCAATACCCTTACCAGCAATACCGATTATGAGGTGAACCTGAGTATGGTGGGCGGCGACACAGTGCTTCCGGCAACGGTGGCAGGGGAAGGCCCCGACGTGGTGCTCCACTCCAGCTACAGTTCCCCCACTAACTTTGCATACCGCAACGCGGCCTATGACCTGACACAGTTTGCCGATTTCGAGGAAGTGTACAAGAGATTCCCGGCGGACACCAGGGCATTCCTGGAGTATGAAGGGGGCGTATACGGCCTTCCCGACCAGCTTTCCTTCCCTGTGATGATCTACAGGAAGGACATTCTGGAGTCTCTGAATCTGAAAGTTCCCGAGACCTGGGAAGAACTCATGGGCATCATTCCCTATCTGGAAGCTGACAATATGAGCGTGTATCTTGCCAGCAACGAGTACCTGACCCTTGGTGGCGGCACCAGTTCCACCACCGTTCCCGTGAACAGCATTTTCCTGTCCATGCTCTATCAGAAAGGATATGATCTGTACAATGAAGACCGCACAAGAACCCGTCTGGACGAAGTGGATCTGATGATGGTGTTCAAGGAATGGACGGAGTACTACACCAACCAGGGTCTGAATTACAGCATTAACCTGTCCACCAGGTTCCGCACGGGAGAGATTCCTCTTGCGGTGGTGGATTATACCTATGTCAATACCCTGAATGTGTCCGCGCCGGAGATCGCCGGAAAATGGTCCATCGCCAGGATTCCGGGCACGGTCAAGGACAACGGCACAGTGGATCACTCCGCAGCCTGCATGATTGCAACCTGCTTTATCGTTTCCTCCACAGTGGAGAAGGACGGCATGGCGGATGAGGCGTGGGATTTCCTGAAATGGTGGACCAGCGAGGAGACCCAGGCGGACTATTCCATGGAGCTGAAGGCAGAGAACGGTGAAGCGGCAGAATTCCCCGTGGCCAATATGGAAGCTATCGCCAACGGTGGATTGAAGGAAGAGTTCAAGGAAGTGGTGCTGTCTCTTCTGGGCGACCTGAGGGCGGAGCCCCAGACTCCCGGAGGCTATATTACCGGGCGTGTGGTGAGGAACGCGTTCAGCACGGTTGTAACTGACAATACGGATCCGGTGGATACGCTGTACATTCAGCTTGACGAGATCAACAATGAGATTACCAACAAGCGCACCGAATTTGGTTTGAACACGGCAGAATAGGAGGGGAAAGATGGCTGCTAGTAAGATATCTTTTAAGAGAAGGGCCCAGCTGACCCTTAGGGACATGAAGCGCGGCATCCCTCTGTACATTATGATTGCCCCCTTCATGCTGCTCTTTTTCGTATTCGTGGTCTATCCGGTCTTAAAGGCCATATGGTTCAGCTTCACGGATTTCAACGTCCTGGAGAAAGCGAATTTTGTGGGGCTGCGCAATTACCAGAAGCTGTTCCTTGACGACACGAACTTTATTACCGCTATCAAAAATACCTTTATCATAGCGGTGATCGTAGGGCCGGGGGGCTATATCATGTCCTTCCTGCTGGCCTGGATGATCAATGAGCTTCCCCACAAGGTGGGGACCGTTCTCACGGTGATCTTCTATGCGCCCAGTATGGCAGGTACCGCAGTGATCTCCGTGTTTACCCAGATCTTCTCCAACGACAGCAACGGTTATCTGAATGCTTTTCTGCGGAGCCTGGGAATGAACGATCCGATCCTGTGGCTTTCAGACAAAGAATTTATTATAGTAGTAGTAATCCTCGCTTCCCTGTGGATGAGCATGGGCGTGGGCTTCCTGTCCTTTGTGGCAGGTATCAAGGGCGTGGACGAGGCGCAGTACGAGGCGGGCGCCATCGACGGCATCCGGAACCGTTGGCAGGAGCTGTGGTATATCACGCTTCCCAATATGAAACCTCAGCTGCTCTTCGGCGCGGTTATGACCATCACCGGTTCCCTGTCAGTGGGTTCCATCGGTGACTCCCTGGTAGGTTTCCCCAGCCCCAACTATGCTTCCCACACCATCGTCAACCACCTGAACGACTATGGTTCCATCCGTATGGAGATGGGATATGCATCAGCAATCGCCGTTATCCTGTTCCTGATCATGATCGTATGCAACGGCCTGATCCAGAAGCTGCTGCGCAAGGTCGGAACTTGACGGGAGAGAGGAAGGGTGAATATGGAAACAATAAAGAGACTTTACCAGAATTATTTAAATAAGAAGAAGTCCAAGGATTTTACCCCTTTTGTGAAGAAATCCCAGAGAAGCTTCTGGGGAAATGTCATTCTGGGGCTGTTCCTTTTGGTGATGGCGCTTGCCTTCTTCTTCCCGGTGGTATACATGGTGAGCCAGTCCCTTAAGCCCATGAACGAACTGTTCGTATTCCCGCCGAAGATATTTGTGACCAACCCGACTTTTGACAATTACCGTGACTTTGCCAATGTGCTGGCCAACACAGTGGTGCCCATGAGCAGGTCCCTTTTCAACTCCCTCTTTGTGGTGGTGATTGGTTCCGTGGGCCATATTGTCCTGGCGTCCCTGTGTGCTTACCCTCTGGCAAAATACAAGTTCCCCGGGTCAAAGTTCTTTAACCAGATCATTGTGTACTCGCTGATGTTCAACTCGGCAGTTACCATGATCCCCAACTTCCTGACCATCGCGGGACTGGGAATGCTGGACACTCAGTGGGCCATCATCATCCCCGGTTTTGCCTCCACCCTTGGCCTGTACCTGATGAAGAATTTCATGGAGCAGATTCCGGACAGTCTTATGGAGGCGGCACAGATCGACGGCGCAGGATATCTGCGCATTCACTTCACCATTGTTATGCCTGTGGTGAAGCCGGCGCTGGTGACGGCGTTTATCATGGTATTCCAGAGTTTCTGGACCAATACAGGTGACAAGTTCATCTACACGGAAGCACAGAAGGGTTTTGCCTATGTGGTAGGTCAGGTGGCAAGCGGCAAGGTGGCCGGCGTGGGTACTTCCTACGTAGGTATCTCCTCGGCGTCCTCAGTGATCATGTTCGCAGTGCCGCTGATCGTGTTCCTGATCATGCAGAACAACGTGGTGTCCACAATGGCAACATCCGGCATGAAAGAATAAGAGGTGGCGTATGCAGAAATCAAGAAAGATTTGGAGTAGGTGCCTTGGTGGGCTTGCTCTTGTATTATGTGCCATCCTTGGATTTGGCACGGTGTCCTATGCAGCGGAGACTTATTCCTATGATATCTGGGGTAAAGTGGTCGCCGCACCGGCTGCATATGAGTTGGAAAAGACGGTATACGCATCGGAACTTGGCGTCAGCGGTTTTGCAACGGCTTCCGGCGTGTTTTATCGGAATGACAAAGTATACATCATTTTGAATGGTACTGTCGTTATCACCGACAAGGAATTTGAAACGGTTAAAACCATTACAGAGTACACAAGAGAAGACGGCACCCAGAGTACGGTGAATACCCCCAGCGGTATCTATGTCACAGAGGATGAGCATATCTACATCTGTGAACCGGACAAAGGGGAGATTATTGAGTTCGACCAGAACGGCCAGTATGTAAGGGCTCTGGGAGATCCTCACTGTATCGGTCTCAACACATCTTACAAGCCCAAAAAGCTTGTGGTGGACAGCGTGGGCCGTATCTACGTGCTGATTCAGAACTGTTATGAAGGTTTTGCGGAGCTGGATCCGGAGGGTAATTTCAACCGTTATGTGGGCGCAACGGAAGTGACCTACAGCCTGGTGGATCTGTTCTGGAGAAGTATTGCCACAGAGGAACAGCTCTCCCGTAGCGGACTGTGGCTGCCTACAGCCTACAGTGATCTGGCCATTGACAAGGACGGCTTTATCTTCGCCAGCGTGGCGGATGCCACGGAGAAGAACCCGGTGAGAAAGCTGAATTCCTCCGGAGAAGATATTTTGTCCACGGGAGAGTTTGTCACTCCTCCTATGGGAGACTATGAGAACGGCAGTTCCATGTCCAACTTAAATGCCATCGCTGTGGCGGATGACGGCAGATTTGCGGTTATGGACACCAATTATTCCAGGATTTTTGTCTACAGCTCTGACGGTTATCTGATGTATGAGCTGGGCGGATCCGGCAACGGTGAAGGGCTGCTCAGCTCTCCTGTGGCTTTCTGCTTTATGGATGACAAGATTCTGATAGTGGATGCTGTTTACCAGTCCATTGAAATCTTTGCACCTACCACATACGGCGGGCTGATCAACGCTGGTCTGGATGCACAGTCCAGATATGATTATGAGGAAGCTGCGGGCTACTGGCAGCAGGTGTTGGATATCAACAACAATTTCTACTATGCCAATCTGGGGCTGGGAAAATATCAGCTTCGGGTGGGAGAGTATGAGGCTGCAAAGGAGAACTTTCACCTGGGCGGCGACAGAGATTATTACTCCAACGCCTACAGGCAGGTGTCCAGCGCCTGGATGAACCGCAATTTTGGTCTGATTGTGGGAATTATTGTGGCGGTGATCGTATTGATGGTTGCCTGGAAGATTTACAGGAAATTCCGTCCGGCGCAGGAAAAGGATACGGCTCTTGCCAGGTTCTGGCGGAAGACCAAGTTCACTCTGTTCAAATGGCCGGGATATGTGCTCTCAAGTCCTTTTAAGGCATTTGACGATGTAAAGTATTATGATGATGGTTCACTCGTGTTTAGCGTGGTGGTTATCATTCTGTTTGGATGGATCAGTCTGATTAAGTACAGGTATACGGGCTTTATGGTGTCCTTTGTGGATATTGACAATGTGAATGTGCCCCTGATCGTGGGCAGCACCATTCTTCCCTATGTGGCCTTTATCGTGGGCAACTGGGCTGTGGGCGTACTGCTCTCAGGCAAGGGAAAGGTGATACATATCACAAAGGTGGTAGGGTATTCCCTGTATCCTGCCTGCTGGCTCTACCTGGTAGGTACGATCCTGTCCAATTTTGTCACAGAGGATGAGGCGGCCCTGGTAAGCGCCCTGTTTACATTTGGTATGGTGCTGTTCTTCTTCTATATGTTCATCGGAACCATCATGGTGAACCAGTATACCTTTACCAAGAATGTGGCGACGCTGCTCTTGTCAGTGGTGGCCATGCTGATCATCTGCTTTGTGCTGATGCTGTTTGCAACACTTCTTGCACAGTTTGTCAATGACTGGATGCAGATCTTCAGAGAGTTGTTCATGGTACTTTAGGGAGGAGGCGAAGAAAATGAAAAAATATAAATTCCTTACCTATGCCATGGTGGCGGGTCTTTGCCTTTCTTTCCTGGGTGGCTGCGGATCCTCCGATGAACCTGTGGCATTGGAGGAGTCCAGCTACTGGGAGGGACAGCAGTTTGACGCCGTGACCGGAACCGACTTTGTAAAAGTCGGGGAGAGCGGAAAAATGCAGCTTCTGCTGAATCCTTCCACGGGAACCATCCGCTGGCTGGACACTTCCACAGGAACTTACCAGGACAGCAATATGAGCCATGACGAGGGCAGGGACAGTCTGTCCAACGCGGAGCGCTCCGACCTGATGGTGAGGTTTTTCTCCGGCAGCAAGAATGCCAACAAGATCTACAATACCCTAACCAACTATGATTCCTACAGCATGTGTTCCAGCCGGGAGCAGCTCTCCTATCAGCTGCTGGACAATGGGGTCCGGATTCTGTACACTCTGGGCAGCGACGATGTGACCTACAAAAACTTTCCTTACGAGCTCACAGAGGAGAGGATGCAGAATCTGGTGGTGCAGTATCTGTCGGATTCGGAGGTTCGTACCCTGGAGTCTTCCTATTACACCAAGTTAAGCGACGGAACCTGGGTGCGCAATTTCAACGCTGACCTGGGCAGCCTGGCCATGAAGCAGCTCTACGGTTTCTTCTATGAGAAGGGAAAGTATACGGATGAGGAACTGATCGCGGATCTGGAGGCCCAGGATGCCCCTGCGGAGAACTATCCCACCAATCTGCAGATCAAGATTCCGGTGGAGTATGTTCTGGAGGATGAAGAGCTTGTGGTGAGAGTGGATACCACCATGATGGAGTCAGATGCGGAACATCCCATCAGCCAGCTGACACTGCTTCCCTATTTTATGACTTCGGATTCCACCAATGACGCTGAGGAGGGATATATGTTTATCCCCGACGGCAGCGGCGCGCTGATCTATCTGGACAGCACCAAGGACCGTGAATATCACTATGCGGGGGCCTACTACGGGGGCGACAAGCTCACAGGAGCTACTTCCTACAAGAGCGTGAACAATAAGCTGATGATGCCCGTATTCGGCATGAAGAATTCCAACAGCACGGTGTTCGGTGTCATTGAGGAGGGGGCGGAGGTAGCTTTTCTGGATGCCTATGTGAGTTACACGGACAATGGCGAGCCTTATTCCAAGATAAAGCTGACCTTTGACATTCAGCCTCAGCAGGCTGTTTCCTCCGGGGCAAAGAACGCCAACGGTGCTTTTACAATGTACAGGGCATCCAATGATATCTATGACGACGTGATTACCCTCCGCTATTTCTGGCTGGGCAAGGAAGCGGACTATGTGGATATGGCCCAGTGCTATAACCAGTACCTGGTGGAGAAGGGTGTGCTGACCAAGGAGGCGGAGGAGGACAAAGCTCCCTTCTATGTGGAACTCATGGGCAGTACGGACAAGACCAAGTATATGCTGGGAATTCCCTATGAGGGAACCCAGGTGCTGACCACCTTCAGCCAGGCCAAGACAATCCTGGAAGAGCTCACCGGCGTGGGCGTGGGAAATGTGAAACTGATCTACAGCGGTATGGTAAACGGAGGTATGAACCAGCGCTCTCTTGCCTCGGGTGTGAAGATTGTGTCCGGGCTGGGAGGAAAGTCTGGTCTGAAGAGCCTGAAGTCCTATGCGGATTCCGTGGGAGCTCAGATCTTCCCCAGCCTGCAGCTGCAGTCCGCCTACACCAAGACCAAGATGAGCAATGACATGTCGGCATGGAATATTGTGGGCGAGAGGGCACAGATCTACTCCTTTAACCCTGTGGACAACAGTGTGGATACGGAAGCGGATTATCCTCTGTATGTGGTAAATCCCTCCTATCTGCAGGATTATCTGAACAAGGTGAAGAAATCCTATTCCAGCAAAGTGGGGCTGGACACCATGGCTTCCAGCGACCTGTTTACATTCATCGGGACCAATTATGACAGCACTCATGTATCGCCTTCCACAGGCAGGACCCTGATGAAGGAGGCGGTGGGAGGCTTTGCGGAAGGGCTGAGTCTGATGCTGTCCAATCCTTCCAGCGAGGCCTATGCCTACAGCACCTACTTGACGGATATCCCTACCACGGACAGCGGTATGAGGGTTCTGGATGCCTCCATACCTTTTGCCGGAATGGTTCTGGACGGTTACAAGGTTTACTCCTCCGAGTCCCTGAACCGGGAGAGCACGGATGTGCATCAGAATTTCATGCATGCTCTTGAGAACGGCAGCGTACCTAAGTTCACCTTCATTTACGAGAACAGTTCCAATCTGTCCGGAACCGAGCAGGAGAGCTATTTTGCAGTTGACTACAGTTACTGGAAAGACAGGATCGGCGCTTACTATGAGGAGTACAGCAAGTTCTACAACATGGTAAAGGGCGCGAATATTGTGGATCATGAGCTGTATGAACGCAACGACAAGCTTCGTGTGGTGACATACTCCAACGGGGTCAAAGTATACTTTAACTACAGTGACCTTCAGGAACAGATCGACGGAGTGGCTGTGCCGGCTTTCAGCTATGTAATAAAGTAAAGGAGGAGTTAAGATGAAAAAAGATACAAAAACGGCAGCCTCAAAGCCGGCTCTTTCATGGTATAAGAGAATGGACTTCTCCAAAAAGACGGCCTTGTGGGGATTTATCTTCCTGCTGCCGTGGCTCATTGGCTTGGTTTTCTTCTTTCTGAGGCCGCTGTTAAATATGCTGTGGTATTCCCTCTGCAGCATGGAGATGGTAAACGGTAAGTTTTCGGGTACCTTTATCGGAACGGGTAACTTTGAGTGGGTTATGGGAGTGAATGCGGATTTCAACAGGATGCTCTCGGAAGCCTTTACAAACATGGCGAAGGAAGTGCCTTTTCAGATCTTCCTGGCTCTGTTCATCGCCATGCTGCTGAACGGGGAGTACAAGGGGAGAGGTTTCTTCCGGGCGGTATTTGTCATCCCCATCATCCTGGCCACCGGTGTGGCCACCTTCAAGCTGCGTGAGGCATCCCTGGCGGATGTGACTTCTGAAGCCGTAATGAACATGGACTGGCTGAAGGACCTGGTGATTAACTCAGGTATCCCTACGGATCTGACGAACCTTCTGGTCACGTATGTGGAGAATATCTTCACAGTGGTGACTACCTGCGGTGTGCAGGTGCTGTTGTTCCTGTCAGGTCTGCAGGCCATCTCGCCCACCCTCTATGAGGTGGCCAAGATGGAGGGCTGTACCCAGTTTGAGACCTTCTGTAAGATTACGCTGCCCATGGTGTCGCCGACCATTCTGGTGTGTCTGGTGTACAGCATTGCCGAATCTTTTGCTCATGCAAAGGTCTCCTATGGAGATACGACCATAGAGTTTTCCAGTTTCATACAGAGCATTACGTTCAACGGCAATTCCAGCTACTACGGTTACGGCGCGGCAATGAGTTTCATCTACTTTGCGGCGACGCTGGTGACGATCGGAGTGGTCTGCGGCATTGTGTCCAAGGGGGTGTTCTATTATGACTAAATTGAGCAGAAAAGAGAGAATGCAGAAGGCCCAGGAGATGGCGGGTATCAGCTTCTGGGTGGACCTGCGCAAGGGGCGTCTGACGAAATATGCCATTCAGAAACAGATAAAGAGCATTGTTTCCATGACTTTCCGCTATGTGATACTGATCTGCCTGAGTTTCGTGGTTATCACGCCTCTGTGGAACCTCATAAGGGATGCCGTCACTTCGCCGGCCATGCTTGGGGATAAGTCTACCATGTGGGTTCCTCAGCAGGTGTCTTCAATCTTTTTGGAGATATCCCTGTCCAAGAGTCTGCTGAACTACGGGGCCAGCCTGGCCTATACCCTGCTGACCACCATTGTGCTTACTTTCCTGCAGGTGCTCACCACAGGGCTTGCGGCATACTCTTTCGCAAGGCTGAAGTTCAAGGGCAGCAATATTCTGTTCTTTTTCGTGGTGCTGACCATTGTGGTGCCCAGCGATTCCCTGATGCTGGCCCAGTATGCGGCCTTCCGTAACTTTGATATTTTCGGACTGATCGGCCTGATCAACGGCACCGGCGCCGGTATCAACATGATCGGGAAACCCATCTCTCAGTTTATCCTTGCAGGAACGGGCATGGGTGTCAAGAGCGGTCTGTATATTTACTTTATGCGTCAGGGCGTCAGGGGACTTCCCATCTCTGTGGAGGAGGCTGCCCATGTGGACGGCGCGGGCTTCCTGCGTACTTTCTTCAGCATCGTGGTGCCCAGTATGTCCGGCTCCATCCTGACCGTGTCTGTGCTGAGCTTCCTGTGGAATTACACGGATACCTACTATGTGGGTCTGCTGAATCCCAATATCCGTCAGCTGTCCTACCAGTATTCCACACTGCAGGGCAATGTGCGCTGGGCTATCGACAGTGCGGTTAAGGCCAACAGGGAATGGCTGCCCATTGTGGACGCCACCAATCCTTTCGTGCAGACGGCCACCATTTCGGCCTGTGCCCTGATGGTAGTGCTGCCGCTGTTGGTAATGTATGCCTTTGTACAGAGACGTTTTGTACAGGGTGCCGCCAGGAGTGGTCTGGGCGGAGATTGATCTGCTGCAGTTTACGGCATTTTGCCGGAAAACAATAAAAAAAGAGCGATGTCTTTATACGGCATCGCTCTTTTTTGTTTAATTTTTTTCCAACCTGTGGTAAAATGGGATCGCAGGACAAAGTTTAAGGAGGATATGGAGATGAACAAGATTATTGGAAAAGCCCTTCCGGGCATGCCCTGGCAGGAGAGGCCCCAGGACTGTGACCGCCCCATCTGGCGCTATTCGGAGAACCCTATTATCGGCAGGCATGACATTCCCATCGCCAACAGCATTTTCAACAGCGCGGTGGTGCCTTTTGAGGACGGCTATGCGGGAGTGTTCCGCTGTGACAGCCTGTCTGTGAGCATGGATATCTTTGCAGGTTTCAGCAAGGACGCCATCCACTGGGAGATCAACCATGAGCCCATCACCTTCACAGGGGACGATGCGGAAGTGACCAAGAGGGAGTACCGCTATGATCCCAGGGTAACATGGATCGAGGATCGGTATTACATTACCTGGTGCAACGGCTATCACGGCCCCACCATCGGTGTCGCATACACTTATGATTTTAAGACATTCCATCAGCTGGAGAATGCTTTCCTGCCCTATAACAGGAACGGGGTGCTCTTCCCCAGAAAAATCGGCGGAAAGTACATGATGCTTTCCAGGCCCAGCGACACAGGACACACTCCTTTCGGCGACATTTTCCTGAGCCAGAGCCCCGACATGGAGTACTGGGGACATCACAGGTTTGTCATGGGTACCGTGCCGGGAGATCTGTCCGCATGGCAGTCCATGAAGATTGGCCCCGGCCCCTGCCCCATTGAGACGGAGGAGGGATGGCTGCTGATTTATCACGGGGTGCTCCGGACCTGCAGCGGCTATGTGTACCGGATGGGATGTGCGCTCCTTGACCTGGAAGAACCCTGGAAAGTGAAGATGCGCTCCAGGTACTATCTGCTGGCGCCGGAGATGATCTATGAGCAGGCCGGCGATGTGCCCAATGTGGTATTCCCCTGCGCGGCTCTGGCTGACGCCGACACCGGAAGGATCGCGGTATATTACGGCTGTGCTGACACGGTAACTGGCCTGGCCTTTACTACCATTGACAATCTGATGGAATGGATGAAGAAGTACCCCATGCCCGTATAAGGGAGAAAGGGAATAGGATGTTTTCAGAATCATATAGCAGTGAGATCAGGCAGTATTTTGACAGACAGATGATTCTGCTGGAAAACAGGCGGGAAGAACTGAAGAGGAAGGCGAAGGACCAGGGAAATGATCTTGGCCGGTTCAGCCATGTCCTGCTGGAACAGAAAATAGAGGAGATCCGGAGTGTGCTGTCCCAGTGCACTCCGGACGAGGGGGAGGCGCTGCGGTTCCTGTACAGCGCCATGCCCCTGAGCGACCTTCTGGACTATCCTGCGTCCCTGTACCTGGCCTATGCCAGGCATGGGGTGTATCTGTGGACAGAGGGGCCCTATGGGGGAAAGGTGCCGGAGAAGCTCTTTGCCAACTATGTGCTTCACCACAGGGTTCACAACGAGGACATTGCGGATACCAGAAGGTTTTTCTATGACCGGCTGCAGGGGAGGATCCAGGGAAAGGGCATGTACGATGCCGTTATGGAGACCAACCGCTGGTGCGCTGAAAATGCCACCTACCAGACCACCTTCCCCCGCACCCAGAATCCTCTGACCATGTTCGGGACCGGGGCGGGACGGTGCGGTGAGGAGGCGCCTTTCGTGTCCACAGCTCTGCGAAGCCTGGGGATCCCTGCCAGGCAGGTGGCTGCTCCCTGGTGGGCTCACTGTGATGACAACCACGCCTGGGTGGAGGCCTGGTGCGACGGAAAATGGCACTTTTTCGGGGGATGCGAGCCGGGATACCGTCTGGACAGCGGGTGGTTTGCGGGACCGGCCTCCCGGGCCATGCTGATAGATTCCGTGTGGTTTGGAAAAGACCAGCCCCTGGAGCCTGTGGCGGAACGGCCCAATATGTCCTCCAAGCTCAATCACATGGCCCTGTATGCGCCTACGGCTCAGGTGAAGGTGAAGGTGGTGGATGAGCAGGGCAGCCCTGTGTCCGGGGCCAGGGTGGAATTTCAGGTGCTGAACTATGGAAAATTCGGCACGGTGGCCTGTCTGTATACCGGGGCACAGGCCCACGGGGAGGAGGGCACGGTAAAACTGGACACGGGCTACGGGGATCTGTTTGTGTGCGTCTCCGCAGAGGACGGTTATGGGGAGGCCCATGTGTCCCTGGCAGAGGAGCACAGCTTAGGGGAAGGTCAGCCCGGGAGAACCCATGATGTGGAATGTGTGGTGGTCCTCAGAAAAGGCCTGCAGGATCTGGACCAGTGGAGGGATCTGGACCTTCGGGCTCCCGGGGACACTTATCAGGAAGTGAAACTGACGGAGGAGCAGGCTGTCTCAGAGGAGGCTGTCCTTACGGCTGCGGCAGAGTGCAGGCGGCGGAAGAAGGAGGGCTTCTATCAGGAAAGGGAGGCAGAGAGAGTTTTAGAGCGGTTCCAGGGGGAAGAAAGAAAGTCCCTGGAGGAGATCCTTCGGCAGGCCTGTTCCAACATGGGGGAGATTGTGCGCTTTTTAGAGTGGGATTTTGCAGGGCGCGTGACGGAACTGGTGAGAATGTACGGGCCGGAGGGGTGGAAACTGAAGGCGCTGAAGACGCTGCACACAAACGATTACTGGGATATCCGGGCGGAGGTGCTGGCGGAGTGCTGTATCTGCGGATCCCCCTATGCTTCTCAGCTGCCGGAAGATGTCTTTTTCTCCAGTCTGCTGGCGCCGGGTGTGGCAAATGAGCGGCCCAGAGCCTGCAGGGCAGCCCTGGAAAAGGCTGTGGGTGAAGGGTTGGGGGCCCGGATCAGGAGAGATCCCGGCTGTCTGTCAGAAGAGCTGGAGCGTCTGGTGGAATACCTGCCCATGGAGGAGTACGCAAACCTGGTGGCTTCCCCTCTGGGATGTCTCACAGGCTCTCTGGGAAGTCCTCTCACCAGGGCGGTGCTTGAGGTAAATATCTACCGTGCCCTGGGGATTCCTGCAAGGCTGCGCACACTGGACAGAACGGTGGAGTATTATGTGGACGGGCATTTTGTATCCGCGGCAGTCCAGAAGGAGAAGACTTCCGGAAAGCTGGTGCTGAGAGCGGCGGCTCCTCTGAAGCTGGAGGACTGGGGACGTTATTCCCTGTCCCGGTTTGAGAACGGGCATTTCCAGTCTTTGTTCCTGAAAGGAAAGAAAGAGACTTCCCAACAGGAGACTGCTCTGGCGCTGGAGTCCGGCCTGTATCGGATCGCCACCACCAACCGTCTGCCGGACGGCGGGCAGCTTGTGGCACTGTATGATTTTGAATTGAAAGAGAATGAGGAAAAACATGTGGAGATGATCCAGCGGGAAATCTCCGGAGGCAACCTGACGGGCAGATCCCAGGTGGAAGATATGGGGCTTTGCAGCCTTCAAGGGGAGGAAGTGATGCTTTCTTCTCTGAGCGGGGAGGGCAGGGCGCTTCTGCTGTGGCTTGAGCTCACCAGAGAGCCCACAGAGCATATTCTGAATGAGATGTATGAGAGCCGGGAACAGTTTGCGGCCCTTGGCTCCAGGGTATGTTTCGTGGTAAGGACGGGCAGCAGGTATGGTCAGGATGCCACCCTGAACCGGCTTCTGGGAGTTCTTCCCGGGGCGGTGCTCCTGACGGATGACTATGGAACGGCCTATGAGGCCTTGGCTCAGAGTACGGGACACACCCCCGGAACACTGCCCCTGGCCTTGGTTCTGAAGGAGGGGAGGACATGCGTCTATTCCGATTCCGGGTACAATGTGGGAATGGCGGAAACCCTTCTGAAGATGCTGCTTGCAGAGTGAGCCCTTGAAGATTCATTCTTTAACAGTTCCCAAGTGTGACAGCAGGGCATACAGAAATAGGAGAAAATATGAATTCAAATAAAAAGGTGACAGAACCATTTCCCAAGGAGTGCATGGGAAGCAGGTGCTTCCGGATACCGTCCATTCTGGTGACAGGCCGGGGGACTTTGATGGCGGTCTGTGACGCCCGCTGGAATCATGGACTGGATTCTGCGGGCAATCTGGAGACGGTGCAGGCAAGATCCCATGACGGAGGAGCTACCTGGGAGAGGCAGTTTATCAATCATTATGAGGATGTGGAGGACGGATCCGACAGGTGCATTTTCAGCGCTGGTTTTATTGACCCTGTGGCAGGGGAGGACAGCCAGGGAAATCTCTATATTCTGGCAGATCTGTGTCCGGCCTTTGTGGGGGCCTGGGCTGTGGATGGGATCGTGTGCGGGCAGCAGGGGGGAGGAAGGCATCCCAACGGCAGGCTTGCCCTGAAGGAGAGGGGGAGCCATACCTGTGCAGAGACCCAGGAGCTGAACCAGGACACTTACCCCTATTATGCAGGGAAGCCCGGGGAGGACGGGTTCCTGCCAGTGCTTGGCGTCAAGGATGACAAATCTTTTCAGGGGTATCTTCTGGACGATGAGATGTACCTGTATCAGCGCAGGGAAAACGGACCGGAAAAGGTGATGATCCCTCAGCTGAACGGGGAGGGAAAGGAGACTTCCCGCCTGATCCACGCAAACATCTTTTTTGCCAATTCTCCCATAAAGTCCTACCCGGCGTTCCATATCGTCTGCCGGGTCAGCAGGGACGGGGGAAGGACCTGGGGGAGGATTCGTTTTGTCAGCGGGCAGATTGACAGCCGGGGATTTACGGCGGTTTGTCCCGGCCGGGGATTGTCGTATCAGTATCAGGGAAAAGAGCGCATGATCTTCCCCATCTATGACAATAACCTGGGGGCGGAGTTTGCAAGCGTTATCTATACGGAGGACCAGGGTGTCACCTGGAAACGGGGCCAGAGAGCCCAGGAGACAGGGAAACTGGAAGACGGCCAGTATGTTAAGTCTTCGGAGTCACAGCTTGTAATTATGCCCGGCGGATACCTGAGAATGTATTCCAGGAATTTGATACGGGAGATTACCTACAGTGACAGCCGGGACGGTGGAGAGACCTGGAGTCCCTTTAAACGGGATCCCGGACTCAGGTACTGCGGCAACTGCATGGTGTCCGTGATCAACTACTCCAGGCCCATTGATGGAAAACAGGTTCTGGTGGCCAGCTATCCAGGAGGGGACGACCAGATCTACCACAGGGTGAACGGTATTATAGCCGTGGGACTTATTGACGAGGACACAGGGAATGTGGATTGGAAGTATCACTATCCGGTGAATAAAGCGCCTTATTATTACAGCTGTCTCACAGAGCTCCCTGACGGGGATATCGGTTTGTGGTATGAATATGAGGAATATGCCATTCAGTACAGGGTGTATACCATGGAAGAGCTGACCCAGGTCCAGGGATAGATATCCCGGTGTTGGAATGAGGAGAAGTGTCATGTTGGAAGTAATGTTGGTTAGTTCTTTGGAAAAAGTGGGACTGGAGGAGAATCCGGTTCCGCTGGGGGAAGGCGCGATCCTGAAGGTATTGTACGGGGAGACGGTGTCCTTTCAGATTGCCTGCAGGGCAGCAGGGACGGGAGCTTCCGAGCCCGGGAACTCAGGAGGACAGGGAAATAAGCTTCAGGTACATGCATCTGTGACAAAACAGGGGGAAGGGGCGGACGGTTCCCAGGAAAGAGGCTCCTGTGGGGAAAATGGTCCGGAAACGGATATTCCAGAGCTCAGGATCCGCCAGGTTCTGCCGGTTATGTGCAGGCGCAGCTGCAATCCGGACTCTGTGGACGAGGACTATCTGTTCTATGACGCAAGAATGGCGCCTGACCTGCTGCGGGATGTGGAAGGGGAAGTGGCGCTGGGGGAGGGCTGGCAGAGCCTTTGGGTGGATCTGACGCCCGGTGAGGCCACGGCCCCTGGAAAATACCGGCTTGAGTTTTGCCTTTCCCTGGAGGGGGAGGAACCTGTGGCGCGGGAGGTGGAGGTCTGCGTCCTGGACAGGCGCCTTCCGGCGCTGTCCATTCCCCACACAGAGTGGTTCCACTATGACGGAATTGTGGATTATTATGGGGTGGAGGCGTTTTCGGAGGAATTCTGGAGAATTTTCAGGGAGTTCCTGAAGGTATATGTGAAACGCCAGGGCAACACCATTCTGACCCCTGTGGTGACGCCGGCCCTGGACACGGAGGTGGGTGGAGAGCGGACCACCATACAGCTGGTGGGGGTAGAGCGGGCAGAGGGAGAATACCGGCTTGACTTTACCTGTCTGGATCGTTTTCTGGACATCTGTCTGGAGTGCGGTATCCAGTACTTTGAGATCTGTCATCTCTTCACCCAGTGGGGCGCTGACGCGGCTCCCAAGGTGGTGGCGCAGGTACAGGGGGAGGAGAGACGCATTTTCGGATGGGATACTCCCTCCGACGATCCGGAATATCTGCGGTTTCTGGAGGTTCTGCTTCCGGCCCTGAGAACGCATATGGAGGACAGAGGACTTCTGGGGAGGACATTTTTCCATATCTCCGACGAGCCGAATCTGAACTCATCCGGGTACCAGAAGGCCCAGGAGCATGTGCGAAGTCTGCTGAAGGGGTGTACCATCATTGAGGCGGTGAGCGATTATGCCTACTATGAGAAGGGTCTGGTGGACATTCCGGTGTGTGCGGTGGATCACATAGAGCCGTTTCTGGCAGGGCACACTCCCCGGCTGTGGAGTTATTACTGCTGTGCTCAGACAAAGGAAGTGCCCAATCGTTTTATCAGCATGCCCTCCTGGAGAAACAGGGTTTACGGGATTCTGATGTACTGGCACGGGATTGACGGTTTTCTGCACTGGGGGTATAATTTTTACAACAGCGCGTTCTCCAAGAAGAAGATCAACCCTTACGAGACGCCGGATGCGGACGGGACATTTCCCGCAGGGGATCCTTTCTTAGTCTATCCGGGGAGGGAAGGCGTGCCGGAGGAGTCAATCCGTCTGATGGTGCAGGATGAGGCGGTAAACGACTTTAGAGCTCTGTGCCTGCTGGAGTCTTTCCTGGGGCGGGAGAGAGTGATGGAGCTGATCCGGCAGGAGGCCGGGATGGAGCTTTCCTTTAAAACTTATCCCAGGAATGGGGAGTTTATCCTGGGACTGCGGGAGAAGGTCAACAGCCTGCTGGAGGAGCAGGAACGGGGGACGAGATGGAGGGGTTAAAGAAGTTGTACCTGGCCGTGGATATCGGGGGAACCTCGGTAAAGATCGGCCTGGTGGATGAGGATGGGAATTTCCGGCACACGTCGGAGTATCCGGTGAATTTTGACGGGTATGAGACTCCCATCCTGGAGACGGTGGTCAAAAGCTGCAGCTGCTTTCTGACCGAGCACAGGATTTATCCCCAGCAGCTGACGGGGGCGGGGGTATCCGCCACGGGCTATATTAATACGGAGAAGGGGTCCGTGGACGGGGGCGGCGGTTTTATCAGAAACTGGACCGGGAGCCAGATCAGGGAGAGGATGGAGGCGGATTTCCGCATTCCGGTGTATGTGCTCAACGATGCCAACGCTGCTGCGCTGGGAGAAGTGTGGCTGGGGGCGGCTATGGGCCGTAAAAATGTGGTGATGCTTACCATAGGCACCGGCGTGGGGGGAGGGATCATCACAGAGGCCAGGCTGCTTCTGGGCAGGCGAGGATTTGCAGGCGAGATCGGGCACATGATCCTTCACCGGGGCGGAAAGCGCTGCCACTGCGGCAATGAGGGCTGTCTGGAAAAATATGCCGCCATGACGGTTCTGGTGGAGGACGTCCGCCGGGCCATAGAAGAGGGAAAGGTGGACGGCACGGACACAGAGCAGGTGAACGGAAGGTGGATCTTTGAAACTATCGGGAAGGGAAACCGGGATCTTGAGGAGATTGCGGACCGGTGGATGGAGGATATCGCCGCAGGGATCGTGAATCTGGTATATATTTTCAATCCGGAGATGGTGATCCTGGGAGGGGGTGTGTCCTCCCAGAAGGAGCTTTTCATTGACAGGATCAGGGAGAAGGTGACGGGAATGCTGCCGGAGCTTTTCTCCAGAGACCTGGAGATTGTGGCGGCTTCCCTGGCCAACAGGGCAGGGATGGCCGGAGCGGTGTACTACTGCATGAAAAGCATGAGAGAAGGGACGGCCAGGGAAAAGGGCTGAACCGGGGAAGTGGAACTGCCCGGCAAAAAAGGGCAGGCGGAAAGGAGATGCATAATATGAAAAAGGAGATTCTGGACCGGATCAAGGGCGGGCTTGTGGTGTCCTGCCAGGCTTTGGAGACGGAGCCTCTCTACAGCTCCTACATAATGGGGCGGATGGCTTTCGCCGCCAAGGAAGGGGGCGCCGTGGGGATACGGGCCAACACGCCCCAGGACATTCAGGAGATCAAGAAAACGGTGGATCTGCCGGTGATTGGTCTGTACAAGGTGGTCACGGAGGGGTCGGATGTGTACATCACGCCCACCATGGAAGAGGTGGATGCGCTGATGGAAGTGGGCCCGGAGATCATTGCCCTGGATGCCACCGACAGAATGCGGGCAAATGGGATGACAATCAGTGAGTTTTTCCCCAAGGTCAGAGAGAAGTATCCGGATATGCTGTTTATGGCCGACTGCTCTACTTTTGAAGATGCACTCCGGGCCCAGACCCTGGGATTTGACCTGGCGGGAACCACTCTCTGCGGCTATACCAGGGAGACGGCGGGAACACAGATCCCCTGTTGCGATCTGCTGCGGAAAATGACAGAGGAGCTGACCATTCCTGTCATTGCGGAGGGCGGCATCTGGGAGAGGGGACAGCTGAAGGAGGTATTTACCTGCGGCATTCATGCGGCAGTGGTTGGCACCGCCATCACCAGGCCTCGTGATATCACCAGGCGTTTTGTGGATGCAATTGGGGGCTGACGATTATTTTTTTGCAAGAAAGGAAAGAATATCATGAGCAACATTGAGAAGTACCAGGGAATTATTCCGGCATTTTATGCCTGCTATGACGATGAAGGTCGTGCCAGCGGCGACCGTGCCAGGGATCTGGTCAGGCACATGAAGGCAAAGGGTGTGAAGGGGCTGTATGTCTGCGGTTCCTCCGGGGAATGCATCTATCAGAGCAAGGAGGAGAGGAAGCAGATTCTGGAGGCTGTGATGGAGGAAGCGGGCGGAGAACTCACCATTATCGCCCATGTGGCCTGCAACAATACCCAGGACAGCCTGGAACTGGCGGCTCATGCGGAGTGTCTGGGCGTGGATGCCATCGCCGCCATACCTCCTATCTATTTCCATCTGCCCGACCACGCGGTGATGCAGTACTGGAATGATATCTCCGGGGCGGCTCCCAACACGGATTTTGTGATCTACAACATTCCTCAGCTGGCAGGCACCAGACTCACGGTGTCTCTGTACCAGAAGATGCTTGAGAATCCCAGGGTGATAGGGGTGAAAAACTCTTCGGAGTCCACCCAGGATATTCAGATGTTCAAGGATGCCGGGGGAGAGGGGCATGTGGTGTTCAACGGTCCCGACGAGCAGCTGGTGAGCGGACTGGCCATCGGCGCCGACGGCGGCATCGGCGGCACTTATGGGGTGATGCCGGAGCTGTATCTGGCCATATTTGACGCGGTGGCCAAAGGGGATATGGCCAGGGCAAAGGCGATTCAGAATGATGCCTGCAGGATCATTTATGCTCTGTGCGGCTGCCACGGCAATCTGTACGCGGTGATGAAGAAGGTTATGGAGCTTCGGGAGGAGATACAGCTGGGCGGGGTGAGAAAGCCTCTGGCGAATATAGTCCCGGAAGATATGCCTCAGATTCACAAGTGCGTGCAGATGATCAATGAGGCCATAGGAAAATATTGTCATTAAATATGGAATATGCTAGAATGAGAGAATAGATGCCCGCAGAATCGGGCGAGGAGGTATAGCATGAAAATATATGCAGCTAAGGATTACAACGATTTAAGCCGTAAGGCGGCAAACATCATCTCCGCTCAGGTGATTTTAAAACCCAATGCGGTTCTGGGCCTGGCCACCGGTTCCACGCCCGTGGGAGCATACAAGCAGATGATTGAATGGCACAAGAAGGGGGATCTTGACTTTTCCAGGGTCCGCAGCGTGAATCTGGACGAGTACAAGGGGCTTTCAGGGGATCATGATCAGAGCTATCGGTATTTTATGAATCATAATCTGTTTGACCATGTGAATATTGACAAGGCCAACACCAATGTGCCCAACGGGCTTGCGGAGGACCCTGCCGCAGAGTGCCGCCGTTATGACCAGGTGATCCGGGATATGGGGGGGATCGACCTGCAGCTTCTGGGCATCGGCGGAAACGGGCATATCGGCTTTAATGAACCCTGTGATGTATTTGAGAAGGGCACCCATGTGGTGACGCTGACGGAGGAGACCAGGAAGAGCAACGCGAGATTTTTCAGTTCCATCGACGAGGTTCCCACTCATGCGCTGACCATGGGCATCCAGGGGATTATGTCTGCCGGGAAGATTCTTCTTCTGGCTTCCGGTGAGGCCAAGGCCAAGGCGGTGTATGACTCCTGCTTCGGGCCTGTGGTGCCTGGGGTTCCTGCTTCCGTGCTGCAGCTGCACAGGGATGTGATTGTGATTGCGGATGAGGCTGCTCTTACCCTGGTAAGGGAGAACGAGAAGTGGGGAGGCCAGATCTATGATAATTAAGAACGGCGCTGTCTACCAGGAGGATAAGACTTTTGTGAAAAAGGATCTGTACCTGGAGAAGGGCAGGATCGTGGAAAACCGTGATCAGGTCAGCGACACCACGGAAGTGGACGCGGAGGGGCTTTATGTCCTTCCGGGTCTGGTGGATGTGCACAGTCACGGGGCTGTGGGATGTGATTTCTCAGACGGCAGCATAGAGGGGCTGAAAAAGATTCTGGCCTACGAGTATGCCCATGGGGTTACTTCCTATTGTCCTACTTCCATGACCATTGACAAGGAGGATCTGCGGAAGATTTTCCGGGAGATGGGGGAGTGGCAGGACGAGCCTGGGCTTTCCCATGTGGCAGGTATCAATATGGAGGGGCCTTTTCTGGACAGTTCCAGGAAGGGGGCTCACAGGGCGGAGTGTATTATGTGGCCGGATGTGGCGTTTTTCCGGGAGTGCAATGATTCCTGCAATCATCTGATCCGTCTGGTGACGCTGGCTCCTAACACGGATGGGGCCATGGATTTTATCCGGGAACTCCACGATGAGGTGGCAATCTCTCTGGGGCATTCCGCCGCGGATTATGACACGGCCAGGGCGGCTCTGGATGCCGGAGCCTGTCATGTGACTCATCTGTTCAATGCCATGCAGCCTATGGGACATCGTGCGCCGGGGCTGATCGGTGCGGCTTCTGAGGATGAGAACTGCAGGGCGGAGCTGATCAGCGACGGGATTCATGTGCACGGCAGCATGGTGCGGGCGGCTTTTAAGCTTTTCCCGGGAAGGATTGTGCTGATCAGTGATTCCATGAGGGCTACGGGCCTGGAGGATGGGACGTATGACCTGGGCGGGCAGCAGGTGACGGTGAATGGAAAGCTGGCCACTCTGGCGGATGGGACCATCGCGGGCTCTGCCACTAACTTGTATGACTGTATGCGGACGGCGGTGTCCTTTGGGATCCCGGTGGAGGAGGCGGTGGCTGCGGCTACCATGAATCCTGCCAGGAGTATCGGGGTGTTTGGGGAAGTGGGTTCGCTGGCTGCCGGGAAGAGGGCGGATGTGGTGCTGGCTGATAAGGATTTGGGGCTGGTGCGGGTGATATAGAGTTTGGGGAGGGGCTCCCGGGGAGGGGCTGAGGCCCGGGTTCTGGGTGGCTCCAGGGGGACGGACTGAGGCGGGTTCTGGGGGAGCTCCCAGGGGCGGTTTTGGGGGTCTCCCGGGGAGGGGCTGAGGGCGGGTTCTAGGGGGCTCCCAGGGAGGGGCTGAGGCGGGTTCTGGGGGTCTCCCAGGGACGGCCCGTGTCCCCCAGGGGTGTCTTGTTCGGCCACTCCATGGACGTTCCGGGGAGCCCTGGCATCGGCAAGACGCATCATAGGATGCGCCTCGCCGAAGGTCTCCCCTCCACATTTCGTGCGTGCCTTCACAAAACACCCCTGTCCGTGCCCCGTGCCTGTTTCCGGCAGGAGTGTGTCTCCCTCTTCACAGTTTGTGTGTCTTCACAAGATGCTTCAGTCTGTGTCTTGTGTTTGTTTCCAATAGGAGTGAGTCTTTTCGGTACAGTTAGTGTGTGCCTTCACAAGACTCGTTTGTTTGTGTCTTGTGTCTGTTTCCGATAGGAGTGAGTCTTTCCGGTACAGTTAGTGTGTGCTTTCACAAGACTCGTTAGTTTGTGTCTTGTTTCTGTTTCCAATAGGAGTGAGTCTTTCCGGTACAGTTAGTGTGTGTCTTCACAAGATACTTCAGTCTGTGCCTGTTTCCGGCAGAAGAGAGTTTGTTCTGTAGAATGGGTGTGTGTTTTCACAAGACGCGTTAGTTTTGTCTGTTTTTGGCAGGTGTGGGTTTAGGGATGTGTTTTTAGGGTTTGTAGTGTAAGATAGGTTTTAGTTGTTAAAGTGAATAGGGACATCACAGGTGCCGGAGAGTTGTTTAGGAAGTGTCAGTAGGATTCAGATGGTGGTTCCTTGGGCTTGGTTCGGTGAAAAGGGAAGCGGGTGAAAGTCCTGCACGATCTCGTCGCTGTGAGAGGGGAGTTCTGCTTTGCTGCTGTCGGTTGGGCGGTGGTTTGTGTCACTGGGGTTTCCCGGGAAGGCCTTAGCAGGGTGTTGATGCTCAAGTCAAAAGACCTGCCTGTTGATGGGTACTGTTTGGCCACGAGGAATTGGCTGGTACGTTGGAATTGGTGTTGCTCTTTCTGCCGTTGGTGTGGAAAGGGTCATGCGGTTTCTTAGAATATGCACAGGGAGGTTTGTTTGAACAGGGCTCCAGGTGTATTTTTGTCGTGCTTGCTCCTGCGGTTGTGCAGGAGTTTTTTTGTGCACAGATTTATGGGTGCTGGCAGCGATGTAATGGTGTGAAGCAGGCGTTTTGATTTGTCCGTTGGGACGGGAGGAATGAAATGGAGAATAAGGGCAGCAGGAAGTGGATTGCCGGGGTAGTGGTTCTGGCGGTTGCAGTGTTGGTTCTCGTGGTGGTGTATGGTGTGTTTCGGGAGAAACCTGTGGAGGGGAGTAAATCCATTGTGATTGAGGTGGTGGACCGGGATGAGGGGAAGATTGAATATCAGCTAAAGACAGACGCGGCTTATCTCAGGGAGGCCATGGAGGAGGCTGAGGGGCTTTCTTTTTCGGGCGCGGAGAGTGAGTATGGGATGATGGTGGACACGGTGAACGGAGTGAGAGCGGATTATGAGGCGGATGGGGCTTACTGGTCTTTCTGTGTGAATGGGGAGTACTGTAATTATGGAATTGACACACAGCCAGTGGAAGATGGGGATGTATTTTCCATCGTATATACTTCTGCCGGACAGGAGTGAGGGGAAAGAAAAAGCTGGGGGCGGGGGATGTGGCTCTGATTGGGATGATGGCCGCTTTCCTGGAGGCCTGTAAGGCGGCTCTGGCTTTTCTGCCCAATATTGAACTGGTCAGTTTCTGGATTATTTTGTTTACGATTTTTTTCCGCTGGAGAATATGGTTTGTGATTCCGGTGTTTCTTCTGGTGGAGGGATGTATCTACGGAATGGGGCTTTGGTGGATCCAGTACCTGTATGTGTGGCCTCTGTTGGCCGGGGTGAGTTTTATCTTTAGGAAAGAAGAGTCGGTTTGGTTCTGGAGTGTTCTTTCATCGGTATTTGGTCTGTTGTTTGGTCTGCTGTGCGCTGTTCCCTATGGGGTTATGGGAGCTGTGGACGGGGGGCTGAGGGCAGGGCTGTACGCGGGTTTCGCCTGGTGGGTGGCGGGGATTCCTTTCGACCTGGTTCATGGGGTGGGAAATTTCGTGGTGATGGCAGTGTTGTACAAGCCGGTTCGTTCTGCCTTGGGGAGAATGAATTCTTAGAAATTGAGCCAGTAGGTAAAAAGAACTCACAAGTCCATGCGAATCCTCAAACTGTGTTGCCGCACAGTTCGGGGATTCTTCTTCATATCTGATGCTTTATATTTTAGTCTTCTTCGTCCATGTTTTGGGACAGGGGGAGGGAGAAGATAAATTCGCTGCCCTCTCCTTCCGTGCTGATGACGTTGATATGTTCCTGGTGGCAGTTGATGATCTCTTTTACAATGGAAAGGCCCAGGCCGGTGCCTTTTTTGTCCCGGCCTCGGGAGAGGTCGGATTTGTAGAATCTGTCCCAGATCAGTTTCAGCGCTTCTTTTGGGATGCCGATTCCGGTATCTTTTACAGAGATAAAAAGTTTGCTTTTCTTGATGGATGTCTCCACTTTGATAATGGAATCGTGGTGGCTGAACTTGATGGCATTGTCCAGGAGGTTGTAGAGAACCTGCTGGATTTTGCCCATGTCTGCGTAGACATACAGTTCTGTGCCTGTGAGGACAAGCTCGATGGCGATGGTCTTCCTGCGGCAGGTGCCTTCGAAGGAGGCGGCGGTGCTGCGGATGACGCTGTTGATCTCGAAATCTGTCCTATCCAGGAGCATTCCTGTGGTGTTCAGGTTGTTCAGGGTCAGGAGGCTGTTGGTGAGTTTGGCCAGGCGTTCTGTTTCGTTCAGCACAATGTTCAGGTATTTGTGGTGGGATTCCATGGGGATGGTGCCGTCGATCATGGCCTCCAGATAACCTCGGATGGAGGTGAGGGGGGAACGGAAGTCGTGGGAGACGTTGGCCACAAATTTCTTCTGGTCGTCCTCCGCGCCTGCAATCTGGCTTGCCATGTAATTCAGGCAGGCCGCCAGGTAGCCGATCTCGTCGTTGCTCTCCACCTGGAATTCATAGTGCATATTGCCGTTGGCATACTGTTCCGTGGCATAGGTGATTTTGCGCAGGGGAATGTACACGATCTCCGTAAAAAAGATCAGGATGATCAGGGACAGCAGCAGCAGGATCACCAGGGTGATATAGGAGATGTTCAGAAGGCTGTTGCAGAAGGCCTCGATCTGCTCCATATCGCAGTGGATTACCACATAGCCTTTTACCATATAGTTATAGGTGATGGGGGAGAGGACGGTGAGAACATCCTGGTCAAAGCTGTCAAAAAAATTGTTTACCATGTAGTATGAACCGCCGGTGGAGGTGGGATCAAATTTTTGAATTCTTATCTCTTCTTCCACATTGATGGGGGAGTCTGAGTCCAGAATCAGGCGGCCGGAGGGGTTGATAATGCGGATGGTGGAATTTAGGTAAACGGATAAGTAGTCAAGTTGGGTTTTGACGGTCTCCAGGTCAATTTCACTGGCATACAGTCCTGTGGCGTAGGTGCCGGAGATAAGGGAGGCCTCCTGGTAGATGTCCTGGGCTTTCTCCCGGATCAGGCGCTCCCTGGTCATGCTGGGCACAAAGGTGGTGACAATGATAAAGCTGAATACGCCAAAGATAAAGTATGCCAGTATAAATTTTGGATAGAGGGTCTTTTTCATGGATTCCGCACCTCAAATTTGTACCCAATCCCCCATATGGTGGAGATTTTCCAGTTAGCGTGATCCTTGATCTTCTCCCGCAGGCGTTTGATGTGCACGTCCACAGTGCGGGTGTCCCCAATGTATTCGTATCCCCACAGCTGATCCAGGAGCTGTTCCCTGGTGAAGACATGGTTGGGGGAGGAGGCCAGGAAGTATAGAAGTTCCAGTTCCTTGGGGGGCATGTCTATGGTGCGTCCTTTGTAGTGGACGGAGTAGTTGGTCAGGTTCACGGCCAGGTCGGTGTAGTGTACGCATTTTTCATCGGTGGCAGCCGGGGCGGCGGTGACGGTTTTGTAGCGGCGGAGCACGGCTTTGCATCTGGCCACAAGTTCTTTGGAGTCGAAGGGCTTCTCTATATAGTCGTCCGCTCCCAGTTCCAGGCCCAACACTTTGTCAAAGACTTCTCCTTTGGCGGAGAGCATGATGATGGGAACGGGATATTTTGCCCTCACTTCCCGGCAGACCTGGTAGCCGTCCATGCCGGGAAGCATGATGTCCAGAAGGATCAGGCTGGGGACAAAGCTTTCCATGGCGGGCATTACCGATTCCCCGTCATTTGCGATCAGGGTCTCAAAACATTCTTTTGTGAGGTAGAGGGAGATCAACTCTGCAATGTTGTTGTCGTCGTCAACAATGAGGATTTTTTGTTTGCTTACCATGGGGGGTCCTTTCTGCATGTTGCGAGTAGTTTTAGTGATGGCGTCAGGGCAAGGGGCTGTGGGCGTCAGTGGTGACAGGTTTTTGGGGATTAGCGGAAGGTGACGATGGTGACGCCTGCGTCGCCTTCTCCGTATTCTCCCAGGCGGAATTCTTTGACGTATTTCAACCGTTTCAGATGGCTGTGGACTGCGTTGCGCAGAGCTCCGGTTCCTTTACCGTGTACCACTCTCACGCTGGACAGGTGGGAGAGATAGGCGTCATCCAGGTATTTGTCCAGGGTGGGAAGCGCCTCGTCCACGGTCTTGCCCAGAAGGTTGATCTCAGGGGAGATGGTGAGGGCTTTGGAGAGTTTTGCTCTGCCTGTGGATCGCTGCTGGGGGGAGGAGGCTGTGGTGCTCTCTTCCACATAGGCCAGGTCTTTTACATTGGTCTGGGTGCGCATAATGCCGCACTGGACAAAGAGGGCTCCTTTGGCGTCGGGGAGGGTGCTGACGGTTCCTTTCAGGCCCATGGAGATAATCCTCACAGTGTCGCCTTTTCGGAGTTTCTTGGGGTCCAGTCCTTTTGTCTGGGGTTTGGCGGCAGAAGCGCCCACGGAGAGGCTGCTGTTCTTCTCGTTGATTTTGTCCCGGACTTTCTGGCGTTTTTTCTCCAGATCCCGAATGTCCATATCTGCGCCGGCCTTGTTGAAGTCGCGGATGGTCTCGTCTGCCACTTCTTTGGCTTCCTGAAGGATTACCCGGGCTTTCTCGTTGGCCTCCCTGAGAATGCGGTCTTTTGCCTGGTCGATCTTGTCATTTTTCTGCTGCAGCTGCTCCTGGAGAACGCGGATGTTTTCTTTGTGCCTGGCGATCTCCTGCTTTTCTTTTTCAATGGTAACGCGGCTCTGTTCCAGATCCGCAATCACATCCTCAAAGCTTTTCTCTTCTTTGCCGATCTGCTCTTTTGCCGCGGCGATAATGTCGTCGGACAGGCCCAGCTTGGAGGAAATGGCGAAGGCGTTGCTCTTGCCGGGAATGCCGATAAGGAGTCTGTAGGTGGGCTGCAGGGTCTCCACGTTGAATTCGCAGCAGGCGTTCTCCACAAAGGAGGTGGAGAGGGCGTAGATCTTCAGCTCGCTGTAGTGGGTGGTGGCCATGGTGCGGATGCCTCTGTCGTGGAGGTAGTTCAGGATGGCAATGGCCAGGGCCGCTCCCTCCGTGGGGTCCGTGCCTGCGCCCAGCTCGTCAAAGAGGCAGAGGGAATTCATGTCCGCATGACCTAAAATGTGGACAATGCTCTTCATATGGGAAGAGAATGTGGACAGGCTCTGCTCAATGCTCTGTTCGTCCCCAATGTCAGCAAACACTTCCGTGAAGACGGAGAGCTCGGATCGGTCCAGAGCGGGAATGTGGAGTCCGGCCTGGCCCATGAGGGTGAAAAGTCCCACTGTTTTCAGGGACACTGTCTTGCCCCCGGTGTTGGGGCCGGTGATCACCAGAAGGTCAAAATCTTTCCCCAGGTGAATGTCTATGGGCACCACTTTCTTCCTGTCCAGAAGGGGATGGCGTCCTTTCCGGATATGGATGTACAGGTCGCTGTTGAAGATGGGCTGGGTGGCGTTCATCTCCAGGGCCAGCTCTGCCTTGGCGAAGATAAAGTCCAGAAGGGTCATGAACTTCTGGTTGTCCGACAGTTCCTCCGTGTGCTCCCCGGCCTGGGCGCTGAGGGATGCAAGGATTTTCTGGATCTCTTCTTTTTCTTCCAGCTCCAGCTCTCTCAGCTGGTTGTTCAGGTTGACGATGGCGGCAGGTTCGATGAAGAAAGTGGATCCAGTGGAGGACTGGTCGTGGACCATGCCGTTTACCTGTCCCTTGTACTCTGCTTTGACAGGGATGCAGTAGCGGTTGTTGCGCATGGTGATTACGGCGTCCTGAAGGTAGGTGCGGCAGGATCCACTGAGCATATTGGTGAGCTGGCTGTGGATCCTGTCGTTGGTCTGAATCATGGATCGGCGGATGGTCTTCAGTCTGGGGCTGGCGTCGTCTGCGATCTCGTCCCGGGAGAGAATACAGCGGTTGATCTCGTTGGAGAGCTGTGTCAGGGGGGAGAGTGCTTCAAAGTATTCCTCCAGGGTGTCTTTTGGCAGATCTTCTCGCTCCCTTCTGCCGTAAGCCTTGATACGGGAAACATTGTCCAACAGGGAGGCAATGTTCAGCAGCTCTTCAATGGACAGGGTGCTGCCGATCTCCAGGGATTTGATGCATATGCCCATATCCCGGTTGCTGCCAAAGGAAGTGCTGCCGCAGCGGAAAAGGCGGCCCAGGGCGTCGGCGGTCTGGGTCTGGTTTCTGCGGATCTCTTCTATGTCCGTGGAGGGTTCCAGCTCCCGGCACAGTTTTTTCCCGGGCTGGGAATTGGCCTTTGCCGCAAGCAGTTCAATGATTTTATTGTACTCCAGGGTATTTAATACTTTCTGGTTCATAAGATGCTCCTTTTTTATGATATTGAAAAAAGTATAGCATGATTTCGGGGAAAAGGCGAGAAAATTTTGGCGGGGAATTGCCTGGGAGAGCAGGGGTGTGGAACCTGTGGGGGAGGGGGATGTGGGAAGGAGCTTTTGGCAGGAAGGCGGACAGAAAAAAGCACCCGGGGCGACGCCCTGGATGCTTTGGGTAAGTCTGAAATTGTGGAAAAAATTCCCCGGGAACGGTTCCTTACTGAGCTTCGGGGGATGCTTTCAGCTGCTCATAGATGCTGCTGATGGAGTGGCCGTAGCGGGTGGATCCGTTGGAGGCAATATGGATGCCCACCACTTCTCCCTTGCTGTTCAGCAGGGGACAGCCGCTGGCCCCGGAGGTGGTGAAGGTGTCTGTGAGGATATAGTAGAGATCCGTGCCGTCGTCAGAAACTACGACGCAGGGATAGAGATTATCCTCATAGATATACTCGCTGTCCAGGCGTGCTGCCAGGTAGATCATGTCGCCCGGTTTGCAGGGCTCGGAAGCCATGGGGAAGGCATTCATGGCGGAAGTGTCTTCCACTGTGAAGGCGGCTACGTCTTTGGAGGCAGTCTCCACCGCGCCGAAGGCTGTGGCATCGGGCACAGGAAATACGCCGCTGATGGTGCCGTCGGCAGGGGCGTCGATATCTTTCATAATGTCATAGATCTCTCCGCCCTGAACATACTCGGGAAGCGCTTCGCCGGATATGTAATCTTCATCCCCGAAAAAGTGGATCGCTGTGATCAGGAGGGGATTTTCCGTAAGGTCGGTCTTCATCAGGAAGGAGGTGCCTGCCGCATAGGATCCATCCGTGGTCTCCCACTGGACGTCGAAGACGGCGTTGGCGGGCAGTGCCTCAAAATCCGGAAGGGGAAGGTAATCCGAGTCCGGAACTTTGGTGCCGGTGGAATCTTCCACATACTCGCTCTGGCAGAGCTCGTCCACAATCTGCTCCAGATCCTTGGGAGCCTGGCTGTCTGAGGCATCCTGGGATTCCGGCTCGGATTCAGACTCAGAAGAGCGGCTTTCCGACTGGGAGGAGTAATCTGATAAACTGCTGTTCTCATCAGGTTCGGTGGCACCTTTGTCGCCGCAGGATGCCAGGAACAGACAGCTTCCTGCCACCAGGAGTGTGATAAGTTTTCTTTTCATAGTGTTATAATCCTCTTTCTGAAGTTTTTGTTTGGACTTATGAGAAACATTATACTTGTGGAAAAGAGTTTTGTAAATATGGTTAAGGAATGTTTCGGGAGATTATTTTGTGTATGTTCGTATGTGATTTGGAAACTGTCAGACAATTATTTTGGCGGATAGATGACTCGTCTTGAGGCAGATGAATTGCCGCCGGAATGTTTTCGGAAGGAGTCCCAGGGGTCTGTCCGCACTGGAGCGCGGGATGAAAAAAGAAAAAGATTGTGGTAGCCACCAGTGGGCTGCTGTGGTAAACTCAATGGATAAATATGCAGGAAAATCCGGCGGGGCCGGGGGAGGATATTGTGAAAAACAAGTATCAAAAGACAATTTATGCCTGTTTTGTGGGCTACATTGTGCAGGCGGTTGTGGTTAATTTTGTGCCTCTGCTGTTTTTGACGTTTCAGAGTACCTATGGGATTTCTCTGTCGAAAATTACAGCGCTGGTGACGGTAAACTTTGGGGTGCAGCTGACGGTGGACCTGCTGTCGGTGGGATTTGTGGACAAAATAGGCTACAGGGCGTCCATGGTGGCGGCACATCTTTTTGCGGCCGGGGGGCTGGGGCTTCTGGCTCTGCTGCCGGATCTGTTGGAAGATCCTTTTATGGGGATTCTGGCGGGGGTTGTCCTGTACGCTGTGGGCGGGGGGCTTTTAGAGGTGCTGGTGAGTCCGGTGGTGGAGGCCTGTCCATCCGACCACAAGGAACAGACCATGAGTCTGCTGCACTCATTCTACTGTTGGGGGCAGGTGGGGGTGGTGTTCCTCTCCACGGTGTTTTTTAAGGCGGTGGGAGTGGGGCAGTGGAAAATTCTGGCCTGTCTGTGGGCGCTGCTGCCTTTGGTGAATGGGTTTGTGTTTACCAGGGTTCCCATTGCCCCTCTGATGGAGGAGGGGGAGAAGGGGCTTTCCGTCAAGGATCTGGCGGGGATGAAGATTTTCTGGGTGTTTATGCTTATGATGATGTGCGCAGGGGCCAGTGAGCAGGCTGTGAGTCAGTGGGCTTCCACTTTTGCCGAGAAGGCTCTGGGGGTCAGCAAGATGGTGGGGGATCTGGCTGGACCTATGGCGTTTGCCGTTCTTATGGGCAGTGCCAGAGCATTCTATGGAAAGTATGGTGAAAAGATTGATCTGGACAGGTTTATGATTGGAAGCACTGTCCTCTGCGGGCTCTCCTATCTGTGTATTTCCCTGGTTCCCGGGCCTGTGGCAGGTCTGGCAGGCTGTGCCGTGTGCGGGCTTTCTGTGGGAATTCTCTGGCCGGGGACTTTCAGCAGGGCCGCCGCTGCTGTGCCCAGGGGCGGAACGGCGCTGTTTGCCCTGATGGCCCTGGCGGGGGATCTGGGCTGTTCCGGCGGACCTACGCTGGTGGGGATGGTGTCCAGCTTTTTCGGGGAGGATCTGCGCAGGGGGATTCTGGCCGCAGTGCTGTTCCCGGTGCTGCTGCTGTTTGGGATCAGGGCCTGCAGAAAGTGTTTGGGTCAGGAGAAGCAGCCGGTTTGATTCATTCTTGTAATCTGCCCGGAAATATGATAAACTCAGGTAAGTTGCGGTTATTCATAATGGGGTCCAGAAGTGTGTCTGCAACTTGCTTTTTAGACACGCTTTTTAAGGAGGGAGAGGGTTAAATGCCGGATTTGCAGCCAAGCAGCCAGAATGATTTTATGGTCGAAAGAATTAAGGTAAAGCCGGTGAACAGGAAAAAACTGCTTCGGCGGACTCTTTTGACAGTGGGGCTGGCGGTGCTTTTCGGTCTGGTGGCCTGTTTTACTTTTCTGATTCTGGAACCGGTTATCAGTAACTGGCTTTATCCGCCGGAGCAACAGGGAACGCAGATGGTGGTTTTTCCGGAAGACCAGGATGAGATGTCGCCGGAGGAGATGCTTGCGGAGAATCTTCCTGTGGAGAGTCCGTCCCCGGAGCCTCAGGGAGGCCCGGAGGAGGGGCAGAACCCGGAGGGAGAACCTCAGGAACCTACCCTGCGGGAACAGGTGACGGAGATTCTGGCAGATATTCCTCTGGAGCTGCGGCACTACAAGGAGCTTTTCAGTGCGTTGTCGGCCTATGTAAATGAGCTGAATCATTCTATGGTGACAGTTACGGCGGTGACATCAAATATTGACTGGCTCAATGATGTGCGGGAGAGCAGGAATCAGTGCCCGGGGCTTATTTTTTCGGAAAATGGCATGGATCTGCTGATTCTCACAAAGTACAGTGCGGTGATGTCTGCGGAACGGCTGCTTTTGACTTTCTGGGAGGGCTCACAGGTGGAAGCGCGGTTGAAGCAGTACAATGGGGAGATGGATCTGGCGGTGCTGACGGTGTCCCTGGAAGAGCTGCCCCAGGGGCTCAGGTGGGAGAACGGTGCGCTTCCTATGGCGAAGTTCGGCACTTCCAATTTAAGAAACCTGGCAGGCACTCCAGTGGTGGCTCTGGGCAGTCCCATGGGTACAAGTAATTCCATGGGGATGGGCATGATCACTTCCGGTGGAACGGTTCTGTCCATGACGGACAGGAATTACAGGCTGATTCAGACGGATATCAGCGGGAGTCAGAATGCCGGCGGTGTGCTGTTTGACCTGCAGGGGCAGGTGCTGGGGATTATCACGGACAACAAGGTGGGGTCGGATATGAAGAATATGATCACTGCATATGGCGTCTCGGAGCTGCAGAAGGTTGTGGAGAAAATGGCCAACGGCATTCCCCTGGCTTACATGGGTATCCGGGGGGTGGACGTGCCCCGGGAGGCCAATCAGGAGCTGGGTGTGCCCTATGGGGCATATGTACAGGAGCTTGAGATGGATTCTCCGGCCATGCAGGCGGGAATTCTGCCGGGGGATGTGATGACGAAAATGGATGACAGGGTAGTAGGTAATTTCAGCAGCTACAGCACTGCTTTGATGCAGATGGAACCTGGGCAGACGGTGCATGTGGTGGTGATGCGCCAGGCCCAGGAGGGATATAAGGAAATGAGTTTTAATATAGAACTGAGTGAGGTGGAATAAATGAAGTTTATCAGGGAGTTAAAGGAAGGTGACAGGGCCGCCGATATTTATCTGTGCAAGCACAAGCAGGCGGCGGTGACGAAGAACGGGAAGCCCTATGAAAATGTGATTCTGCAGGACAAGACGGGCACCATTGACGCCAAGGTCTGGGAGCCCAACAACCCCGGCATAGGCGAATATGATACGCTCAATTACATAGAGGTCCACGGGGATGTGATTAGTTTTCAGGGGGCCCTGCAGTTGAATGTAAAGAGAATCCGGGTGTGCCGGGAAGGGGAGTATGATCCGGCGGATTATCTGCCGGTGAGTTCCAGGGACAACAATGTCATGTACCAGGAGCTGCTGGAAATCGTCCAGAGCATAGGGAATCCTTTTTTAAGGCAGCTTCTGGAGGCCTTTTTTGTGAAGGATGTGGCTTTTGTCAAGGCATTCCGCACTTCTTCCGCCGCGAAAACGGTTCATCATGGTTTTGTGGGTGGTTTATTGGAGCATACTATAAGCGTGGCAAAGCTCTGTGACTATTATTGCGGCTGCTATCCTGTGCTGAAGAGGGATCTGCTGCTGACGGCGGCTCTGTGTCATGACATCGGAAAGGTGAAGGAGCTTTCCCAGTTTCCGGAAAATGACTATACGGATGACGGGCAGCTTCTGGGGCATATCGTTATGGGCTCCCAGATGGTGGCTGCGAAGGCGGAGGGGATCAAGGATTTTCCTCATGGTCTTCTGGCTCAGGTGCAGCACTGTATCCTGGCCCATCATGGAAAATACGAGTATGGCTCGCCCAAACTGCCGGCTCTTATGGAGGCCGTGGCCCTGAATTATGCCGATGACACGGACGCCAAGCTGGAGACGTTTAAGGAGATCCTGGAAAATAACAGGGAAAATACAGGCTGGCTGGGATACAACAGGCTGTTTGAATCCAATCTGAGGGCTACCAGGGAGTAGGGTTGTATTATTCAATGGAGGGATTTGTACCAGAAGCGGGTCGGCAGGCGGGGTTACGGATGGTGCGATTCAATGTTGGATATCAGTTTTAGATATAATTTAGAAGCGATTTCTGATGTGTGAAAAGTGCAGTGAAACAGCAGAAGGATTACATTTAGAATGGGATATATGAATGTGGACAGGAGGATGTAACTATGAAGGTGACGGAGAGTATTGTATATGTGGGGGTCAATGACCATGAGGTGGATCTGTTTGAGGGGCAGTACAAGGTGCCCAATGGAATGTCTTATAATTCCTATGTGATCTTGGATGAGCAGGTGGCGGTGATGGATACGGTGGACGCCGCTTTTGGGCAGCAGTGGCTGGAGAATCTGGAGAGGGCTCTGGAGGGGCGCAGGCCGGACTATCTGGTGGTACAGCATATGGAGCCGGACCATTCGGCCAGTATTCCTCTGTTTCTGGAAAAGTATCCTGATGCCCAGGTGGTCGCCACGGCCCAGGCATTTCGGATGATGGGGCAGTATTTTTCCATGGGGGATCAGGTTCGGCAGGTGGCTGCGGCTAATGGGGGAAAACTGGAACTGGGGCGGCATACGCTGAATTTTGTCTATGCTCCCATGGTACACTGGCCGGAGGTTATGATGACATATGAGTCCGGAGAGAAGGTGCTTTTCTCGGCGGATGGTTTCGGAAAATTTGGCGCTCTGGACGTGGAGGATGACTGGGCAGGGGAGGCACGGCGGTATTATATCGGTATCGTTGGAAAATATGGTCCCCAGGTGCAGAAGGTGCTGAAGGCGGCAGGTGGTCTGGATATCCAGATGATTTGTCCTCTTCATGGACCTGTGCTGAAGGAGAATCTGGGCTATTATCTGGATTTGTATGATGCATGGTCTTCCTATAAGCCGGAGAGCGAGGGGGTTACGGTGGCCTATGCCTCCGCCTACGGCCACACCAGGGAGGCGGCGCTGTTCCTGGCGGAGGCGCTTCGGGAACGGGGGACGGAAGTGGCGGTATACGATCTGGCCCGGGATGATATGGCGGCGGCTGTGGCGGATGCGTTCCGCTGCAGGAATCTGGTGCTAGCTTGTAATACTTATAATACCGGGATCAATCCTTTTATGAATGATTTTATTATTCGGCTTGTGGAGCACTGCTACCAGAACCGCAGGGTGGCTTTGATTGAAAACGGTTCCTGGGCGCCTATGGCGGCAAAGGTCATGAGGGGTATGCTGGAGAAGGGCAAGGATATCACGTTTGCGGAAAATCAGATCACGATCCTGTCATCTATGAAGCCGGAGAATGAGGCAGGGCTGAAGGCTCTGGCGGAGGAGATTGGGTAAGGACAGCGGGAGAGTTCAAGAGAGGCGAAGGCGTTGTCTGGGGAATGAGCCGAGCAGTGATAAGAGCCGGGGTTTGAGCATTGATGTGGGCAGGGTTTGGGCAGTGATTTGAGTAGGGATATGGGCCGGGGTTTGGACAGTGATTTGAGCAGGGATATGGGCCGGGGTTTGGGCAGGGATTTGGACTGTCAGTCTGGGTCAGAGGGGTTTTGAAGCATGGTTGAGTCCGGGGAGTTGGAGGTAGACATATGGAGTTCCGCAAGAACGATATTGTGACAGTGGATATTGAGGATATCGGTAGTGAAGGGGAGGGCATTGGCAGGGTGGAAGGTTTTGCCCTGTTTGTAAAAGATGCTCTGCCCGGAGACAGGGTGGAGGCCCGGATTGTCAAAAATAAAAAGAACTATGCTTATGGACGTCTGGAGAAGGTGCTTGTGCCTTCTCCTTTTCGTGTGGAACCCAGGTGCGTCTGTCACAGGCAGTGCGGGGGATGCCAGCTTCAGGCCCTTTCCTATGAGCGGCAGCTTCTATTTAAAGAGAATAAGATCCGAAACAGTTTGATTCGTATAGGAGGGTTTGCTCCGCAGCAGGTGGAAGAATGTCTGGAACCCATGGTGGGGATGGAGAATCCTTTCCGCTATCGGAACAAAGCTCTGTATCCGGTGGGGGTGGACAGAGATGGAAAACTGGCAGCAGGTTTTTACGCCGGAAGGACACACTGTATTGTCCCTAATACGGACTGTCTGCTGGGAGCGGAGGAGAACAGGGTGGTACTTGAGTGCATCCTGGAGTATATGCACAGAAACGGCGTTGATGTTTATGATGAAACCACAGGCAGGGGATTAGTGCGCTATGTGCTGATCCGGAAGGGTTTTTACAGCGGTGAAATTATGGTGTGTCTGGTGATAAACAGGGACCGGAGAGTGTCTCTGCCCAGGCAGGAGGAGTTTGTAGGGGCGCTGAAAGAGATCAAGGGAATGACGAGCATCTCTATAAACTGCAATACCGGAAGGGACAATGTGATTTTGGGAAAGCATACATATCCGTTGTGGGGAAGGGATAGTATCACGGATGTTATCTGTGTGCGGGATATGACCCAGGAGGGGTATCCCCACACGGGCAGGCAGCTTGAGTTCCATATTTCACCCCTGTCCTTTTATCAGGTGAATCCTCTGCAGACAGAGAAGCTTTATAGCCTTGCACTGGAATATGCCGGTCTTACCGGGCGGGAAGTGGTATGGGATCTGTACTGTGGCATTGGCACGATCTCCCTTTTTCTGGCAGGCAGCGCCGGGCGGGTATTTGGTGTGGAAGTGGTACCTCAGGCGGTGGAAGATGCCAGAAGAAATGCGGCTGAGAATGGGATTGAAAATGCGGAATTCTTTCTGGGAAGAGCGGAGGAGATCCTGGGACAGGGAGTGAAGGGAGATACAGGCAGAGAAGAGCAGGAAAAAGGGCAGGCAGGCGGTGTAGGGGAATGGAAACGGACAGGCAGTGATAAAGCTGGTGAGGAAGGGATTGTGTGGAAACTGCCCTTGCCGGATGTGGTGGTGGTGGATCCGCCCCGTAAGGGCTGTGACAGCGCCTGCCTTGCTGCAATCCTGAAAGCCCGCCCGGATAGAGTGGTCTATGTGAGCTGTAATCCTGCCACCCTGGCCAGAGATCTGAAGGTGCTCTGCGACGGAGGATATGAACTGAAAAAGGTCAGGGGTGTGGACCAATTTGGGATGACGGTGCATGTGGAAGTCGCATGTTGTCTACAAAGGAAGGATTTGTAGAAATCCTTGAATTTACGCACTTTGCGAGGATTTTTAAGTTTAACCGAACACCTGAAATTGGAAAGAAAAAAGAGATTTCTCACGAGATTAAAGTGTCCGTAGTTATGGAACTCGTATGAGTGGACACAAAAATGTATAGTTCACAAACTCAATCATTACAGAAAAATTTTATCAACAACTGAATAATAGGTAAGTCATGCGAATGTTTGGTTCGCATTTAGACCGCTTGTTTTCTATATCCTTATGGTGTGGAGCAGGCGGTCTTTTTGATTTAAAATTGCCAGCATTCATCAGACACCTTAATAATCAAATTAAAAAGTAGGAGGACAAACAGATGGAGCAGACAAGTAAAAAGAGTATATGTGGGATTTTCGACCACAATGTACAAACGGAAAATGTAAAGATTAGCAAACTGCATGATTTTCAAGGGCATCCGTTCAAGGTAGAGCATGATATGCAGCTCTTTGAATTATCGAAGAGTATTGAGGAGAAGGGCGTGCTTGTTCCCTTGATTGTAAGACCAAACCCAATTGGATCAGGGTATGAAATCGTTGCAGGGCACAGAAGAAAAGCAGCCAGCGAATGGGCAGGTATAGACACGGTTCCTGTGATGATTGTGCAGATGGATGATGCAGAAGCGACGATAGCGATGGTGGACAGTAATTTACAGCGGGAGCATATCAAGCCTAGCGAGAAAGCTTATGCCTATAAAATGAAGCTGGAAGCCATGAAGCAGCAGGGAAAGAAATTCACTGATACTTTGTCCCAAGTTGGGACGAAGCTGTCAAAGGATGTGGGAGAAAACGGAAAGCCCATACTTCGTTCGGATGAGCTTTTAGCAAAACAGGTTGGGGAGAGCCGGAACCAGATCGCAAGGTATATCCGTCTGACAAATCTTATTCCCAAAATCCTTGATATGGTAGATGAAGGAAAAATAGCGTTTACCATAGCAGTGGAACTTTCTTATCTGAAAGAAGATGAACAGTATGAGCTTCATGCGGTGATGGATTTGGAGCAGTGTACACCGTCTCTTTCACAGGCAAACCGGATGAAGCGCCTGAGTCAGTCAGAGGGGATTGATATGGATAAAATGTATGATATTTTGGGAGAGGAAAAAGCAAATCAGAGAGAACAGATTAAGATTAGGGCAGATTCGTTATCGCAGTATTTTCCCGCAGATTTCACACCAAAGCAGAAAGTGGAACTGATAGAAAAATTGGTCAGGGATTGGCATGAAAAACAAACAAGTATTCATAATCGTTCAGCTAAAAGAGCGGAAAAATCACGATAAAAACAGATGATTGGAGGATAAAGTTATGGGTAGGCAGAAAGAAGAATTATCAATATTTGAACAAATGGGTGGCACTTACACAGAAAAAGACGGTATCTTATATCCCAATATCCGTATTGGCGAAGAAGAAACAGAAGCAAT